>NZ_JBJYIN010000007.1:0-223562 GCF_046237015.1 Pectobacterium hainanensis
CAAACCCAGGTTTGCGCGAACAATCACATAAAAATACAATCTGACATTTCAGAGAGTTAGATTATGTTGATCGGCTATGCGCGAGTATCTACCGGGGATCAAAACCTAGATTTACAGAAAAACGCATTAGAACGTGCAGAATGTGAGCTGATATTTGAAGATACGGCGTCGGGCAAAAATGCCAAGCGACCGGGGCTGCGGCGTGCAATGCGCAGATTAAAACGTGGCGATACGTTAGTAGTCTGGAAACTCGATCGGCTGGGGCGTAGCGTCCGCGACCTCATAACCATGGTTTCAGATTTACAATCACGCGGCATTCATTTTCGATCACTGACTGATAGCATTGACACATCAACTCCCGCCGGCCGCTTCTTCTTCCATGTGATGTCAGCACTGGCAGAAATGGAACGCGAATTAATCGTTGAACGCACACGCGCTGGATTAGCTGCGGCGAGAGAACAGGGGAGGATAGGTGGCAGGCGTCCAGTCATGACACCGGATGTTATCGAGCATGCACGGTTAATGTTGCAGAATGGCGCGACACGGCAGCAAATCGCTAATGTTTGTGGTGTGACGGTGAAAACGATTTATAAATATTTTCCCGTTGGATCATAGCGCCTCACATCATCGTTGAGTGCATCTTCGAGTGTATCGACCTAGTCAATGATACTATTTATTAAGAGCGATATGCCATAGACCACGATAGTTATCGTACATCCATTTTCCAACCAAAACTTTTCCATCATCGAACCGATGAAGAGTTGCTTTACTGTTCCGTCCATCGTTCCCTGTCAGTTCAAAATGACCAGGTGATCTTTCAGGCCCGACATATGTGATTCTCTCACCGTCACGGATGTAAGAAACTTCAATAATTCCATTACTGATCGAAACAGAACACTGTTCATCGGTACAAGCCGGAGCATCATTGTAATAGAGTGTGTCCATTTTGCTGTTCTTATAAAGTTCCATGTCTTAGTCCATATAGAAGTTATTTATTCATAAATAGAGTATTGGTAAGTTGAATGGTTTATTGATAAATCAGCGTTACCTCTTGCGATAACATACCATACGCGCTAAATTCCAGAAAGATACCAAGCCTCGCCTTAAAAGCGGGGCTTTTTTGTTTTCTGTTTCAGGATAACCCATGGCGATTATTGATATCACAACGATGCGCGGTGAAATGCCTCGCGTTGTACCTCACCTATTGCCTGAATCTAACGCGACATTGGCGGAGAATTGTCATTTCCGGCATGGCGTCATCACGCCGATGCTCGATGATGCCGATCAGAAAAAGGCGTTTTTATTCAAGCCGAAAACCATTTTTCGCTATCGGGGCGACTTTTGGTTTGCCTGGAATAAGATTGTCGATGTGATTCGCAGCCCTGTAGCCAATGATGACTATGGGCGAGTCTATTATACGGATGGTGAGTTTCCGAAAGTTACTTCCGCACAGATTGCGACGGGCGGCAACGGCAATTATCCCTCGGCATTTTTTCGTCTCGGCGTTCCGGTACCGGCTAATCCGATCGTGATCGGTACCGTCACTCCACCGGCTGACGTTGAAGAAGACGATCCAACGGATGATGAAACACGCTTCTACACAGAAACCTATGTGACGGCCTATGGGGAGGAAGGGGCTCCGGGGCCAGCTTCTGCTGAGTTGACGATAAAATATTCTGGCAGTTCGGTTGAGCTACGTTTACAACCGCCTGGTCAGCAAAACAATAACATCACAAAACGTCGAGTTTATCGATCTGCGACAAGTAGTGAATCGGCTGATTTCTTACTGGTGGCCGAACTGGATATTGCCGTTGGCGTGTTTGTTGACGATCTGTCAGATGCCCAGCTTAGCGCTTCCCTAGAGACTTACGATTATTACATGCCACCGGATGGCATGGTTGGCTTGTGCATGATGTCCAACGGTATTGCAGCCGGATTTAAGGGCAATCAGGTGATGTTCAGTGAAGCCTATTTGCCTTACGCATGGAAAGACAGCAACAAGCAGACCACGCAGGATGATGTTGTAGCGATCGCTCCAGTTGGCACAACATTAGTTGTCGGCACGAAAGGCATCCCTTATATCTTCTCCGGTATCACACCATCAAATATCACATCAACACATTCTCTGATTGCTTTGTCCTGCGTATCGCGAGAAAGCATGGTAACGATGGATGGATTTGCGTTGTATGCATCGCCTAACGGGTTAGTTTCGGTTAGTGCTGCGGGGGCAGCGGAGATTGCCACAGCGAATATTATTGAGGCCAAACAGTGGCGTAAGCAGTTTAATCCTTCGACTATTCGTGCATGGCGCGTGGAAAATGAATATCTTGCGCTGTATGACACAGATAACGGCGTAGCAGGTTTTATCTTCGACCCAGTCGGCATGGATATTCGTCATTTCACCACACCATTTGATTCGGCTTATAACGACCCTGCAGGCGATACGCTTTACATCATCAAAGAGCGGCAACTCTACACGCTGAATGATGGTCCGTTAAACCTGAACACACGTTGGCGCTCAAAGCTATATTTAGCACCGGCCAACACCGCATTCTCATGCTTGAGAGTCATGAGTGATGCATTAGCGCATGTCGGGGTCATTCTTCATGTTGATGGCCGATCAGTTCTGCACCTGCCACCAGGTAGCCTCAGAGAGCCATTATTAAAACTTCCATCGCTGAGTGGTAAACGCTGGCAAATAGAAGTTTATGGTAGCGTTCAAATAGACCGTATCACATTGACTACATCGATGCAGGAGATGCCTGCATGAGTGCTAAATTCAGAGCCGGTAAGGATCAGTCCACAGTATTAGAAAATATAGAAACGCTGACGGGCCAGCGCGGTGACGGGCGTAATCGTGCGGTGACGTATGGCGAGTTAGCCAATCTTGGGCTGGCAAACTTGCGACAACTGGGCGGCGGTAAGGTTACGTTGACGCCGGGTAATGGTTCGGGGGGCTCTAATTCTGGTGGTGGCGTACAAAAGCCAACTAAACCGACGAACTTTAAGGCAACAGGTGGGTTTGCTTACGTGCTGCTTGAGTGGGATATGCCTAACTATCGCGGTCGCTCGCTGACAGAAATCTATCGCTCTCATGAAGATAATCTGGCAAATGCAGTGTTGATCGCCAGTTCTGCCGCAGGGGTCTACGGTGACCCCGTCGATCCCGACTGGGAAGGATATTACTGGATACGACACGTTAATTCGTTGGGCGATCCGGGGGCGTTTAATGATTCAAAAGGTACGTATGCGAAAACACATCCCGATCCTGCCGCCATCATTGAAGTTATTCAGGAGCAACTAAACGAGTCTCCGTTAATCAAATCTCTTAATGAAGACATAGAAACGAATCGGGAAAATATTGGACATGTTGATTCACGAATAAAAACATTATCGAACACGGTTAATGATCAAAACAAAGCGATGGCAAAGCGGGTAACCGATGTTGAAACGTCATCAGAAACCAATGCGTCAGCAGTCAGGGAATTATCGCAGTCGGTATCCGAGCGGTTTTCATCATCAGCAGAACGCATTGAAAAAGTTGAAGCAACGACCAAAGAAAATAGCTCGGCAGTGCAAGTAAACGCAAAAGCGATTACTGAGATTGATAAAAATGGTTCCGAAGCATATCAGGCGATGTGGAGTGCGAAAGCACAGGCTGGGGATATCTCTGTAGGCATTGGTATCGTTGCGGGTAAAGATGCGAGTGGTCATGTGGTTTCTCAGGTAGCCGTCGCCGCCAATCAGTTCTTTATTTACGATCCCAATAATCCTAATGACAAAAATACGTATGCCATACCTTTTGCGGTCGTTGATGGCAAAGTAGTGATTGATGAACTGATTGCTAGAGAGGCTGTGATCAAGATATTGGCTGCACAAGAAATTACTGCTGACAAAGTGAAAGCAGGAGTTGAAATTGTTTCTCCATATATAAAAACAGCGCGTATTGAGAGTGGTAATTTTACTGTTGATCAGAACGGTAATATGACGGCTAAAAATGCAAAAGTTGAGGGTGAAATAACCGCTACTTCTGGATCGTTCTCTGGAACTGTTGATGCAAAGGATGGGGTATTTCGTGGAACAGTTTATGCTAAAGATGGAGAGTTTAGAGGGAAAGTTTATGTCGAAGATTTGCAAGGGGATATTGTTAAACCAACAATACATACTATTGGTTCTGAAACTGTGGTAACAGCCCAGCCCTTTATAAGGCGAATTTTTTCTTCTCCGGTTGTACTTGCAACTAATGCTAACAATGGCGGCGTAAATATTTACTTTAATGGAAATAATGTTATGTCTGCTTCAGGAGGTGGTGGGAGAAATAATAATGCGATAGCAATAGGCACAATTCCAGCTAATGAAGAGTTAATAATAACAAGTAATCGCTGGGGCGATTCTCCATCACAAGTTGTGTTCACAGTAATGAAGTTTTAATGATTAAGTTGAGTTTAACATATGTCGGAAATATTGGCCGAGTTACTTAACCGAGTTTCTATAGAAAGCAGAGAACCAAATTTAATAGCCAACATCCAGAGCGCCTGCCGTAAAAAGCAGGCGTTTTGCTTTGGGACGGATGATACGCGAATTGTTCTTCGACCTCGAAGCTATTACGGCATTCCGTATGTAGTGGTGTGGCTAGGTGTCAGCACAAGAAAAGATGCATTGGCCTACTGGCTCCCTCACGTTCGGGAGTTAACGCGTATGGCAGGTGGGCGTTGGGCTGAATTCTACACGGTAAGAAAAGGGTTCATCCGGGTGGCGCGGCGGCTTGGATTTGAGCGTTTACCTGATGAGTTTGGGTTAATGAAATTCAAAATATCGGTGTGAGGTAAAAAATGGGCAAAGGTGGCGGTGGAAGTACAGAGGTAAAGGAAACATCGCAACAACGTGCGGCGGCGGACGTTGCGCGGCAGCAGTGGGATCTCTATCAGAACGAGTTGAAGCCCTATGAAAATATATTCATGGATAAAGTCGATGGGCTTAACGATCAGCAGAAATACGACGGCATTGCTGGTGATGTCAACCTGGGGTATCAGCAAGCATTTGGGCAGGTTCGGCGACAGGCTTCAGATGGCCTTACCTCTGCGGGTGTCGATCCGAGTAGTGGCAAATTTCAGTCGACGCTGAATGATGTTGCAACCGATCAAGTCTCCGGCACGATTGATGCGACAAATCGTTCTCAAACAGACCAGCAAAATAAGTATGTTGCTGGCTTACAAGATATTCAGGCTATGGGGTCGGGGCAGAAAGCGGAGGCGTTACAAGGCTTTCAAAGCATCGCTGCCGCATCACAGCGAAAAGCGGTATCTGACGCAGAATCATCCTTAGCAAAACAACAATCAAAGCAAGCATTGACTGGCGCGGTTGGTGGCGCATTAGCAAGCTATGGATTGTCCAGCTTATCGAAGAAAACGCCAGCTCCAACGGGAGGCGGCTCCAATGGTGTGTTTGGCGTATCAGATACGCCATTCATGAGCACAAACTTTAGAGGTATCGGGGGATAGGATGGGATACGCATCGGATACGTTTGCTGACGTTACGCGCAAACAATACGCAGACTGGCAACAGCGCTATTACCCAAAGTTGCAGAGTCTAATGGAGCTATCGACCAGTGGCCAGCTTATGAATAACCAACTGGCGCGGGCAGATGCCACACAGCAACAGGCGTTGAATACGGCTACGGTTGGCTCGGCTAATCAGCAGGCTCGATATGGAGCAACTCAGCAAACCAATCAAAGCGATAACGGCTTAGGGCTGAAGTCTGCACTTGCCACCGCTGGGGCGAAAAACGGTATTCGCGATGCGGAAACCGATCGGCAAATGAGCATCTTGACGGGTGGTTCGACTGGGTTGCGCGAACTACTCAACATCGGGAGTGAAACATAATGGGTTACGGGTTAATTGATATTGCGGCTCAAACGCGGCAACAGGCAATGCAAGGTATGCAACAGGATGCTGAGCTTGAACAACAGCGCGAAGCAGCTAATGAGTCGTTAAAGGCACAGCAGAAAGCTGCTGCAAATCAGATGAAAGGTTCAATGGCGGGAATGGGTGCAGCTGGCGGAGCGGCGATCGGCGCAAGTTACGGAACTTGGGGCGGTCCAATTGGTATGGGGATAGGCGCTGCTGTTGGGTTGATCGCGGGATCATTATTTTCGTAATTGGGGGAATTATGGCGGATTTAAGGGGTGCGGCAGAAGGTTTTCTGGCCGGATTTAATACAATGGATGGTGCGTTACAACGCAGAGAGGAATCAGAGTTGCGGCGGTTAATGATGGACCGGCAACAGCAGAATGATGATCGTCGGTTTGGATTAGCTCAGGCGCAATTTGATAACAGTAAAGAAACGGGTTTACGTGATTTTCAGAGGCAGGTTGAGCGGGATAAAGTCGGTGATCAGCAGTGGGGGCTAACGCATACGCTAAATGCTAAAAACGCCGATCGCTCATACGCACTACAAGCTCAAAGCAACAACCTCGCACAACGACGGCTTGATTTTCAGATGAATGAACAGAAGCGGCAACAGCGAATTCAGGATGAAATGCCAGTTATCAAAATGTTCTACGATCAACTGGATAAAACCGGGAATGTTGATCCCGAATTAATCAATCAAATCTCGGCTGATAGCCCAATGCATCCTAAGCGTTTTATTGGTGAACAGGCTCTTAAGAATGTTGCAGAAATTAACCGTATTATGCCTGCAGTCCTCAATGGTGATATGGACTATAACGATCCGGCAGCGATCAGTGTGATGAATAATGTACTATCTGTACGTATACAGCGAGGGATTGGTGATAAAGACCCTGAGACGGGTAAAACAATTAAGGCAAAGGCGCTAGGACATATCGGATTAACAGAAGATGGTCAGGGCGTCATTCCAACGCTGAAAGTTACGTATACGGATGGTTCTACTGCACTCAAACCTATGACCCGTTTTGGTTCAACGGATCCGAATGACACCATTGCACCAATCGCGTTGCCTCGACTTATGGAAGAGGTCCGAGGTTACAGTCAGATGGTAGGCCAACTAAATTACGGTGGTCGTGCGAAATTCCTTAATGACATGGTTAATCCGCCAGATAAGGCGGCAGTACGTGAAGAAGCAAAAGGGCTGCGCAAAGACTTGCTGGATGTACGCAAGGCGAAAGCGGAAGCATTGGCTGATCCGATGGCACAAGACCCACAGGTAGCCGCCGGAATTAATGCTCAATATGACCGGTTGGAACAGCAGGTGATGGAGTCGTATGGGCAATCCACAACTCAAAGTGCTGAACAGGACCCCGCATTCCAAGCTTTTGCGCAAGAGTATCAACAGCAGTTTGGTGAGGCGCCTGATCCGAAAAACCCTGAAGATATGGCGTTTTTTGCTCAGTATAAAAAGTCAGCATCAGGGGCCAAGGTGCCACAGGGACAAAAGCCAGCATCGCAAAATAATGATTCTGCTATTGCTAACCAGCTACGTGAACGTAATCAACCTGCGCCGCCAGCATACCCGCCATATTATACTGGGAAGTAACAGAATAGGCGCATTGCTGCGCCTAATGCGATTAACGACCACCAGGGCGAGAGTCAGCAGAACGCCCGCCGCAGCGTGAACCATCGGCTGCTGTATCTGAATCGTGCTGGCAGCGCCCAGAACCAGCCATCACTTGAAATGATGATCCCAGAGTCAGCATTACGAAAAGCAAAGCAAATACTTTTTTCATTAATAAATCCTTGCGTGTGTAGTCCGCCAAAATAGCGGCGATATGAGCGTAGACACCTATCTCAATAAAATAAAGGGAGTATCTGGCTGTTTTTATTCTTTATTGATGTGTGGCATAAATTGCACCACTTCCTTCTGAACTCAATACGCGCTAAATTCCCCAAAGATACCGAGTTACGCCCTAAAAAGCGGACTCGGTTTTTTTATGTCCAAATTTTGGAGTCAGTATGGCTTACGATCCACAACAGCAACGCCCGGAAGAGCAAGTGACAAATGGCAACCGTGAAGCGCTTAATATCCGGCAACCTAATGAATCTAGCGGTTCTGGTTTTGATTGGGGACAAGTTAAAGCGGCTCGTGAAGCAGCTGGGCGCAAAACAGCATTGAAAGATCCTAGTGTTACCCTAGGCGATATCGGTAAGTCCATTGTCGCTGCGCCGCTCGATATGATTAACGCCGGTAGTGAGATGTTTCGTGCCGGTAACCAGTTTCTCGACCAAAAAGCCGCCGAGACAGCGGCAGAAAACCCTAATCCGCTTGGCCTTAGCAATGAAATGATGCAGGTGATGCGTGATAACGCAGGCAATCCTTTATCATCCGTTGGTAATGCGGCGATCGAAAAAGTTGGTGATCTGGCTGGTAGCGCCTCAAAAGCAATCAAAGATACTTATAGTGATGGCGCTAAAGAAGCCGCATCAATGCAATTTGTTGAGCGTGATAAGGATGGAAATTTTAAAGCAGGAGAAGGGTTATTTGATAAAGATGCCTGGTTAATTAATGCTGTTCCAACTATTGCCCAACTCATTACTGCTGGTGGGGTATCGCGTTTAGGGGCAAATGCTACGCGAGAAATGGCAGAACGAGCAGCCTTTAACCGGCTGAGCAAAACGATGCCGGAAGAAGCCGCTCGGCAGATTGCGAAAGAAACCGCAGATCGTGCCGCTGCTGTAGCGGGGAAAACGGCATTCGTTGGCACCATGACCGGAACGGCTCAAGGTCAGGGCGGTATTGATATGCGTGAGCAGATTAATAGCTTGCCGTTCAATGAGCTAATGGAAAGTTCTACCTTCCAGTCGGCATTTAGTTCTATCGACACTGACCCAAACAACAGCGGTTTGTCCGATACCCAAAAATTAGAACTGGCCAGAAATCAGGTAGCAGACCAAGCGGCCAGTGCGGTGACCGCCGATCCTCGTTTGTTAGCCATTAATATAGCGGCGTCAACACTAGGGGATCATACGTTGCTGAAGTTGCTGTCTGGCAAAGCAGCTACTTCCGGTATTTTATCAGGAATGGCTACGGGGGCGACCGCAGAGGGGGTTACTGAGTTTGCTCAAGGGGCAAGTCAGCGTTACGTACAAAACCGACAGCTTATTGATAAAGCCGGACAGGATATTGACCCGATGAAGGATGTTGTTCAAGTTGGGGCAAACAATGCTGTTGTCGGTATGGGAATGGGGGGAACAATTGGCGCCGTGGGTGGTATTCGTGGACGACGAACCAGCCAACAACCGGAACCAGCGCAGAACGATACGCCTTCTGATGGAGGTCCCCAGACAGCACAGGTTGATGTACCCGAATGGCAGTCAACCGGGCAAGAATCCCCCGATGGTAACGGTTCATCTATCCCTGTAGTCAAAATGGGGGATGATTCACCACCTCCTGGCTATACGGGCGAATGGCGTGATGGTGGTCCTGTGATTTCTGTTACTAGCGGTGCAGATAACCCACAGTTCAATCCCGATAACGTTTCTGGAACGCCACAAAGCCGTATTGATGAATTCCGTGATACGCCTGCCTACCTCCGACAAGATCCGCGCATTCAGGGATTTGCCGAAGACAGTGACGTGCAGCAGGCACTTGCAGAGCAACAAGATTCACCTACCGCTGAACAACTTATTCGCCAGCAGATTGAGCAAGGCGATCAGGGCTATTCACCGCAAGAACTGGAGGCGTTAGAGCAGGCTGAAAGAATTATCGCCGCACGTCGTCCACGCCTCCCCGCTCCGGGGCAAACATCTGTGATCGCTATGCCAGGCGAGATTCGATCGCCTGTAAATGATGAATCACAAGCAGGAACCGGCCCACAGTTTGACGGTGGTCAACAAGTGAAAGGGCAGCAATTTATCCCTGCCGAACGTGAGAGTGTTGATCGTCGTGAAGTCGGCCGCGCCAATCAAACGTATGACGGTGAAGTCACTCCCAGTAATTCAATTGAAGATAAGAACATTATTTTTGCTGGTTCGCCGACTATTGATGAAGGGCAGACGGCGCAGCCGCCGCAGTTTACTGAGGGGGAAACTCGTACTCAGCGGCAGAATCGGGAATTTACAGATGCTATGGGAGCCAGTGATCCATCCATTGCTCTGCCCGATAATCGCCAGCGAGCTGGCAATGTCCCTATTGATGCTCAGACAGAAGCCTATGCCCGTGGCGAACCGGTCGGGCAATTGAAGTTTTATTATAAAGATCGACCATTCTCTAGCGAGTACCTGGCGGAGCGTTCCAAGTGGGGCAAGATGCCAGGGGCTACAGTAGAAAAGGTTGATGGCGGTTATGCGGTGCGATTACCTTCAGATGTTCCGCGTCCTACTACAGTTGAGCAACCTGTTGGACGACAAGACGACGGTGAAATCAATCACCGTGGTTATCCACTCTTTCCTGTTGACGCAACGCGCCGCGATACGGGCAAGAAAGTAAAGGCTTGGGCGGTTCAGGCACAACCCAATAGCCCAATCAAGATGGCACCGAAACTTTTTGATACTCGTGAGGAGGCGATATCTTACGCTGATCGACTGGCCGATCGGGATGAAAGCAATGCAATATCCCGCACCAAGCATGAAGCGGAACGCAAAGAGAAAGATACGGCTGAGGCAACGAAACGGGCACCCATTGACGAGTTTCTTGATGCTCAGACTTTCAGCCCCATGCAACGCGGGAAAGCTGATAAAACGTTACAGGAAATGGTTCACTATACTGAGTTTGATCGCCCAGTGACGAGATCTGAAGCCGTTCAGCGTATGGTGGATCGTGGATGGCATCCAGAAAACGTGCAGAAAACATCTGGCGATGGAAAGTCAAAGACGTTGTACCGGATTGTTTCTGATGATGGCGATCTCTATAACGTGACAAAGACGGAGCATGATTTTGCCGCTCATCTGATTGCCAAACGAGACATGCAGAATAATCAGCATGAACGCATCAGCGATTTTGGTGAAGAGCTGCAGGGGGCGGCAAAACATCGCTGGGGGCAATTTTCTCGCGCCATGGAAGAGCATTCTAGTCCTGACGATATCCGTTCTCAGCCATTATCAAAAGTGTTTCCGCATCCTGAATACGAAAAAATGGCAGATGGAGGGATCGGTAGTGACGTATTGGCATCGTTGGCGGTACTGCGTGCCCAGATCCCGAATAAACCTAGTACACAATATCGCCTTACTTCATGGTCGAACACGGTATCTAGTGTTAAGTCTGTTGCTGGTGACTTATTGAATGGGCGAGTATCTTTTGATGACTTCCGCAGCAATATGCGCTCAAGACCACATTTATCGAAAGTGGCGGATACCATCGATTTGGTTTCTCAATTTAAACCGAGTCAAATGAAAGATGCAGCAAAGTATCGCATTAACTCTGCGCATTACTCTATGTATGAAGGGAAATCGTATCCACAGGGTAAGACTGTTTATGAGTTGGAAACAGCGAATGGACAATCTATTCGCGGGATGAATGCTGATACGCTGGCAGATCTCCTGCCAAAAGCAAAAGCCTATATTGAACAGCAGATCAACGTACCTTCAACCGAAGGAAGCGCCAAACAGTCGAAAATCGAAATTTTCCGGCGTCGTGCCGATGGTCAAATTTTCCTTGGTTATAAAGGCAGTACACGTGTACTACCGTTAAAAGCTGGGTTTAAAAATAACTCAGAAGCACGTGAGTATCTGAACGGTAATCGCCCAGAGTTAGAAGCGAAGCTTGAGAAACTCCGTAAAATTTCCCGTGACGAGCAGCGTAACCCTGAGAATCAGAAACGAGTCGGGCCAGAACGACGTAACGGTAATGTTACGCCGGAACAGTTTGGTAATGAGTTTGGTTTTCGTGGCGTTCAGTTCGGTAATTACGTCGAAGGTCCCCGGCGACAGGCTGACCTTAACGATGCTTTCGATGCGCTGAGTGATATGGCTGAAGTTATCGGCCTTCCTACTAAAGCGTTGTCGTTAAATGGTGAACTTGGACTTGCGTTTGGTGCGCGAGGCCGTGGCGGCTCCAATAGCGCGAAGGCGCACTATGAACCAGGTGAAGTGGTTATCAACCTCACTAAAGGAAAAGGAGCTGGCTCGTTGGCTCATGAGTGGTTCCATGCGCTTGATAACTATTTCGGCCAGGCGGATCGAAATGGTTACGAAAATAAGGGACGTGGAGATAGCTTCATGTCATCAACATTGCGGCGCGGTAGCGTAATGAAAGATGGTAAGTTGGTCGCAGCGCCTTACCCAGTTAGGACGGAAGTTTATGCCGCATTTGGCGATGCCGTTGAAGCCGTGCGGAACAGTGGTATGGTTGGGCGCTCATTAACGCTAGATGGCGTTCGCAGTAAACCGTACTGGTCTACGGTGACCGAGTTATCAGCGCGAGCCTTTGAACGCTATGTTCAGGATAAGGCTTCAAGTAAAGGGATCAGCAATGACTATCTGGTCAATATCCGCAAAGCTGATGAACATACCGATCCAGAAAGTTACGCCTACCCAACAAAAGATGAACTGGACGGTGGGATCCGGAAAGCGTTCGATAAGCTTCTCCGAACACTAAAAACCAGAGAAACCGATAAGGGAACAGCTTTATATTCCCGCAACAACGCCTCCAAATCTGGGGGCGTTGTTGTTTCTGCCACTGATATCGGTAATGGCAACATCATTCACGATGGTAGTTTTAGCCGTGATGGTAGCAAGCCTGAAACGGGTATGTTGCGCGACCGCGTACAGCTTGCAGCGGACGGCTTTGTTTCCCATCTGAACGGCGCGGCCAAGATTAAGGTGAAAGCGGTGCAGACGCAGGCCGAAGCTGCTGCGATGATGCCTAACGGAATTCCTGCAGAATTCGGCACAGTTCATGCTATTTACCAGCCGGAGCTGAGCCGTGTGATTGTCATTGCAGACAACATCGCAAACGCCCGTGAACTGCGTGCCAAGCTGCGTCATGAAGTGATTGCGCACCATGGCTTAGCGTCAGTAATCGGTGACGTGGAATACGACCGCATCATGCGGGTGTTACATGCTACCCGCAACAGCACAAACAAAACCATTCAAGACGTTTGGCGGCAAGTAGAGCAATCCTACGGACAGGAGTCATTGGAAACGCAAGCCAATGAGTTTCTGGCACATATGGCCGAACGCACGGAACTAACTGGGGTAGGGGCTGCATGGGATCGGTTTGTTGCGATGCTGACGGCTGCGTTACGACGGGCGGGTATCATCAGCCCGAATACCAATGTCACTCCTGCTGAGATCCGCGGCATCTTGCGCACCATCACCGGGCGGTTCCAGAAGACGGCCATGTACGCCAATGAACAGCCAGGTACTCGTGCGTATGAAGATACGTTCTCGCGTGCCGATGCGCTTTATTCCCAGAGCAACGATAACGTTGATCCGCTGAAGCCACTACCACAAGAAGCGAATCAGTACCGTGCCGATCTTGATCACGCTATGCGGTCGCTGAAGTCTGGTGATGTGTCGGTGAAATTAGGCAGAACACCACCTGTGTTGAGGGCGTTGGGTGCGCCTAATCTGGATATGTTTATTAACCGTGATACCGTGCGCAAAGCCACCAATGGGGTGAAGCATGATGTGCCTTTATCGGTGATCGAGAATCTTCCTGAACTTATGCACGATCCCATCGCTGTATATCGCTCAGCCACACAGGATAATGCGGTCGTTGTTTTGCTTGAAGCAAATGATATGAACGGAAATCCTGTTGTTTCAGCGGTCCATATGAGCGCAGCGCAGCGACGTATCGAGGTAAATAGGATTGCTTCGGTTTATGGAACAGAGGAAGGCAAGAAGATCAAAACCATGGAGAGGGAAGGTCTAACTTTATATCGTCGCAAAAAAGAAAACCCTGATAACCCTCATTCGCAGGGGCTCCAATTGCCCAAGGAGGAGCGTTCTTATCAGGGTTTAGACTCTGCCAGTCGCCGATACTCACAGGGGCTTCAATTGCCCAAGGAGGGCGACCCCGCAGAATCAAGTAAAAATATACTCTCTTCCTCTGATATCCGCAAGAACAAGACGCTGTACTCACGCTCTGGTGATCCAGCAATGGATGCTGAAACCAGCCGTAAAATGGGCTTCAACGTTGAAAAGGGCTGGTTTGATAAAGCTAAAGACTTCTATCAGATGGCTGCTGACAAGGACCGATCAGAACTGAAGCAATGGTGGCAAGAAACCTTCCGCAAACTGAACACGAAAACCTTTGACGGTCTGGCACCGTTAAAATACGCAGAGGATGCGGCAGGTAAGTCTGATGCGATGGTTTCCGGCTACACAGCGGCGCGTATGGCTGCGGGGTCTGGTTCGGTGACGGCGGCAGTTCTGGAACATGGTCTGGTTCGCTATAACAAAAATGAGGGGATCACTGAGCGCCTTCCCGGCACAGATAAAGCAGATTCCTTAATGGGGATTCTGGATGGACTTGGTAACCATCGTGAAAATTTCCTCAAGTGGATCGCAGGCCACCGCTCCGAGCGCCTAATGGCAGAGGGTAAGGAGAATAACTTTACCGCTGATGAAATTACCTACATGAAGTCTCTGAATCGCGGCAATGAAAAACTGTTTGCGGATCAGAAGGTAAAATACGATGCGTTCATCAAGTCTATTATCGACCTGCAGCAGGATATGGGGCTGATTGATCCTGAGAGTCGGGCAACATGGGAGGATGCCTGGTATCTGCCTTACTATCGTGAAGCGGAAAATGGTGAAACACATGGTCCGTGGACGACTCGCGGCATTGCCAACCAGAGCAGCACGATCCGCAAGTTGAAAGGTAGCGAGCTCACCATTAAAGACCCGATTGAAAACCTGTTCAACTATGTTGCCAAATCAGTTGATGCGTCGATGAAGAATGAGGCTATGCGCCGTTCTGTCACGAATCTGGCTGATACGGATATGCTGGAAGCCATTGATAGTCCGAACAAGATGGACTATCAGCGCATTGGGAAAAACGTGGTTAAGGTTTACATGGATGGACAAGAACACTTGGTTCAAGTTAACGATCCCGACCTTTACCGTGCCTTCACGATGATCGACTTGGAGCGTAGTAACTCTCTATTTATGCGTGCTGCACGGCAGGCAAAGCGAGTGTTAACCATCGGCACCACCTCTATGCCAGACTTTATTATCCGTAACTTTATGCGTGATGCCGTCCATTCTTGGGCGATTAATAAAGACGGGTTCAAACCTGTGATTTCCTCATGGCAGGGACTAAAGAAAGCCATGCGCACCGATGATACGTTGATAGACATGATGTTTGCTGGTGCGACATTTGGTGGTGGTTATTCCAACGTTTACGATCCAGCAGGCACGGCTTCCAATATTCGTAGAGTGCTGCGTCGGAAAGGATACAGCGATAGCCAAATCAGTGAATTTGAGTCATCAATTGTGCGAAGCAGCAAAGAGGTGATGGATAAAATCGGGGCTGGACTGGAGAAATACAGGAAGATTAGTGAAGGGGCAGAGAATGCTAACCGTATTGCTACTTATGATGCGGCAATTAAGGCGGGCAAGAGTAAAGCGCAGGCTGCTTTTGAATCTCGGGATTTAATGGATTTCAGCATGATGGGGGCCAGCAATTTGATGATTAACCTCAGTGATATGTTGCCGTTCTTTAATGCAAGGATGCAGGGGTTAAGTAAACTGAGTCGAGCAATTAAAGATAATCCCCAAGAGGTACTAAAACGAAGTGGTTACATCATGGCTGCGTCATTGGCGTTGTTGGCATTTAATTGGGAGCGGAAAGAATATGAAGAATTGCCTGATTGGGATAAAGACGCCTATTGGCATGTCTGGTTGCCTGGCGGTCAGCATATTCGTTTCCCGAAACCATTCGAGATAGGTTTACTTTCGGCAACGATACCTGAACGTTTTGTTCGTGCATTGGGTGGAAAAGATAGTCCTGTAAAGTTTGGAAAGTTAATGGCCCATAATTTCATGGAAACCATGGCGTTTAATCCTATACCGCAAGTAGCGATGCCAATTGCTGAAGCTTATGTTAATTACGATTTCTTCAAAGGTGGACCGATCGAGAACATGGCAGACAAGAACGTCATTGCCGGAGCCAGATTTAACGATCAAACCAGCCTGATCATGCGTGAAATTGGTGAAGCAACCAATCTGTCACCTAAAATGCTGGATCATATTATTACCGGATATACCGGCACGCTGGGTTCATACATCCTCGGCGCGACTAACATTATCATGCGTAATATGGGCGATAATGGCGCGTCTCCATCTCTGCGACTGGATGAAATGCCTGTCATTAAAGCGTTCGCCCGTGGTGCCGATCCTGCGAAATCGACTCAATTTACTGAGGATTTTTATCGCATGATGACGGAGGTCAACCAGATTAACAGCACGATAAACTCCTATCGCAAACAGGGGCGTCAGGATGATGCCAACGAGCTGTTGCAGGATAACCGGGCGGTGCTATCGCAGCGTAAGGCATTTACTGCAACGCAAAAGCAGGTGAAACAACTTAATGACCAAATTGAGCTGACCCGGATTGATCGTATCTTAACGGCAGACCAGAAGCGGGAACGTATTGATCGCCTAATGGCAAAACGGAATATGCTGGTTCAGCAGACGGTAAAACGTGTACACCCGTATTTTGAGCGATAGTGTCATTTCAACCAGTTTCTGATAACGACTAAGAGAGCCAGGAGAAACAGAAAACCGGTAATGCCGAGAATGATGCTGGTATTACTATCCAGATCCATTCGACACTTACCGGTTATCAGGAGCGCAGCGATGATAAATGGGACTGAAAATACTGGGTGAATGGTCACCATAACGGCTGCCAGAATTAGGCAGATAATGAAGGCTACAGATGGCATATTTATCCTTAAATTAGGGGCAAAAAAAGGGGCAAAACAGGAAGAAAAGGGCAAAAAAGGGGCAAATTATTGGGTGGAAATGGTATCTTATGGTAATAACCTCAATTAATTAACACTCTGAAATATAAACAAAATATAGGAATTTCAGTTATTTATATTTCAGAGTGAATCTTATTAAGGTTGTATTGCTGTTTGTTGTTACGTGTTTGATTTTCAGGCATTTCAGTTTTAGTCCTACACCCAAAAGGGGCAAATGGGTTCACTGCACAATGTTAAGTATGGCGCGTATGGTACGGATTACGACGACGAATACCAGATCGTTTTGGTTCCTGGCCTCACTTTGGCGTCGTTTAAGGCAGCACGATAGCCTCAATTCCGGTATGATCGGAAAATCTTTATTTTTCCGGGTAATGTTATGAGTAAGACAACGATAGTGTTGATCGTTATCGCTATTATCGTGGGTATCGGTAGTTATTTTGGCTGGTGGTAGTATATAAAGTTTCAGTATTAAAGTGAGGACATTTTGAGATTATCGATTATCTTGACTGTCATTATTGCCCTGCTCGCTGGGGTGTTTATGTATATGAGCAACACGGCCCCACTCCCATGGGGGTGAGGCGTGATGAGAACCAGCCATACTTCAAGTTTCAGGACAAAACGTTAACGTTTTGGACAAGGCGTAGGTCGCTTGAAGTATGACGAGTGTATTAAATATCGTCCGGTGCAATATATTGTGCCGGATTCTGTCATCCACATGATTTGGGGCCAGAGAATGAAATCACACCAATGGTTATTGACTGTGGCGGTGTTGTTATTAGCAGGCTGTAGTAATGGTGAAAAAAATACGACAGAGAATAAACAGCGTGCTGAATTAAATGAAAATAAAAATTCGATCGTATTACTGAAAAGTAGCACGCCGCTGGATGTTAACTGCACATTGATTGGCGGAACGATGGCGATGTCCAGACAGTTGGATGGTGCGAATATTGGAACCTGCCAGTTGGCGAACGGCAAGCGCTGCGATGAACGTGCCGTAATGAATGGGACTTGCCCGGCCGGTTAATGAAATGATTGCGGTAGCACAACACTACCGCAGAGCGACTTAAGGGTTCAGTAAATTCGCGCAGGGATCATTCAGACTGATTTCTTTCAGGTTTTGCAGCGTGGTTTGAGAAATACTAATGAGCGCCTCTTCCGTCAGGAAGGCTTGATGTCCGGTGAACAACACGTTGTGGCATGCAGATAAGCGGCGGAAAACATCGTCCTGAATCACGTCGTTTGATTTGTCGGCAAAAAATAAATCCCGCTCATTTTCATAAACGTCCATACCTAGCGCACCGATTTTTTGCTGCTTCAATGCATCGATCGCGGCCTGTGAATCAATTAATCCGCCACGACTGGTATTAACAATCATTACGCCATTTTTCATTTGTGCGAATGCAGCCTCATCAAGCAGATGGTGATTTTCAGGCGTAAGCGGACAGTGTAATGAAATTACATCGGCGCGGGCGTAGAGGGTTTTTAGATCGACGTATTCAGCACCAAGCTCCAGAGCCTGCGGATTAGGATAAGGATCAAACGCCAGCAGATGCATACCAAATCCTTTGAGAATACGCATGGTTGCAATACCGATTTTACCCGTACCGATAACGCCTGCGGTGCGGTTATGCATATTGAAACCAATTAATCCTTCCAGCGAAAAGTTAGCGTCACGAGTTCGTTGGTAAGCGCGATGAATACGACGATTCAGGCATAACATGAGTCCAACGGCGTGTTCGGCGACGGCTTCAGGTGAATAGGCTGGCACGCGGACAACCTTAATTCCCAATTCTTTTGCTGCGTCTAAATCCACGTTGTTGAAACCCGCGCAGCGGAGCGCCAGCGTTTTTATACCTAACTGCGCCAGTTCAGTTAATACTTCTCGGCTACCATCATCATTCACAAAAATACATACTGCCTGACAGCCCATTGCCGTTTTAGCCGTACGTGATGTCAACATAAAATCAAAAAACTCGAGCTCATAGCCAAAGTGCTGATTCACCAGTTCTAAATATTTACGGTCATATTGCTTAGTGCTGTAGATTGCCAATTTCATGACGTTTTTCTCCGAAAAATCCTCAGATTAAGTTATCAGAGAATACCGAAGAGACAAACCGTTACCTGACAGCACAGTAACGGTTTGCAAGACGAAACATTGAAATTAACGGGGGAGGCTAAATACGGAAACGGCTTCTGACATCGTGGTAATTTGCTGTTCAAGACTGCTAATCGCTGCGCTGGAGTGGCTAGCTAATATTGTGTTCTGACGAGTCAGTTCATCAATATTATTGACGGCGTCATTGATCTGCCCTAATCCCTGCGATTGTTCATGGGTGGCCAGGCTGATTTGGTTGACTAGCTGCGAGACTTGCTGAACCTGCGTAAGAATATGATTCATTGACTGACTTGTGTGATTAACCAATTTATAGCTGGTATTGATATTGGTGATGGTGGTTTCGATAATGCTCGCAATATCTTTTGCCGCTTGAGCGCTGCGTTGGGATAGCGTTCGGACTTCACCGGCGACAACGGCGAAACTTCGCCCCTGGTCTCCCGCATGTGCGGCTTCGACGGCGGCGTTTAACGCCAGAATATTGGTCTGAAACGCCAGGTTATTCAATACATTGATGATTTCGGTAATTGCCTTGCTGGAGTCGGTCATTGTCACCATGTTGTCGGTTACTTGACTGACGGCCTTTTCTCCGGCATCAACCGCGGTATTTGCATCTTCTGCACAGCGTGTTGCTAACAGAGAGGCGGAGGCGTTGCTTTTTATCGTCGCGGTTAACTGTTCCATCGATGACGCCGTATTTTGCAGGCTTTGTGCCGTGTCATCGCAGCGTTGGCTTAGCGTATGGTTATCTGCGGCGATGGCGCTACATGCGCATCGTAGCTCTGACAGCTTGCTATTAACATCATCGACGAAGGTACGAAAATTCATACCAGATTGATTGACCGCCCGTAATAACATGCCTATTTCGTCAACGCGATTGAGCTGAAAATTATTGTCAGCCTGTCCAGATGCTGAATTGATTGCCTGATGCAGAATTTTTTCCAGTGGTTTCGCCAAATGCGTGACGAGTAGCTCACTGGTCACCAATGCTCCCATTAATATGACGAATAAGAGTATTAGCATGGGCGTCGACAAGGGGAGCAGTGTGAATAGCAAAAAGAGGGGAAAGACAATAAAGCAGGCAACATAACTTCTGATTCGCCAGCGTACCGGGATGATTTTAAACAGGCTAAGTAGTTTTAACGGTCCCTTATAAATCAGCAATCCTTGATATAAACGCTGGTGCTGTAGCTTGTTTTCATTCATTTTTTGGTAAAGCGTTTCAGCCTGCTGTATCTCCTGTGGTGACACTCGGGTGCGAACCGACATATAGCCCGCCACATTGCCTTCCTTCATTAATGGCGTACTACTGGCCTTAACCCAGTAGTAATCCCCATTCTTTCTGCGATTCTTGACGAGAGCCGTCCAGATTTTTCCTGCCTTAAGCGTTGCCCACATATCGGCAAAAGCCTGCGGCGGCATGTCTGGATGGCGCACGATGTTATGCGGTTGGTTGAGTATTTCGTCAAATGTATAGCCGCTGGCATGAATAAAATCATTGTTCGCATAAGTTATATGACTGGCTGGTGTAGTCACCGACATCAGCTTTGCTTTCTCATCTAATAAATACTGGATATCACTGACGGGCAGATTGTTACGCATTTATCTATCCTTTTAGTATAAGCAAGCATGAAGGTGATGTTTTCTGAACGTATTTGCTAAACAGGAAATTGGAATGCTTGTATTAATTAACGGCTAAACTTAAAGAATAGTTAACCCATAAAGGGCGAAAAATTGTTTGAAAATCGGTCAGATCAACTTAATTTGTGATGAAGGTCCCTGGAAAGCATTTAATATGCCGTTGTGTGACAAAATGAATAATTTTCACCTATGTTGCATGAACCGCGTTACTATTTAACTCACTATGTATTTAGCTATCTATTATTTCACTCTCGACCATTTAACTACCCGGTACGGGCAGTCAGATAGGGATAAGTTTTGGCGGGATCGCATCAGAATGCAAATGCACACGTTTCACGAATGATGAAAAAATACGGGTTACCCGGCGCGGTAGTAATAATACTGTTGCTGTTTCTTTTGTGGCGAGCGATGCCACAATGGTTGCCTCGTTTGGCTGGCCTATGGCTGCCAGCAGAAATGACGCTGACGCTACGTTCCACGCCGGTTTGGCATGAGCGTGGTATCCAAAGTGATGGCGTAGTGCTGACTGTCGGGACATGCCCGTTACTCGATGTGCGAAATATCACGGTCCAGCGACAGGCGGGGCGCTGGGCGGTGAATATGGATGCGCTTACGTTAAACAGTGATTGTCTGGCACATTTAACCACCGAATCTACCGATCCTCCCACCACGCTTTCCCAATGGCAACAGCGTTTGCCTGCCGTAGATATCTCAATTGGGACAATGACGCTCCAGCCCTGGCAGGCGTATGCCGGTCGAGTGCAGTTCAGCTCCGATGGCAATCAGTTGCAAACGCTGCGTTATCAGGGGGAGCAACTGACTTTTCAGGCGGAATTGAATCAACAACATCTGGTTTTGCGTGAAGGTATGTTATCAACCTCAGCGGATGGCATTCGCCTGCAATTTAATAGCGATCTTGACGTCGCAGAGGTGCCAACGTTGGCGCCTCTGCGAGGCGAATTGGAAGGACAACTGGTTTCCAGTGAAACACCCGAGCCGATTTCGTTGCGGATCCGTTGGCAAAAGCAGCAAGGGGAATTGGCGCTATTGGCAGCAGGCGAGGAGGAGCCACTTGCCTTGTTGCCATGGGTGTTGACCAGAGATCAAATTCAAGTGAGGGAAGGTGTTTGGCGCTGGCCCTATGCCGAACAACCATTGTCTGGGCGCATTGCCCTGACACTGCAAGATTGGCAACTTGGGCTGGAAAGAACGCGGATTGACGCGCGAATGAATATGCTAACGCAGGGGCATAACGGTAAGGCGAATGCCGTCTTGGTTCTGGGACCAGGGAATCTCGGGCTGATAAACAGTGCGCTACGTTTTCAATTAACCGGCCAGGCGAATTTTTCCGATCTCTCCTTAACGGCTTCACTGCCAGGCATGTTGAGCGGTTCATTATTAAATCCAGAGTTATCCATTTTACCCGGCGCATTGTTGCGTGCCTGGGGCGCATTGGGGCCACAAACCCAACTGGAGGAAGCACGATGGCCGCTTGCCGGCGTGCGGTTAAGTTCAACGGGAGTAAATGGTCGTTTACAAGCGATCGTTAAGGCTCACGATCGGTATTGGGGACGTGTCAATCTGCATCTGGATGGACAGGCGCAGGATTTCTGGCCCGATAAAGGGCAATGGCAGTGGCGCTACTGGGGACGAGGGCAACTCCCGCCGCTACAAGGCAACTGGGATGTCGCAGGTCGTGGTCACTGGCAGGATACGCTAATTGAAGTGAGCCAACTGTCGAGCGGTCTCGATCAACTCGCCTATGGCTTGGTGACGGTCCGGCAGCCGCGACTGACGATTGTTGAGCCGCTGCGCTGGCAGCGTGCGCGTTCAGGGGAACACGTGCAGGGCGCATTGCAATTGGTGTCGGAGCAGGTCAATTTTAGTCACGGTGGCTATCTGCCACCAACCTTGTTGACGCTGGGATTACAAGGCAACGATCCCGGTGATTTTATGATAAAAGGGCAGTTACAGGCGCAGAATATCGGCCCGGTCGCGTTACGCGGACGCTGGGATGGCGAGCGTTTGCGAGGGAATGCCTGGTGGCCGCGCCAGCCATTAACCGTTTTTCAGTCACTGCTTTCACCTGCATTAAAAATGAACATTCGTTCCGGGCAATTTTATGCGCAGGCGGCATTTTCTGCGGCGCAAAAGCAGGGATTTAGCGCGGGTGGGCATTGGGTGGTGGAGAACGGCGGGCTGTGGTTGCAGGATGGTGAAATCGATGGGGTGAATTTTGTGTTGCCTTATCGCCTGAATAATCAGCGTTGGGAACTGGGCGTAAAGCGACCGGTGACTTTACGGGTCGCGATGCTGGATAACCTGTTCCGTATGAGCGATATCCGTGTCGATGTGCAAGGTTACTATCCGTATAGTGAAAAGCTACCGTTAACAGTTTCTCAGGCGAGTATGGATGCGCTGGGCGGACACATCAGTCTCTCTGCATTGCGTTTACCGCAGCGTGAGGACGCGCTATTTGCAGTAAAAGGTTTGGAGCTCAGTGAATTAATTACGGCATTGAAGCTGAAACAATTTGCGATGTCTGGACGAGTCAGCGGCGTACTGCCGCTGAATGTTAATCATCCCGATATGTTGGTTCAGAAGGGAAGATTCACTAACGATCGTTTTCTGACGCTACGACTGGATAAACAACTGGCCGATGAACTGGCGAGTAAAAATCTGGCAAGCGGTGCCGCGATTAACTGGATGCGCTATCTGGAGATTGGGCGATCGTATGCAACGGTGGAGTTAAGTCGTGAAGGGGAACTGTCTCTGGTTTCTCAAATTCAGGGGAAAAACCCATTACTGAGCGCAGAACGACAGGTTATTCTCAACTATCGCCATCAGGAAAATATTTTCCAATTGTGGCGGAGTTTACGTTTTGGCGATAATTTGCAGGATTCGTTGGAGCAACAGGCAAATGAATAGATCTAGGGGAAAACCATGAGATATACCGCTGCGGTAGGCGTTGGCTGCGGTATCGTATTTTTGCTGACGGGTTGTGTACCGCGTATCGAGGTGGCTGCACCGAAAGAACCCATCACTATCAATATGAACGTTAAGATCGAACATGAAATACATATTCGAGCGGATAAGGACGCGACACAATTATTGGAGCGTTCGGACAATGCAGCAGGCGATGAATTGAAAAAGAAAAGCGCGCCTGGAGGCGCGCAATAGAACAGCCAAAGCACAAAATTAATGACAGGGTAGTCAATGATGAACGAACACGATTTATGCGGCAGCAAACTGGGATAACTGTGCTTTTGCCTCTTCCGTCGCTTTTTTAGCGACATCTGGACCGTAAGCGATACCTTCAGCGAAAACAAACTCGAGGTCGGTAATACCGATGAAGCCCAGGAACACGCGCAGGTAAGGTTCCAGCAGGTCGGTTGGTGTACCTTTATGGATCCCGCCACGGCTGGTCAGTACGATAGCGCGTTTGCCTTTCACCAAGCCTTCTGGGCCTTGTTCGGTATAACGGAAAGTCACACCGGCACGAGCAATCAGGTCAAAATAGTTTTTCAATTGCGTCGGGATATTAAAGTTGTACATTGGCGCAGCAATCACAATAACGTCGTGTGCCTGTAACTCTTCAATCAGCGTATCTGACAGCGTTAACGCTTCTTGCTGACGCGGCGTCAACGGCGCATCGGAAGGACGCAGTGCGCCAACCAGTTCACCATCAAGCACAGGGATGGGTTGAGCGGCTAAATCACGGACAGTAATGCGATCGGCAGGATGGGCCGTTTTCCACTGTGCGCTGAAGTAATCTGCCAGTTGGTTAGACTGGGAATAATCTGCCAGGATGCTTGATTTCAGAACCAAAACGTTGCTCATTGCCAATTCCTTACGTTGTTTGAGGTCGGACACCGTATGACTGTCCTTTGATGCGTTCCATCTTATGCATCTGGTATGGCGGTTGAAAGTTCAAATATTCGAGCGCTTTATTCGATTTTATTGAACAAGGTAGTTCATCGCCTGGTTAGAGGCAGGTTCGGTGATGTGCTACTATGCCTTGCAGAAATGATGCCAGCAGAAAGTAATATGCCTTGCAGAAAATAATGCCTGCCGAAACATATTTCGATTTAAATCATCAGGATCAGCACATAAACCGGAATAATGATTACCGGGGTCACCCTGTGACATAAAAAAGTATTAAGGAATAGCAACGTGAAATCACCTCTCAATGCATTATCTGCGCAATTAAGTGGGTTAATGCTCCGCGATCAGCAACGCCTGCGCCGTCGTTTACAGGGGGCGGTAAAGGTAGGGAACCCACAAGCACAGGCTGCGATTGCTCAGGAGATTGAAGGGGAAATCGAGGCTTCTCGTCAGAGAGTGGAGAATCGGCGAGCGAGTTGTCCGGCGATCAACTATCCCGAGCAATTGCCTGTTAGTCAGAAAAAAGACGCGATACTGAATGCGTTACGTGAGCATCAGGTGATTATCGTCGCGGGGGAGACCGGCTCCGGGAAAACGACACAGTTGCCGAAAATTTGTCTTGAACTCGGGCGTGGTGTCCGAGGGATCATCGGACATACTCAACCTCGCCGATTGGCTGCCAGAACCGTTGCTGATCGCATTGCCGCTGAGCTGGAGACGCCATTAGGCGGTTGTGTCGGCTATAAGGTCCGTTTTAACGACCATGTCAGTGATAATACGCTGGTCAAGCTGATGACGGATGGCATTCTGTTGGCGGAGATCCAGCAGGATCGGTTGCTGATGCAGTACGACACGCTGATTATTGATGAGGCGCATGAACGCAGCCTAAATATCGATTTCATTCTGGGCTATCTGCGGCAATTGTTGCCCAAACGTCCTGACTTGAAGGTGATCATTACCTCCGCAACCATTGATCCACAACGTTTTTCTCGTCATTTTGATAATGCGCCGATTATTGAAGTATCAGGTCGCACCTATCCGGTCGATGTGCGTTATCGCCCGATTGTCGAGGATGCGGAAGACAGCGATCAGCTACAGGCCATCTTTGATGCGGTGGATGAACTGGGGCGCGAAGGGCCGGGCGATATTTTGATCTTTATGAGCGGTGAACGGGAAATTCGTGATACTGCCGATGCCTTGACCAAATTAGATTTGCCTCATACTGAAATTTTGCCGCTGTACGCTCGTTTATCCAATCAGGAACAGAACCGCGTTTTCCAATCGCATCATGGTCGACGAATCGTACTGGCGACGAATGTGGCTGAAACGTCACTAACGGTGCCAGGCATTCGCTATGTGATTGATCCCGGTACGGCACGTATTAGTCGTTACAGTTTCCGTACCAAAGTTCAACGTTTGCCTATTGAGGCGATTTCTCAGGCATCCGCTAATCAGCGTAAAGGTCGCTGTGGGCGTGTCGCCGCTGGCGTCTGTATTCGTCTTTATTCAGAACAGGATTTCTTATCTCGCCCGGAGTTCACCGATCCGGAGATTTTGCGCACGAATCTGGCGTCGGTGATTTTGCAAATGACCGCATTGGGATTGGGCGATATTGCCGCCTTCCCGTTTGTCGAAGCGCCCGATAAGCGCAACATTCAAGATGGTGTGCGCCTGCTGGAAGAATTGGGCGCGATTCAGCAGACAGAGAATGATCGCTACCGTTTATCCCCGCAAGGGCGCCAGTTGGCACAGTTGCCCATCGATCCCCGTTTGGCGCGAATGGTGTTGGAAGCGCGTAACACGGGCTGTGTTCGTGAAGTGATGGTCATTACCGCAGCATTATCTATTCAAGACCCGCGTGAACGACCGCTGGATAAAAAGCAGGCGTCAGATGAGAAACACCGTCGTTTCGCCGATAAAGAATCCGATTTTCTGGCATTCGTCAATTTGTGGGACTATCTGCGTGAACAACAGAAAGCGCTATCGTCCAGCCAGTTTCGTCGCCTATGCCGTAGTGACTATCTGAACTATCTGCGCGTACGTGAATGGCAGGATATCTATACGCAACTGCGCCAGGTGGTGAAAGAATTAGGGTTACCGATTAACAGTGCACCCGCCGACTATCGCAGTATCCACTGCGCATTATTGACCGGACTGTTATCGCACATTGGTCAAAAGGACGTTGAAAAACAAGAGTTCAGTGGTGCACGTAATGCACGTTTTGCCATTTTTCCCGGCTCTGGCTTATTCAAAAAACCGCCTAAATGGACCATGGTGGCGGAGTTGGTTGAAACCAGTCGACTCTGGGGACGTATTGCTGCCCGTATTGAACCTGAATGGATTGAACCGCTGGCGCAGCACTTAATCAAACGGAGCTATAGCGATCCTCATTGGGAAAAAGCGCAGGGAACGGTGATGGCGCAGGAGAAAGTAACCCTGTTCGGCTTACCGATAGTGGCTGCGCGAAAGGTGAATTACAGCCAACTTGATCCTGTGTTGGCGCGGGAATTGTTTATTCGCCACGCGCTGGTGGACGGTGATTGGCAAACTCATCATGCGTTCTTCCGCGCTAACCTGAAATTGCTGGCGGAAGTGGAGGAACTGGAAAATAAATCGCGTCGCCGTGACATTCTGGTTGATGATGAAACCCTGTTTGCTTTTTACGATCAACGTTTGCCGCACGACATTATTTCTGCCCGCCATTTTGATAAATGGTGGAAAACAGCGAACCGTGAAAATGCAGATTTGCTGAACTTTGAAAAAAGTATGCTGATCAAAGAGGGTGCAGATAACGTCAGCGCACTGGATTACCCTAATTTTTGGCGTCAGGACAGCCTGAAATTGCGGTTATCCTATCAGTTTGAGCCGGGAACGGAGGCTGATGGGGTTACGGTTCATATTCCGCTCCCCATTCTCAATCAGGTGCGTGATGAAGGGTTTGAGTGGCAAATTCCCGGTGTGCGTCGTGAGTTGGTTATCGCATTAATCAAGTCATTGCCGAAGCCGATGCGCCGTAATTTTGTCCCTGCGCCGAATTATGCCGAGGCGTTTTTGGCTCGGGCCACGCCGCTGGAAAAAGGATTGTTGGATGCACTAGAGCGGGAATTGCGCCTTATGACGGGTGTGACGGTACCGCGAGAGGAATGGCAATGGGAACAGGTGCCCGATCATCTAAAAGTGACCTTCCGCGTGGTGGATGAGAAAAATCGTATGCTGCGTGAAGGGAAAGATCTGAATGCGCTAAAAGATCAACTGAAAGAGCACGTTCAGCAAACGCTTTCCGCGGTTGCAGATGATGGGCTGGAGCAGGGCGATCTGCACGTCTGGAGTTTTGGTAATCTGCCGGATTGCTATGAACAAAAGCGGGGCGGTTATTCGGTGAAAGCCTATCCGGCGCTGGTCGATGAGAAGGATAGCGTTGCGATTCGCTTGTTTGATACCCCGCACCAGCAACAGCAAGTGATGCGTCAGGGGTTGCGTCGTTTATTGCTACTAAATATTCCCTCACCGATTAAATACTTACATGAAAAACTGCCCAATAAAGCCAAACTAGGGCTGTATTTTAACCCTTATGGGAAAGTGCTTGAGCTAATTGATGATTGCATTGCCTGCGCGGTTGATAAGTTGATAACGGAGTTTGGTGGCCCAGTATGGCAGGAAGACGCCTTCCAGCAATTGCATGAAAAAGTTCGCGCGGAACTCAATGATACGGTTGTCGATATTGCAAAACAGGTGGAGCAGATCCTGACAACGGTTTTCGCTATCAATAAACGTCTGAAAGGCCGTATTGACATGACGATGGCGCTGGCACTGAGTGATATCAAAAATCAGATTAATGGACTGGTGTTCCGTGGTTTTGTGACCGAAAACGGATGGCGTCGGTTGCCTGATGTGCTGCGTTATTTGCAGGCCATTGAGCGTCGGCTGGAAAAATTGGCGCAGGATGCGCACCGCGATCGGGCGCAGATGCTGAAAGTTGAGCAGGTACAGCAACTCTGGCAACAATGGTGGAATAAACTACCTGCTGAACGGCGCGACGATGATGACGTGAAAGCGATTCGCTGGATGATTGAAGAGCTACGGGTCAGCTACTTTGCTCAGCAACTGGGCACCCCTTTTCCAATCTCTGACAAACGGGTGTTGCAAGCGATGGAACAAATCGACGGGTAAATTACTTTACGGCATATCGCCATCTTTCTCAGCCACCGCTTACGGTGGCTGGCTATTTTTTTGCACTTTCAACGACTCATCCTATTCAGCTATTCTCCCTCTTTAACTACACCCACTACACCCTCTTTTAACTGCACGTATATTGACTTGATTTCCTCTTCACCGTATTTGTCCTCCAGTCGCTTAATGATGAAGTGACCGCGTGCCATATTTTGATAGTGGTGAATAAACAGTGTGTTGATGGCGGCACCGCTGGCCGCGCCGATGATAGGCACTATTTGCGCAGCCATTTTTTCCGTGATGGTGATCCCCAAGCGTGTGGCAACGGCGTCGATCAGCTTGGCTAACGTTTTTCCTGCCTGTGATGAGGTGATTTTTGTTGAGGTTTTTTCTACCCCTTTTTTACTGGCAAGCTCAACTAATTCACGAGTCGTGTGTTTTGTCATATCGGCAAGGACAGCACGTGATGCGTAGTAGGCAGAATCGGCAGCATCGTCATCTTTACTTCTTCCGCCTAGCGCAAAGACTTCCACGCAGGCCGCTTTGACTGAAAAATCGCTCAGCGAAAATCCTTCACTACGGGCGATATCGGCAACGGATCGCATCATAATCGTGGTACTAATCGGCAGTTCCACCAACAATCCGGTCGCACCGAAAAAACCGCTAACGGCACCGGATGTCGCGGCAGCCAGCTTATGGGTTTTCGGCGAAGGCGCGCGTTTAGGGGCATCATCAAGTGTGTACAACGCGGCATCAACGGATTTATGCAATGCAGAATGAACCACACGCTGTACTTTATTTGTTACCCATGAAGGGAGTTTAGATATGCTCCATTCGATAGGGCTGCCAACCAGATTCGCAAGCTGGATCGCAACGGAGGGGGATTCCAATAGCGTTATCGCTTGTCGAATGTCACTCAGGTCCTGTTGATTATCAAGAAGGGGCATGATGTTCCCTCTGTTTTGCAACGTTGAAACTTGAATTATTTGGGGGATAGCGTGTCCCCATGTTGGGCTAACCAATTAGCAAATGCGTCTGGCAAAATCGGTCGGGAAAAATAATAGCCCTGTACTTCATCACAGCCGAATTGGGAAAGATAATCGAGCGTTTCTTTATTCTCCACGCCCTCCGCCAATACGGAGTAGTTGAGATTATGCAACATACTGATAATGGACTCGACAATAATTCGGCTGTTCTTATCTGTTTTAATATCTTTTATCAGCGATTTATCCAATTTTATGATAGTTGCCGGGATATTTCGTAGATAATTTAAATTACTGTAACCCGCGCCAAAATCATCTAGTGCAATCACAAATCCGTGTTGTTTTAACGATAAAATCGTCGCCAGCGTTCCTGAGCTTTCGACAATTTTCTGCGTTTCAACACATTCAATCTGGATGTCGAGTGGCGTTAAACCGTCATTGTTAAGAATATTGATGAGGCGTTCTATAAAGTTGTCTTCAGCAAAATTACTGGCTGCCACGTTGATGGACACGGGCAATAAAATTCCCGATTGACGCCATATTTTTAGCTGTCTGGATGTTTGTTTGATCACCCATTCCGTCAGCGGCCGCATCAGCGTCGTTCCTTCTGCCAGTGGAATGAATTGATCCGGATAAATTTCACCTAAATCGGGATGATGCCAGCGAATTAATGCTTCTGCGCCAATGACTTGATTGTCATGAATATTCAATTTTGGTTGATAAACCAGATATAGCCCCGGTTTATTGTTTTTTAATACATCGGATAATTCGTTAAGTAACGTAAACGTGACTTGCTGAGTCTTGTCGCTGTCTACGTTATAAGCACGATAACGGGTGTCGGTATTGATGGCATCATGTAGAGCGCTCATCGATTCGCGCAAAATGCGCTGAGGATCATCTACCGGGATCTGAAATTCTGTGTAACCGGCAAATAACTCTAACTTTAGCGGAATATGACTGGTAATACTGTCCTGAATCCGTGTGGCACAGAGAGAGAGTTCTTGAAGAACTTGTGCTTTCATGTCGGCTTTTACCAGCAGGGCGAAACGGCCGACTGCGGCACAATAAATACCGCCGTGGTTGTGAAATGTCAGGCGTAAAAAAATGGCGATATCACGTAGAATATTTTCTACGGTTGGCATGCCTAATGAACGCCCCATCTCATAGGCGTAAGAAATATCAATACTGTCAATCAGTAGTAACAGATAGTTTTCATGGATATCCGTCATTTGACCGATATCTTCAATTAGTCGCTGCCGATTGGGTAGCATGGTTACCGCATCAATAAGCCCGATAGCGTTGCGGTATTCAATTAGCGCCATCACAATGGCCGCTAAATCACGCAGGGTGCGCAGTTGTATTTTGCTGAAATTTCGCGGGACATAATCCATTACGCAAAGCGTACCGATCGAATATCCTTCTTCCGTAATCAGCGGTATCCCGGCATAAAAACGAATGTGGGGAGCCTGGGCAACATAGATACTGTCTTTAAAGCGCGAATCCTGAAGTGCATCTGGGCAAATCAATGTGTTGCCTGTTTGGACGGCAAAATGATCGAATGATCCGATTTTTTCCATTTCGGTTAAGGAAAAATTTGTCCTGGCCTTAATGTGTTGTTTCTCTGTGCCGCTAAGCGTGACTAAGGCGGTTGGCATTTTTAATAACTGGCAGGCTAAATCAGTAACTTTATTAAGGTTATTATCTTGAGAAATATCAAGGCTTTTAAGCAGGTCGAGAGTTTGCATGCGTTTTTTTTCATCATGACTGAGATGTCTTAACATGTCGCCCTCTTTTTCGTCATATGGTTTTTATACCTGTGATACATCAGACTGCCAGTATGTTGTTAAAAACAATAATATGTGTTCCTGAAACCCGAATTATTGCATTCGAACACAGTAACATAGGGAGGGTAGCAATGATGAGGATTATTGTAAAAATATGGAACTCAGTTAATTATCTTAATCTTCGCTCTCCTCTGCGAAATGAAGTGCTAACGTTCTTTTCTGTTTAAGAAATAATATCCCTACTCAATCTTGTTGAACGTAATAATCTATTTTATCGCAACGGTAAAATAAAAGATCAGCGAGCCGCCTTGGTATCCCTTGCTAACGCTTCCAACTGTTGACGGATAGCCGTTACTGAAACTGCTCGATTGTCAGCGCGATCGCGATCGCTGGCGGCAGGGGCAGAACTTTGAATACCGATAACGGCCCATCCGGCTTCTGAATGCAGTATCAGGGGCGAACCACTGTCACCGGGTAATGTATCACATCGATGTGACAATACCGCTGGCTGAGCCCAACCGGTAATCAGACAATCTTGATGGCGATACAGCGTGTCCTGGTGATCTTCGGGATACCCTGCCTGAGTGACCCGTTGCCGATTCTGGTGCAATGCCTCAATTAATGATTGACGGTTGCCCTGCCACAGTGGGATGGGGGCAATGTTGGTTGGCGTTTGTTTTAAGCGAATTAGTGCATAGTCACGCGGTGCTGCCAGCGATGGAACCACCCAGCCTTCACCATCGGCTTCCAGTTGTTTAGCTAATTTCTTGTTTACCAGCGCTTCAATTTCTTTGGTTTCATAGCGCCAGCCATCCTCTGTTGACTGAAAGCGAAGGGCGACCGGTTTATCGGCGGTTCCCTTTGGTGGAATTAACACGCAGTGCCCTGCTGTCAATGCGAGATGAGGGGATATCAATGTCGCCGTACATAAGTTGCCGCTGGCGGTTTCCAGTTGGCCAATCGCTTGCCAGGGCCATTGGGTGGTATCGGCCACACGGTCTCGATCATCATGATTGAAAAATAATATCTGTTGTTGTTTTTTTGCCTCGTCGGTAGAGGGTTGTGCCCAACAGGCAGTAGAAGCAAGGACGAATGAACATAACAATCCAACGGATATGCGCATGTAATGATGAGCCTTACGTTAGCTATTTGTGATTTATCTAATATACCCGTCATACTTCAAGTTGCTTGTGCGTTGGCTGCACTCACTCACCCGAATCACTTACTCAAGTAAGCTCATCGGGATTCCCTCACTTGCCGCCTTCATGCAACTCGAATTATTTTGGGTATAAGTGCAGTGAAATAATGATATTAGCGATCTAATTATAGATGTATTTGCCATGACTCATTAAGTATAGCGAGGCAATTTCATATTAAATAAACGGTTGAGCCTCATGGCTTATAGAAAAAAGAGCAGGGTGATACCTCCGCAAAGGAGTACAAGGGATAGCAGGATTTCAAATGAGTAGCGACGTAGCATTGATCCGATACCCTATGAAATAAACACCCGGAAAACCGGGTGTTGTGAACTGTCGATAATGTCGCTATTGACGGTATGCTTTCTGCATTCATCATTCTCGACGGTATTGCTTTGATGGTGTCGAGATGATGAGAGAAACCGGATGATCAGGCGGCTGGCGTAGTCGTTGCCGGTTTTGTGGTTTTGGCTTTTTTCACATGTTTTTTAGCAGCCTGGGCTTTTTGCTCGGCAGGTTTGGCTTTCTTCACGTGTTTTTTAGCAGCCTGGGCTTTTTGTTCGGCAGGTTTGGCTTTCTTCACATGTTTCTTAGCAGCCTGAGCCTTTTGTTCAGCCAGTGGCGCTTTTTTCACGGTTTTCTTGGCGTGGGCGACGTTGGTGTGAGTCGCTGTTGCTGCTGGCGCGTTATGGGTAGTGTCAGCGGCGAATGCAACAGAGGACAGACCCAAAGCCGCACCTGCGATCATTACTAATACTTTATTCATCATCATTTCCTCGTTATCTCATTCACATGTCGTGCCCCCGATATGGGGCGTTGAGATGAGCATAAGGAAAAAGGATGGTGTCGTCCGTGAGTGATTCGTTTCGGCGTGTAACCTAATGTACAGCGTTATCCGATGACCTTCCTTCCAGACAATGCGTTTTAATCCGTGCTCGTTAGTACAGTAGGGAATTTTACCGGCCAACAGAAACAGAAACGGGCACCACCAAGTGAACTGCTATCAACGGCGATAGTACCTTCGTAAGCACGGGCAATGGCATGAACAATCGCTAGGCCTAAACCGCAACCACCGCTGCTGTTTTCTACTCCAGCCTCAAGGCGAACAAAAGGTTCGAAAATAAGGGTGCGACTCTCTGGTGCGATGCCGGGGCCATCGTCTTCAACCAGCAAACAGGCCGTTTGATCGTGTTGCATGAATAAACTGATGTGTACTTGCTGATGACAAAACCGCAATCCGTTATTCACGAGATTGTTCAGCACTCGTTCCATCAGTCGTCGATCCACTGCGCCGAAACTACCGGAATGAAGCATATCCAGAGTAATCGTCTTATCGGGATGGATCAGTCGAAAATCATCGACTTTAGCCTGTAACCATGCGGAAAAATCGATTTCAGTAAGATGTAGGGTGACCTGTGGGCGATCCAACCGGGCATAAGTCAGCAGTTCGTCAATGAGCGATTCGAGCTGACCGATATCTTGATTGAGCGCCTGCTGCTCTTCTTCTGTCAGATGATCGCTCATGGCGAGCCGATAACGCAGACGCACGAGTGGTGTGCGCAACTCATGAGCAATATTGTCAATGAGCTGTTTTTTACTGGTAATCAGCTGATTCAGATTGTCTGCCATCAGATTGAATGCCACGCCGAGCCGAAACAGGCTGGAAGTGTTGTCAAAATGGGTACGTTCATCGAGATGACCCGCGCCCAGGCGTTGCGCCGCGTTTTCCAGCGTCAACAAGGCTTTCCAATGCGGACGCATCCATAAGAATACCGGTAACGCCAGTGATAGACCAATCAGCATGACCAGAAGCAGATCCAGCAAGCGCATTTCATGCAGGAAAAACAGATAAGGTATTGGACCAACGGCCAAGACATAATGGCTGCGAGGAATTCGTTGAATGAACGTATACTCATGGTCAAGTGCGACAATCTCGCCTTGATTGAGTCGCTGTTTGGTTTTTGGCGGCAGAGAATAACGACTGAGTGGCTCGATGTGCAGCTTAAACGACAGATTTAAATCTAACTGGTTAATGGTTTTGTGCCAATCACGAGGCGGAATGGTCCTCAGTTCATTACGAATCAGGTAGAGCGAGCTTTTCATCAGATCGTCCATAGACTGTCGTCCTGCACGCTCTGCCGTGACTTTATACACAAGCCCCACCAGTAGCGTCATCACGACAAAACAGGCGAACAGCAAGAGAAAAAACTGGATAAACAGCTTTTTCATGGTGTCTTACTCTCCCAGGTGTTGGGGGCAAACAGGTAGCCTTTATGGCGAATTGTCTTGATACGAAAGGGTTCCAAAGGGTTGTCATACAATTTTTTTCGCAGCCGGGAAATCGCCACGTCAATACTACGATCCATACCGTCATAGCTCACACCGCGCAGATTTTTCAGTAGGGCGTCACGATCCATAGTCTGACCCGCATGGGTGGCTAATTGCCAGAGTAAATCAAAGTCGGCGGTGGAAAGCGCAATGTTTTCTTCACCCAGCGTGACATCCCGATTGACCGGATCGATGCACAACAGCCCAAAATGTAGCGGTTTGTGAACGTGTAGCGGTATCGGTGACGGTTCCTCATTCGCCAACGGCGTCATGGCATGCTGGCGGAAATGCAAACGCAGTCGGGCGAGTAAAACCGCAGGCGGGGTGGTTTTCAGAATATAATCATTGGCTCCCATTTCCAGCGCCAGAATATGATTCATGTCACTGTCCAGTGAGGTTAGCAACACGATAGGCCCGGCGTATTGAGGACGTAATTCACGGCAAATGGTCATACCGTCTTTACCGGGCAACATAATATCCAGCAGAACCAGATCGGGACGTTGCTGGGCGATAAATGCCAAGGCGTTATCGCCACGAGATTCAACCTGAACGTCAATATCGTGTTTACCTAAGTAAGCGGCAATCAGCTTACCCACCTCTGCATCGTCTTCGATAAAAACAATCTTTTGCATCGTATTTATATCGTTCAAGGACAACCTGATATCAGAATAGCTCGCCGCGTTTATTGGTACTAGAAGGGAAGCGTAAACAGGTATATCAACGCAACGGTCTGCCACCATCTACGCCTAACGTTTTTCCTGTGACGTATCGACTGTCAAGCAGATACGTAACTAATCGGACAATTTCCTCTTCTCCAGGCGCTATCTTCATCAACGACTTATCTAATGCTTGCTGGCGATATGTTTCGTCATCGTGTTCATGAAACATAATTAGAGCGGGAGCAATGGCATTCACTTTCACTTCAGGTGCCAGCTTGCGGGCGAACGATCGTGTCATGTTATCGAGGGCAGCCTTGCTGGCGGCGTAGGCAATGTGCTTATCGCTGCCTTTCTCCACCACGTAATCGGTCAAGTGGATAATATCGGCTCCCGCGACGCCTTGTCCCCGCAGGCAAGGTTCTAACAGTAGATTCAGTAAATAGGGTGTATAAACATGAATTTGCAACATTGCTGCCAATGTTTGTTCCGGCGGCGTATCGGCACTTTCCGCCTGCCAACTGCTGGCGTTGTGAATAATCGCGCGTAGTCGAGGCGTCAGGGATTTAACCTGATTGGCAAACGCGTGAATGTGCTCGTTGCTGGAGAAGTCAGCGGGCAGACAAGTCGCGCCTTGCTGGGTGAGACGCTCAATTTCTGCATAATGGTTGCGGTAGCTAATGATGACAGGAATACGTTGTGCCAGAAGTGAACGTGCTAACGCAAGCCCGATGCGCTGGGCTCCACCGGTGATTAAAACAGGGGCGGAAGAAAAAGTTGCCACAATCAATACTCCTGAACAAGCTGTAAAACATCAGTGAACCGTGCCAATATAACGGAATATGCTATCAGACAGTGTAGGGTTTTTGCTCTGAAGTAGCGCGATAAATCCACTGGTGAAGAGGGGAAAGGGAAATGGAGAAGGATTGCCCTATATCTACAGGTTCCAGTGAAAAGGTCTGTATTGATTATACTGATTGCTTGGCCGCGTTGTGTCATAAACGCTGGCGTTTTGTGGACGCCATGTATGGTGTATTGCCTATTTTTGGCATGGTGACAAAAAGATCTTTGTCTCGTCAGGTGGCGGAAAAGGATCGGTTGAAAACGTTAGCGTTACAGGTGTTATCGACCCAAGTGAGTGATGAAACCAATATTGTGAGGTTGGTTACGCTGGCGCAGCAGCAGGGGTTAACCGCATTTGATATTCAGTTGCCTTATCCACTCACTCAGGAACAACTGCTTTCTATTGGTCATGAATGCAGTGAGGCGGTTGTATTAACTCAGCAAAATGAGCGGCTTTCTATTCGTATTGAAACGATAGCATTGCCGCATTAAAACCGTTTATGAGTCGCGTGGCGCCGTCAATGGGCAGAGAGTTTCTGCCCATTTTCGCAAGTTCTATTCCGCAATTTCTGACGGCTGATTTTCTTCAATGGCATTCAATGCTTGTGATAGCGAACCATAAAAGCTGAGCCGTCCTTCAATAGGATGAACATTTGCACGCGCCAGCGTTTTTAACGGCTGGAAAGGAATATCGGTGATGATGAGCTGTTTATCTTCTGGCAGCGTTTCCGTGAAGCGAAGGAACGCGTTCAATCCGCCAGCATCCAGTACGGGGACCGCATCCCATTGAAGAACAATGGTCTGGTAGTCTTCGCTGCGTTGCATTAACTCATTGAATATGCGCTCGGCCGCTGCGAAAAATAGAGGTCCGTTGACGCGCAGCACCAGATAGTCAGGCCGTTTGGTCTCAGGCAGTTCACTCAGTCTGGTCATGCGTGCGATACGGCGCATAAAGAGCAATGACGCCAGCACGATCCCGATAGTGATCGCGATGACCATATCGAACAACACGGTCAGAGACATGCACAGCATCATCACGATGATGTCGTCTTTCGGTCCATGACGCAGCAGATCGACAACCTTATGCGCTTCACTCATGTTCCAGGCGACAATTAACAGCAGCGATGCCATGGCAGCCAGCGGAAGGTAAGAGAGCCATGGCGCTAGAACCAACAGTGCCAAAATCACCAACAAGGCATGAACCACCGCGGAAACGGGGGAGGTTGCGCCTGCCCGTACGTTCGCCGCTGAACGAGCAATGGCAGCGGTGGCGGTAATCCCGCCAAAGAAGGGGGCTACGATGTTACCAAATCCCTGTCCCATGAGTTCAGCATTTGAATGGTGTTTTTTGCCCGTCATACCATCCAGCACCACGGCACAAAGCAGAGATTCGATTGCCCCAAGCATCGCCATGGAGAAAGCGGCAGGCAGCAGAGCTGAAATGCTTTGCCAGTCCAACGTCATTGTTTGGCCGCCAGGTGCAGCGATATCCCAGGGAAGCACCAGCCGAGGTAAAATTGGCGGGATGCCTTGTCCTTGTGTTCCGTCGGCAAGCAGGTAACTAAAACGGGAACCGATGGTCGCCACATCCGTACCAAACAGTGAAAGCACACCCATCACCGCCATCCCGGCGAGCAATGCAGGAAGGTGTCCAGGAAGGCGAATACCGAGTTTGGGCCAAATAATCAAAACAAGCAGTGTGGTGACGCCAATCAGCGTATCACCCAATTGTAGTGTTGGTAGCGAATGGGCAAGTTCAATCACTTTTTCGACATAGTGTTCGGGAACGACCGCCATATTCAGCCCAAAGAAATCTTTGATTTGCATGGTCGCAATAGTAATGGCAATCCCGGATGTAAAGCCTAGCGTGACTGACAGAGGAATATACTCGATAAGCCGTCCCAAACGACAGACGCCCATCAGAACCAGAAAAACGCCTGATAGCAGTGTCGCCACCAGCAGGCCGGAGAGACCAAACTGCTGGGAAACCGGATAGAGAATGACGACGAAGGCAGCGGTTGGGCCAGAAACGCTATAGCGAGAACCCCCGCTGATCGCGATAATAATCCCAGCAATCGCCGAGGTATAGAGGCCGTATTGCGGGGGGACGCCACTGGCAATCGCCAGTGCCATTGCCAGTGGTATGGCAATAATCCCAACCGTAATCCCTGCGATAATGTCGTGAGTAAAGCGTTGCAGCGTATATTTTTCGCGCCAGCACGCTTCAATAAGTGCGCTGAACGGTTTAATACCGTTAATTCCGTGCGTTTTCATCTAAGAAAGAACCAATAAATAAACAAAGAATGGCGGGCCAGTTGAGTCCGTCGTAGAGAAGTCTGCTATACGATACGCTTTATGCTCTTGAGAGATCCAGATATACATCAAGAGTCGGGCCAACTATCAACTATCAACTATCAACTATGGGGGCGATGCCGCAGAAAGCGGCATCAGTAACGCGGGGGTTGCAATATGCGAGTTTACAACATGCGAGTTTATAGCATGAGTATTTACAGCATGATCGTCATCAGGTATGCCGCAAAAAGGGCAAGGTGCGCGCTGCCGCTGAGAACGTTGGTTCTGCCGGTGGAGAAGGTGATGTGGCAAAGCACCAGTACGGACACCATCACCACGATATGTGGCATATCCAACCCGAAATTCAGCGTTTGGCCGGTAAATATCGCGATCATAGTCACCGTTGGCACGGTTAAGGAGATGGTGGCGAGAACCGATCCGAAGAACAGATTCATTGCTCGTTGTACCTGATTCTTCAGTACCGCTCGAATGGCACCCAGTCCTTCAGGTGACAAAATTAACAAGGCAACCAAAAAACCGGTGAACTGTGGCGGGGCATTCAGTTCCGTCAGCAGTGTCTCCAGTGGAATAGAGTTCATTTTGGTGACGCTGATAACGGCAACCAGATGGATTAATAGCCATGCGGTGTGCCATAACGAACTGTGTGCTGAGGGTTTACCGTGGCTTGGGTCGTCGCCATCGCCCTCATCTTCATGTTCATAAATAAACAGATTTTGATGGGTGCGGGTTTGAATCAATAAGAATACGCCGTACATGGCAGCCGAAATCAGAGCAATGAGCAATGATTGAGCGAGGCTAAAATTCCCGTCTGGTAGCGCACTGGGGAACACCAGTACCAGCACGGCGAGTGGGAAGATTGCCATCAAGTATTGTTTAATACCGCTGAGATTCACATATTGGGTCGCGAATTTTCTCCCCCCCAGCAGCAGTGCGAAACCGACCAAACCACCGGTCACGATCACGATAACGGAATAGAGGGTGTCACGCATCAGGTTAGGACCGGCATCCCCCGTGGCCATTAACGCCGAAATGAGGCTGACTTCAAGGATTACGACGGACAGACTGAGGATCAAAGATCCATAGGGCTCACCGAGTCGGTGTGCGAGCACATCCGCATGGCGAACAACGCTAAATGCGCTAAAAAGAATACCGGCCAACGCCAGCAAGTTAATACTCAAAATGGCGAATAAACCCTGCGAATTCCCCCACAGGAACAGAACAGCAAGCGAAATAATCGGTAGAATCAGTGAATATTCCTGATGACGGGTTTTGACAACCTCAGTGTGAGACTTCATTGCGGGGGTTCTCCTTATCCAGAGGAATTGTGCTCAGCGGCAAAAGTACGCTAGAAGCAAAAATAGTACGTCAGCAACCATTTTTTGGATAAAACGTTACTAAAAAGTAGTTATAGCGTAAAAAGAAAGTGCAGATTAACAGATTTTATGTGATTTACTGGGAAATTTTACGGGTTTTTACGTTTGGCCTTCAAATTAAATTGAAGAGGGAGAATATGGCGATCTTCTCCCTATCTTGATAATACTAAACTCTTTTTTTACTGTTATTCGTCAGGGTTATCCATGATATCGTGGCGTTTATGATGATAATCTTCTTCATTTAACCCTTCTCGCCAATAAGGAACGGCATAAAGCTGATTCCGTTCACATCCGCGTTCCCGACGCACATGGCGACGAAGCTGAACGACAATCCGATCCTCACCCGCTAGCCAGTAAAATGTATTCTCAACGGCGGGAAGTGTCTGAAAATGATGAAGCAAGGTGTCGGTCGCGTTGGTTCCACCGACGATCCAGTGTAGTTGAAGTTGTGATGGCTTAACGATATCAAGTCTATCCGCTTCACTGTCGACACGAATAACGGCATGTCCTTGTGCGTTGTCAGGCAAATTCTCCAGCAAGGCTATCAGCGCAGGGAGCGATGATGGATCGGCGGCCAGATAATAAGCGGCTGCCGGCGGCAGCATCGGAAATGGGCCGCCGGGTTGCGAAATGCCAACCCAGTCACCGGGTTTAGCCTGGCGAGCAAAGGTGACCGCTGGTCCGGCGTGTTCATGCAGCGCAAAAACCATGTCCAGTTCCGCATCCTCTGGGCGCAACGCGCGGACGCTATAGGTACGGACGATGGGACGAGCTTCACCTTCCGGCCATATCGGGCCTCGTTCGCCCATGGTGGGTAGAACCGGTTTTTGCTGTCCGGTCTGGGGCAGAAAGAGCTTGATATGTGCGCCATACCGTTCGGCTGGGTAATTGCGCAAGGCGCTATGATAAAAAGTGATGCAGCGTAAATGTGGGGAAATGTCGTGGATTTGCTTAACCTGGACTAAAACAGGCTGACGCGGCGTTGCCATTTATCGTCTCCGTGGATGTCTCTAGCTTGAAACTGACCATAACATAACTGAAACGATTTATATTTGGAAATCGTCGGGTTTGCCATCAATTCTGTATGGAATACTACACGGTAATACATTCATGACACCTGTTTGTTGGATGTCACTTTTCTATGGGAGTACGCAAAAATGGGAAATGAACACACATTGAACTGAATGCAAAATCATCGATTAAGTTATTTATGTATATTATTTTAGTGCGTTCTATTATTTTAATAATGATTACCGATCTTTCATTTTTATCTGGTGTTTTTTAGTTATTATTATCAACTAATATATTCTTATGGTAATTAATTCATTGGTGAGTAAAAACAATAATTTATATTCTTTCTGTTGTTTATTATCAGGAGGGGCTAGTATGTCTGACATCGCAGAAGTACAGCTTTAATTGTTTTTTCTATTTCGTATCCCTTTCAGGAGAAAAATATGAGTGGTGAATTACGGAACGATGTTGATGAGTCCTTGTTTACACTATCTGAAAATGGACTCTCAGTTGCGGAAAGAGAAAAAGCACTATTGGCGTTAGATGAATATGTGGAAAGAAAACGGAATAAATTTTCCGGCTATCAAACAAGTCAAATATGTCATTATTCATCAGAATTCAGTAAGTATTTAGACCTACAACTGAATAATGTCGGTGATCCATTTGTTTCTGGTAATTTGAAGGTAAATTCCAAGTTTGTAGAGCGTGCCGTTTTGGATTACTTTGCGAAGCTCTGGCATGCACCTGAAAGAAATACGTCAAGACCGGAAGAGGCGTACTGGGGATATCTCCTCTCCATGGGCAGCACGGAGGGGAACTTATATGCATTGCGTAATGCGCGTGACTATCTGGCAGGCAAAGTGCTTTGGGTGGATAAAAATCTATCTCATAGCAATTCTCAACTTACGCCATGCGTGGTGGAGAATAAGAATGCGCTGAAGCCAGTGCTCTTTTATTCAGAAGACACACATTATTCAATTGATAAAGCAAAAGATATTTTACTGTTACCGACTTTTGCCGAGGTGGGGGAATCGCTTTATCCAGGCGAGTGCCCGATTAAAACAGCGGATGGAAAATGGCCGAAAAAAGTTCCCTCACAATCAACGGGATCGGTTGATATCGACAAACTGAGTGTGTTGGTGGAGTTTTTTACATCCCGTGGTTTCCCTATTGTGGTTAATTTCAATTATGGCACGACGTTTAAAGGGGCATTGGATAATGTCAGCGGGGCGATTGATTTGCTCTTACCCATTCTTTCAAAATATGGCCTTAACGAACGTACGCTGGATGTTGTTCTGGAAGATGGCAAGGTCGTTAAAAGTGTCAGAAACGGCTATTGGTTCCACATTGATGGTGCCTTAGGCGCGGCCTATGTTCCATTCCTTGAGAAAGCAAAAGCGCAAGGGCTGGATATTGGCGTAGGCGATCTGCCGTCATTTGATTTTAGAAATCCGGTTCACTCTATTGTGACTAGTGGGCATAAAAATATCGGTACGCCGTGGCCTTCTGGGGTCTACCTGACAAAACAGAAGTATTTACTCAGTTTTTCAACGGTTAATTATATCGGCGCTCAGGATTCTACGTTGGCGGGCTCCCGAAATGGTTTCTCCGCGTTGCTTTTTTGGCTTTATCTATCTAAAAATTCTTATGATGTTCAGATGAACAAAATAGTCCATCAATTGAAGGTGAGTGAAGATTTTTATCAGAGATTAAAAAGATTAGGTAATAAATTAGGTATTAATCTTTATATGCAACGTTCGCCACTTTCACTGAGTATCCTTTTTCTCTGTCCTAACAACGATATTGTCGAGGAGTTTTCCCTCTCTACGCAGACTGAAAATGGCATAAACTATGCGCATGTTTTTGCTATGGAACACCTCACTGAAGACGTGGTTGAGCAACTTTTCGAAAGATTATCTCAGCTGGGAGCCTTCGATCAAAATAAAAAAATGGGAGGTTTGCGGCCGGTGACTGCTGACGAAATCGAATTTCAGTCGTAGGGACTAAATTACCTGGCGTATATTTTTCCTGACTTGCAGCGGCCCCAACGAGGTGAGGCTCATGGATGAGCCGAGTAACGAGCGCAGTCAACGCACAAGCAACTTGAAGTATGACGGATATAGAACGATAGTGTTGTAAAATTAAGCAGATAAGGCAGACTGGGTTGTAAACGCAGTGCGAGAGCCGAACTGGCGAGTAGAAAAAGAGTATGTCCGGGGGTTGTTAGTTGTGTTGACGCGTGATTTTTTGCAGAAAGCAGACTGTAGAACGTCTTTTGGTAGTATCGAAGAAACCTTATTACTTACGCCACAGCAACGTGCGGACTCACTGGCAAAAACTTTGGAATGTCGGCCAAATAACAGCCCGATCTGGGTATTTGGCTATGGTTCACTGATGTGGAATCCGGTCTTTGATCCGGAAGAAGCCTGTCTGGCAACATTGCATGGCTGGCATCGTGCGTTTTGCTTACGTTTAACCGCCGGTCGCGGGACGCCAAATCAGCCGGGCAGAATGCTGGCATTACGACCCGGTGGGCAAACTACCGGTCTGGCGTTTCGTTTACCTGAATCTTCATTATGTGAAGATCTGGAATTGCTATGGAAACGCGAAATGCTGACGGGGTGTTACCGCCCGCTGTGGTGTGAACTGCACCAGCAAAATGGTGACACTGTCACTGCGTTGGTGTTTGTTTCCGAACCTGAACATCCGCTGATTGAAGCTGATACCTGTATTCAGAATATCGCGCCTTTGATTGCGCAAGCGAGCGGCCCTCTGGGGACTAATGCCCAATATTTGTTCGCGCTGGAGCAGGTGTTAGATAATCACGGTATGGCTGATGAAGGATTAAGCGCACTGGCTCAGGAAGTAAGGACGTTGCAGCAGAGGTTTGCGGCTAATAATGATGAAATTTGAGTGAGCGCCATTCAATAGCGCTCGCTCATATGGCGTGCTACCAGCCGACACCGACACCCATGGTATACAAGGTATCATCCACATCACCCTGATCGCTTTCGATACGGGTGCGCGATACTTTCATACTCATAGAAGACCAGTCGGTTAGCTTGAAGCGTAATCCGGCTTCCGCTTTCAAATATAACGGCGTAGTTGCATCGAAAGAACGACCCAGTTCACCGTTAGTGAAGGCTTCTACCGATTTACTGAACAAATAGCGGTTGTAAGCCCATTTCATCCCGCCGGAGTAGAAGTTGTCTTCTCCTTCATCGCGATACACAAACGTTTGGGAGTTGACCAGCGAGGTCAGAGAGAACGCGCCTAAATCGTTATCCCAGAATTGGTAACCAGGGCCGAGACCCACTGAGCGGTTGATTTTGATGCTTTCAATCCAGTCACGTTTGTATTGGTAGCGGCCTTGCCAGAACCAGTTCTCGTCGACGAATTTATCCAACGCATATTCACCTGCCGCGTTTTTGGTGCTTTCCACGTTGTCTTCTTTTGCCAGATGGTAATTCGCATCAACGTTGTGACGCCAGGTTCCGTGGCGTGCCTGAGTGCTCAGGCTGGCATCATAGTTATCAGTTTCGGTCGAGCTCTTTTTATGAGACATCCCTGCATCGATATTGCCTTTCCAGACAAAATCTGCCACCAACGGTTTTTGAGCCACGATGGATGTAATTTCAGAAAGAGGAAGTGTCTGCGGACCGTTTGCTTCATTCGTGATCGACGGTGTGGCGACGATAGCCCGGTTCTCACCCGCTTTCACCGCCGGGTAGAGAACGCCCTCATGGTAACGTTCGCCTTGAATGACCAAGCCGTGATCGGTTTCGAAGGTTTTTACTTTATCCCAGGAAACCGAGATCGTGCCGGCATAGTCAGTCGTGAGAAATAATTTCCCGCCATCAAGCAGGGTGATTTTACCGCTGAGCTGATCGCCATTAGTCAACCAGACGGTATCCGCGCGGCTTTCAGAAATGCCAGTGGATGCCAGTGCGATAACCAGACTCAGGGAAGATATTGCGTGTTTGGATAGTGTCATTTTGCCAGATAAACAGTGGTGACAAGTGTTGAACGACGTCATTGGAGACGTGCAGCCGATGAATAATGAACCGGTTTTAACCCCGGAACGGCAAACATTAACAGGAATTGGCGTGAGGCTCTAGCCTAAAACGAATATTGGTTAGAATGTAAATAGTTATAAAAGATGCGTTTGATGATTAACGGCTATAACGAGAGGTCTGTCACATTTTGATACAGATAGAACGCTCTGATATTGAGACGCCACCATCGCGGAAATGCCCCGAAACACTGAGTTTCTCAGCGCTTCGGGGACGTGCTTCAGGATGATGTCTGTGTTTGTGATGGCGATGTCCTGTGGGTCAGGAAACGTGACGTCAGGAATTGGCGAACACGCAAAACAATGCGCTCCTGGAATAAAACACACAGGGTGACAGTCGATATCAGGAAGATGATGTAGCCAGTCATAGAGAGCTGAACTTGCCCGGCCGCCGTAATGCATTGGTCCCAATCCGAGAAGCAAGCCATGGGATTACCTCGTACCAACTGTTCTAACGTGCGGAACAGGTTAAAGAGTGGGACGTGCAGGGCGAAAATAGATAGCGATGCCGCACCAAGACGAGGTGACCAGTGGCGTAACCATTCGCTGTTAGGTTCACGTGCCAGCGCACTGAGGCACACCAATCCAACCTGAGCGGGCAGCAGCAAACCATTGTGCAACAGGAAATACCAATAGGCTTCTCCTCTGGTGAATAACCAGGTTGCTACCAGGAAATTGGCTGCGATAAACAGTGCGAACGCATATCGTTGACCTTTGCTCAACGGTAGCACCTTTTTTTGGCGATACAGTCGGAACAGGGCGTAACCCAGAATGCCGGCTAAAAATTCGGGTAGGCGGAAAATAGGGCCGCGCTGTAAGAGACCGGTATACGGCATACCGTACTGTTGTTGCCAGATAACCCAAATCGGCGGCAGTAAATAAAGCAGGCAGATGATCCCCATCCATAACCAGGGATGTCGGCTATTCAGCAGCCGAGGAGCCAGTAGTGGGAATGTCAGATAGAAAAAGAACAGGGTAGAAAGCGACCATAGCGGCGCGTTAAACGTCAGGAAGTAGGGATTCCACGCCTGTAACATCAGCACTTGCAGGAGGCTGTTAAAGGCCAACTGCGCATTCGTCATGTAATGGCGTAGTGTTTCAGGATCGGCGGTAGGATCGTTGGTGTCATAAATCACGAAACGGGCGCTGGCAACCTGGCCTTCCGGTGGAACGGCCAGCCATTGCATTAATGTCACCACGGCAATCGATGAAATCAGGGCAATAATATGAATGGGGTAGAGATTAAAGAAGCGTTTGGCCCAGAACTGTCGAGCAGGCTCGCGTAAGCGGCCATCTTTGATGTAAACGTGTGCCAGTAAAAAACCCGACAATACAAAGAATGTGCTGGTAGCAAAGAATCCCATACTAGTGAGTTCGGCTAAAAATGGCACGCGCTCGCGCTGGGGATAAATATGTACGGTGTGATAAATCATCACGTAGCAGCCGAGCAAAAATCGCAACCACTCTAGTCCGATAAATCGCTCTTTACTGACTTTATTCATGTCGTTCCTCAACGCTAAGTCTGTTGAAACAGCGTAAACGTGCTGTAATAACGTAGTTTAGACGAGAGCCGCGTCACGTTAATTAAGAATATGGCTATAAATGGTCTGTTCGTTTAAATGCGGTTTACTTTGGTCGATGAGAATTTGTGCAAACGATCTAAATTCTTCATTTTTAGGCGGATCCTCGCCGGGGCGAGGATGACGAAGGGCGGGGTGGTGACTTAAAAAACTTTTTCCTGTAATACCCAGACGGCCGCTTCCACCCGGGATTTCAGTTTCATTTTTTTCAGCAGATGTTTTACATGAACCTTCACGGTACTTTCTGTGATCGTGAGCTTACGGGCGATCACTTTGTTGGAAAGTCCCTGTGCGAGTAATTTTAGAATATCGCGCTCGCGTGGCGTCAATTGCTGAATATCACGATCGCTGCTGTGTCGACTTTCTCGCAGGCTAGCGGCCAGAATGGGGGTGAGTGTCTCACTGAGTACCATTTTTCCCGATGCCGCCTGATGTAACGCGGTCAGTAAATCTTCCGGTTCCATGTCTTTCAATAAATAACCATCGGCACCGTTTTTCAGTGCGCTGACAACATCGTCTTCATGGTTAGATACGCTGAACACAACGATACGCCCTGATAGCGGTTTCTCACGTAAACGAGCCAGTGTTTCAAGACCATTCATTCCGGGCATGTTCAGGTCAAGCAGAATCAAGTCAGGATCAAGCTGCTCAGCCAGCTCCACTCCCTGTTCGCCATGGCTGGCCTCTCCCGCGACGCGCAATTCGGGATCCATACTAATAAGCTGTTTGACGCCATTGCGAAGCATCGGATGATCGTCAATCAGTAAAAGCGTCGCCGCATCTTCGTTAATCATGATTTTCTCCTGTTAATGATGGCCGTTGGTGGCGATCGGCGAGGAATTTGACATGGACTTCGGTTCCTCCCGATTCCCGGCGTTGTATGAGGCATTCACCGTGTAAACTCCGGGCACGGTCACGCATAATAATCAAACCATAGTGGTTGGCACGGCTGATATCATCCGTGATGCCGATACCGTTATCGCATACGCTCAGTTCAATATTCCCTTGATGTTGTCGTAGCGTGATATCAACCTGACTAGCCTGAGCATGCTTATAAATATTGCTCAACGCCTCGCGAATAATTTGCAGAATATGAATCCCCTGATGGGCTGAAACTGACTGAGGAGGCAAATGATAATGCAGCTCAATCGGGTAATTCAGCCGCTTACTAAACTCTTCTACCGTTGCTCTCAGTGCTGCTAACAGCCCGGACTCCGACAGCTGCAAACGAAATGTGGTTAGCAGTTCACGCAGTTGGCGATAGGCGGTGTTCAACTCTTCTCGCATCTCGCTGAGCCGCTGCTGAGCTTCGGAAGGCAAATCGCCCCCTTGCATTTGCAGACAACTGACCTGAATCTTCAAACAGGAAAGGGACTGTGCGATAGAGTCATGCAATTCACGCGCAATCGTGGCGCGTTCTTCCATTAACATCAGTTGTTGCTGATGGTTAGACTGCCGTTCCAGCGCCAGCGTGCTGGTTAATTGCTCCAGTAGTGTATTGAGTAATTGGTGTTGATCGCGGCTTAGTTCGCGTTGCTCTGGCAGGGTTGCCAATACCACACCGTATTGCCCATGTTTGTCATGCAGATCCCAACATAACGCTCGCCCGGATGGGGCCGCTGTGGCGTGTTGCATGCCACAGCTTTGGCAGTGACTATCAGGACAGTGATCCGGCTGCGATGAACTGTGATGGCTAAACTGATGAAATTGTTCGGTGTTATTGCCTTCATACAAGCGTAGCTGAATATTGCACAGCGGTGTCAATAACGTTAATTCATTCAGGATGGGCATCAGGCGACTGCATAGTGGTGCACTGGTATGCAACCGGCGACTGGCGCGGTAAAGAAAAGAAAGGAGATCGTTTTTCTGTTGTAGATCTGCTGTTTTATCCGCGACTCGTTGCTCAAGACCATGATACATGGCGGACAGTTCATCCGACATACTGTTCAACACTTTTGCCAGCGTACTCATTTCGTCATGGCCGTTGATAGCAACACGTTGGGTGAAATCGCCGTGTCCAATGGCCTGAGCCATCGAAACCAGACGTCGCCACGGTGTTAACAGACGACGACGTAAATAAAAGAACGTCGTGACCAGCAGGATAAACATGATGCCGATGAAGATGCGTTGCACCAATGTGACCATCATCAGGCGCTGTTCCGTTTTATGATCGATGGCGGAAACCAGATCGTCCAGTTGTTTCACAAAACGGGCAACATCGGCTGAGGCATCGGCAGAGTGTGTCGCCTGTCGCAGATGGGGTTGCAGGTTCTCCAGCCAGAAAACGCGTAGCGCCGTGAATTGCTCGCTGAGTCCTTCCCGACGAACTGCCTGCTGTAAATCGCTACTGATTTCGTCCTCTTCCAGCTCTTGCAAGTAAATTTCATTCTCGGCAGAGAGCGGCACCATCGATAGTAAACGGTAGCTCTGCATGCGTAGCGAACCGGCTTTGTTAATGGCGTGCGCGTTCCCTTGGATGCTCTGAGACATCCAACTGGAAACCGACATGCCTGCGATACCTAACACACCAAGTAGCAACATCAGCAACGCGATCTGGTTGACGAGAGATAATGGCAGCAGGAGACGTTTAAACATACCAACCTCAACTGGGGGAGTAGATATCCCTTATCGAAGGGGATAACGTTCATTCGTATTTTTCCCGATCGATAGCGATATCCCTATACCCATTAGTAAGTACCACTGAATATCCGTGCATTGGGTAGGGGTAGAACTGTGAATAAAAACACGGATATAACGGAATGAATTCACTGTATTTATTTTTTATTTTTTCTTACTCAATAAGGAGTGTAGTGCCTTTAGCCGCAATTTTTTACCTGTCAGCGTGTTGATTTACGTCAACTTTACCTGCGGTGTAATCCCTAATGTGGCGCCTTAGCCACACTGGCGTTTTTATTCATCGAGGTTTTTTATGACGCAGACTTCATCAACTGGAAAAATATCGCAGAGCACGCTGATAAGTGAGTGGAACCCTGAGGATCCCACGCTCTGGCAATCGGGCGGGCAACGGATAGCGCAGCGTAACCTTTGGATCTCTGTTCCCTGTCTGCTGTTGTCGTTTTGTGTCTGGATGATTTTCAGTACCGTCGCCGTTAACCTGAATAAGGTTGGTTTTAGTTTTACCACCGATCAATTGTTTTTGCTGACCGCGCTGCCTTCTGTTTCCGGTGCTTTATTGCGCGTGCCGTACTCATTTGTTATTCCTTTGGTTGGCGGCCGCCGTTGGACAACGATAAGTACCATTATTCTGGTTATTCCGTGTATTTGGCTCGGTTTTGCCGTACAGGATCCGCAAACGTCTTACAGCATTTTCGTGACGATTTCCCTGCTGTGTGGTTTTGCTGGCGCTAATTTTGCCTCCAGCATGGCGAATATCAGCTTCTTTTTCCCTAAATCGCGTCAGGGGAGCGCATTAGGTATTAATGGCGGATTGGGTAACCTCGGCGTGAGCGTCATGCAGTTGCTGGTGCCGGTGGTGATTTTTCTGCCGATGTTGGGCTTTTCTGGTAATGGCGTGGTTCAGCCAGACGGTCACCAGATTTGGCTACACCATGCCGCATGGATGTGGGTACCGTTTCTGATTATTGCTGCAACGGCTGCCTGGTTTGGTATGAACGATCTTTCAACGGCGAATGCATCGATACGCAAGCAATTGCCGGTGTTGAAGCAAATGCACCTGTGGGTACTCAGCTTTTTGTATCTGTCTACCTTCGGTTCATTCATCGGTTTCTCGGCGGGTTTTGCCATGCTGTCTAGAACACAGTTTCCCGATATCGTGATTCTGTACTACGCATTCTTCGGGCCGCTGTTAGGGGCTCTGGCGCGTCCGGTGGGCGGAATGCTGTCCGATCGCTTTGGCGGTGTGAAAGTTACGTTGATTAATTTCATCCTGATGGCGATTTTCTCGGTGTTGCTGTTCCTGTCTTTGCCGGGTGTAAATTCTCCGGGTTCATTCGGGATGTTCTTTGGCATCTTTATGATGTTGTTCCTGACGGCAGGGTTAGGCAGCGGTTCCACTTTCCAGATGATCGCGGTAATTTTCCGTAAATTAACGACGGATCGGGTGAAAGCGCAGGGTGGTAGCGATGCGGATGCGCAGAGCACTGCCGCCACGGATACTGCCGCCGCGTTGGGCTTTATTTCGGCCATTGGCGCGATCGGCGGCTTCTTCATCCCACAAGCCTTTGGGATGTCGCTGGAGTTAACGGGATCGCCAACGGGTGCAATGAAAGTGTTTGTGGTGTGTTATGTGGTGTGCGTTCTGGTGACGTGGCTGTTTTATGCCAGAAAGAAATCATAACGTCAGTATAAACAATGGCGCCGAGACTAACTCTCGGCGCAAACCCTCGTGCTGTGCTTCCGGGGATTACCTGGCAGTTTGCTTATGGCGCGAATAGGCTGCAAGCAGCGTCCGTTCGGAAAGATCAAGGTAGTCTGCCAGCGTCTGTGCCGCCAAGGTATTCTGCCCGCTATTCAGCAGCGCGAGTATGTTGGCATTCTTTTCAATGTAGGGCGCGTAAAGTAATTCAGGGTCATCTAAATGACCAAAAGCCAGACGAAGCTCCGCAGAGATATGACGATATAGTCGGGTCAGACGTTCACTATCAGCAAGCGACACGATAGCGGTATGAAATTTCATATTTGCGGTACCGACGCGGACCCAGTTCCCTTCTTTACTATACTGCCGCGCTTCCAACACGGCGGCTTCCATTTGTGTCGCGGCCGGATGGAGCGGATAGGCGTGCGTTAGCGCATCACATTCAATCAGTTTACGTATGCGATAAATATCAATGATGGCGGCGATATCAGGGATTGCGACATACACGCCACGATTGGGCTCATAACACAGCAACCCCTCTTGCGTCAGGATCCTAAAGACTTCACGCAGTGTATTGCGCGAAATGGATAGTAGCTCACTCAGTGAGGCCTCGGAAAGACGCATACCTGGAGCGAGTTCGCCAATGATAATTTTCTGGCGAATAATTTCGGCGGTTTTCTCACCCAGCATTTGTACGGGCGCGTCTTTCTTCATGAAGATCCAGTGAGTTACGGGAGGACGTATTGCGCAATCTTCACATATTCCCGTAGTAGCGGCAAGGTGGTGCCGCCACATACTGTGCCGGCGTTGCATCATCGCAGTGCCAACTCTCTCTGTTGGTGCGTCATTTCTGTGCATACTCTGCTCAGGGGCATACCTCGTTATCGGAGGTCATGAATCACATAACACGCTTTCTTGTGAGTGATGTCGCTTTTTTTGCCTTTTTTATCAACACTTATTTGAATATTGTTCAACAATTACCATTGCATTTATTAACAATAATAATTTTTGCACCAACAATGGTCTGCAAATTGCTTAACAGAAGGTGAAGGTAACTATCTACTAACGGGAGTGAGTCACATGGCTGCACAAGAGACGGGAAATAATACATTTGCCCAAAATCGACGTTCGTCGCTGATTGCCGCAATCTTCCTGATGGCGACATCAGCAATAGGGCCCGGTTTTATTACACAGACCGCGACATTTACCGCCATGATGGGAGCCGCATTTGCTTTCGGTATTCTGGCGTCGATTGTGATCGATTATGTTGTGCAGCAGAACGTGTGGCGTATTGTCACCACGACGCGTATGCGCGCTTCGGATGTCGCGAATGCGGCATTACCGGGTAGTGGCTATGTATTGGCAGTGCTCGTTATTTTGGGCGGTTTGGTATTTAACATCGGGAATATTGCCGGAGCCGGGTTAGGGCTGAATGCCATGTTGGGGCTATCACCCAAATGGGGTGGGCTGATCAGTGCGGCGCTGGCTATTTACATTTTCTCTTCACGCCGAGCCAGCACGGCGATTGACCGTATCATTGTGGCCTTGGGGCTGTTAATGATTGCGCTGACGCTCTATGTGGCGATGATGTCGAACCCGCCAGTAGGTGAAGCGTTACGTCAGAGTGTTATGCCTGATTCGATTAATTTTGCCACCATTACGACCATCGTCGGTGGCACGGTGGGGGGATATATCACCTATGCTGGCGCGCACCGTCTGCTGGATAAAGGTATGGGAGGCGTAGAGAACATCAAAGCGGTTTCTGCGGCCGCCACAAAAGGGATTTTGGTAGTCGGGCTTATGCGCTACATCCTGTTTCTTGCGATATTGGGTGTGGTGGCGAGTGGTGTGACGCTGGATATCTCCAGCCAGGTGGCGAACCCTGCTTCTCAGGCTTTCCAACATGCGACGGGAATCATCGGGGTAAAAATCTTTGGCCTGATTTTTTGGGCGGCGGCACTAACGAGCGTGATTGGTGCGGCCTATACCTCTGTTTCATTCCTGACTGTCTTTAAAAAGTCGATGACTGAACGTCAGCGCAATATGTCTACCGTCGTGTTCATCGTGGTTTCTCTGTTGGTGTACCTCTCATTAGGCACGGCTCCGGCTGCTTTACTGGTCTTTGTGGGGGGCGTTAATGGACTGATTCTGCCTGTTGGCTTGTCGATATTTGTCTATGTGGGATGGAAGCGTGCCGACTTGATGGAGGGGTATGACTACCCGCGCTGGTTGTTGTGGCTGGGGCTGATTACCTGTGCGCTGACATGGTACATGGGCGCGATGTCTGTTAGCGCAATTTTTAATTTCCTGAAAATGGGTTAAGGAAAGCGATATGCCAAAACAAATTGATTTAAATAGTGATTTGGGCGAAAGCTTCGGGCAATGGAAGATGGGGGATGACATCGCGATCCTTGAACTGGTGAGTAGTGCCAACATCGCCTGCGGTTTTCATGCCGGCTCGCCCGCTGGCTTGCGTGAAACATTGCGTGCCGCTCACCAACGTGGGGTTAGCGTTGGCGCCCATGTGGGTTATCCCGATCTGGTTGGCTTTGGCCGACGTGCGATGGATATTGCCAGCGATGAATTGACAGCCGATGTAATTTATCAGTTGGGCGCGTTGCAAGGATTGGCTCAATCAGTGGGAACGACGGTGCGTTACGTCAAGCCTCATGGCGCGTTATACAATACCATTGCCTATGATGAGCGTCAGGCGTTAGCTGTTATTGACGCGATGCTTGCCTACGATCCGCAATTGCCATTAGTCGGTCTGGCCGGTTCACCCATTCTCCAATTAGCGCAGCAGAAAGGCCTAAAAACAGTCGCCGAAGCGTTCGCCGACCGTGCCTATCATTCTGATGGCCGTCTGGTTTCACGCCGAGAAAAGGGCGCGGTTCTGCATGATCCAGAACAGGTCGCACAGCGGATGTTGCAAATGGTGACGGACGGTGGCGTCACGTCGATTGAGGGGGACTTCACGCCGGTTCAGGCAGATTCCATTTGCGTGCATGGGGATAGCCCCGGTGCCATAGCGATGGCGGCTCAGGTGCGTGTGCTGTTGGAAGCGAATGGCATCACCATTCGTTCTTTCCTGAATGCATAAGGAGCAAAAATGAGCGCATTGATGAAAGCCACTCAACACGCGATTGATAGTGCCAGAGCGGCCAGATTGGCCATTCGCCAGGGATATGACAAACCGACTGCGGGCATGGCGCCGGGGATGACCCAGGCCAATATGATCGCACTTCCGCGTGACTGGGCTTTTGACTTTTTACTCTATGCCCAACGTAACCCACAAAGTTGCCCAATATTGGACGTGGTAGAAGAAGGGGGCTTTCACACTATGCTGGCGGAAGGTGCGGATTTGCGTACTGACATTCCGCGTTACCGGGTATGGGAACAGGGCAAGCTGGTGGATGAAATCACCGATGCATCGGCGTTGTGGCCGCAACACCCCGACTTAGTCACGTTCCTGATTGGCTGTAGCTTCACATTTGAAACGCCACTGTCTGCGGCTGGCATTGACATCCGACACATTAGTGCCGGTTGCAACGTACCGATGTATAAAACTAATCGATTGTGCCGCCCGGCGGGACGCTTGCAGGGGGAACTCGTGGTCTCTATGCGCCCAATCCCTGCCGATCGCGTGGCCGATGCCGTGATGATCACGGGGCGTTTCCCCGCAGTACATGGTGCGCCGGTTCATATTGGCGAGCCTTCGTTGCTGGGTATTAACGACATTATGCAGCCAGATTTTGGCGATGCTGTGCGCATTGAACCGGGAGAAATCCCCGTGTTCTGGGCGTGTGGCGTGACGCCGCAGGCGGCGGTCATGAAGTCCGGTGTGCCTTTTGCTCTCAGCCACGCGCCGGGACACATGTTTATCACGGACGTGCCAGACGCGGCCTGGCAGCGCTAAGGGAGAGAATGGTGCGCTTTTTACCGGTCAACTTGAGCAGTTTCCTTGTCGAGTTAGCGGATCTGAATGAGACGCTAGCGCTTTTTGACTCCTTATCTGAACAGCCGCTTTATGGTATCGAAGAGGTGATCCCGGCTGCCAGAACGTTGCTTATCCGGTTTCAACCTGTCGCCGTTTCGGCAACCGTCTTGGCGGGGCAGATTAGCCAGCGTGAGCGAGTGCGTGTGCCGTCAGCAAGTCCACAGCAGGTCACGGTGCCGGTGTATTACAACGGAGAAGATCTGAACGATGTCGCCGAGCACCTTGGCATTCGCGTCTCGGATGTGATTGCACGCCATACCGATGCTCTCTGGAGTGTGGCTTTCACCGGCTTTGCGCCCGGCTTTGCTTATATGGTTTCTCATGATTCATCGTGGCAGGTGCCACGCCGCCGCACGCCACGTACCCGTATTCCGGCTGGTTCCGTGGCCCTGGCGGGCGAATTCAGTGGTATTTACCCTCAGGCCAGCCCCGGAGGTTGGCAACTTATCGGCCATACACCGCTGAAAATGTGGGATTTACATCGGCAGCAGCCAGCGCTTTTACTGCCGGGGACTCAAGTCCGGTTTGTGGATGCGACCAGCGAGACCGCCGTGATCAGTCTCCCCCCCGTGACCTCGGTGTCGGAGGAGCACACCGACGTTACGCCAACCAACCTAACCGTGCTCTCCAGTGGGCTACAAGCCTTGTATCAGGATTTAGGAAGGCCAGGGCAGGCAGCAATGGGCGTTGGTGAGTCTGGGGCGATGGACAAGGCGGCGCTGCGTAATGCGAACCGCATTGTGGGGAATCCAGTCACGCATACGTGCCTTGAAATCGTGCAAGGTGGGTTCCGCGCACGGGTACAGGGTGAATTGTTACTCTGTGTGACGGGCGCGCCTTGCGAGATCACGCTAAAGACAGCCTCTGGTGACACGGTGACGATGGCATGCTATCAGCCCCTTGACCTGTGTGATGGGGATGAAATCTTCCTGCGGGGAGCGGCAACGGGACTGCGTAGCTACGTTGCGGTGCGTGGCGGGTTTCTGGTTGATGCCGTCTTGGGGAGCTGTGCTTTTGACAGTTTGGCGCAGGTTGGCCCCTTACCGTTGAAAACCGGAGATGTGCTGAACATCGGGGGGACAGAAGGTTGTACGGCGGTGCAGTGTGAGGTATTACCGCCCGTATCGCTGCCTATGTCAGGTGACATTGTCACTTTGGATGTCGTCTTTGGCCCAAGAACCGACTGGTTTACCGCTGAGGCTATCGCACTGTTGACGTCACAAGACTGGTTGGTTACGTCGCAATCTAACCGTATTGGTCTGCGCTTATCGGGAGGCCAAACGTTAACGCGTAGCCAGCATCAGGAATTGCCCAGTGAAGGAACATGCTGTGGGGCAATTCAAGTGCCTGCTAGCGGTCAACCTGTACTGTTCCTGAACGACCACCCGCTCACGGGGGGCTATCCGGTGATTGCCGCTGTTGCTGAGTATCATCTTGATCTAGCGGGACAAATCCCTCCGGGTGCCCTTATCCGGTTTAATGCCGTTCGCCCGTTTCATGACATTAATGAGAGTGAAATCTTTGATGAACACCGTTTCTAATTATCACGGTCAGCCGCAAAAAGTCCTGATTGCTAATCGGGGTGAAATTGCGGTGCGTATTATTCGTGCCTGTCGGGATTATGGTGCACAAGCCGTTGCCGTTTATGCCGATCCTGATGTCGATGCCTTACATGTGCGCTTGGCAGATGAAGCATGGGCGTTGCCGGGCGTGCGTTCAACGGATACGTATTTGAATATTCCGTTATTGATTGATATCGCACGCCGTTCGGGCGCGACGATGGTCCATCCGGGGTATGGCTTTTTATCCGAGCGAGCCGAATTCGCCCGTGCGGTACAAGAGGCGGGGCTGATTTGGGTCGGTCCACAACCGGAAACGATCGAGCAACTTGGCGATAAGGTTCAGGCGCGCAAAATCGCGCAGGTTGTGGGCGCCCCTTTAGTCAAGGGGACGACAGAACCGGTGCGCGACGCGCAGGAAGTGCTGGATTTTGCTCAGGAACATGGCTTACCCATCGCGATAAAAGCCGCATTTGGCGGTGGCGGTCGTGGGCTGAAAGTCGCGTGGCGACTGGATGAAGTGGCAGAACTTTATCATTCCGCTGTGCGGGAAGCGGAAGCGGCATTTGGGCGTGGCGAATGTTTTGTTGAGCAGTTTCTGGATAAACCTCGCCATATTGAAGCGCAGGTCATCGCGGATAAACAGGGCCATGTTGTGGTGTTGGGAACACGGGATTGCTCCTTACAACGTCGCAATCAGAAACTGGTAGAAGAAGCGCCAGCCCCGTTTATTACCACAGCGCAACGGCAACGAATTCATCAGGCTGCGCAGGCTATTTGCGCACATGCGGGCTATGAAGGCGCGGGAACCGTTGAGTTTTTACTGAGTGGCGATGGCACGCTGTCCTTTCTGGAAGTGAATACTCGATTGCAGGTGGAACACCCGGTCACGGAAGAGACCACCGGTATCGATATCGTCGTGGAACAATTGCGCATTGCGGAAGGCTTACCGCTTAGTATTCGTGAAACACCGGAACCATGCGGTCACGCATTTGAATTCCGTATTAATGCGGAAGATGCGGCAAAAGGCTTCTTACCGACGCCGGGTACACTTTCTCACTTTAGCGCTCCCAGCGGACCGGGCGTTCGTCTTGATAGCGGCGTTGATGCAGGCTCGACCATCCCCGGTAGCTATGACTCATTGATGGCGAAGTTGATCGTGACAGGAAGTACGCGTGACCAAGCGATACAGCGGGCACGACGTGCGCTGCGTGAGTTCGATATTCAGGGGATCGCATCCGTGTTGCCATTTCACCGTGCCGTCATGGAAGACGCTGATTTTACAGAAACGTTTCGAGTTCATACCCGCTGGATTGAAACCGAATTTTCCGGCGACATTCATGCGCAGGCTCGTTGTATCGCAACGCCAGACAAGACGATGACGCGTACTTTCATTGAGATTGATGGCCGCCGGCATCAATTGGCGTTTCCTCTGCATCTACTGGGGGGACTGACTGCACATGCGACGACGTTTTCCGCCGAAGTGCCAATAGATAACTCGGTGGATCCTTCGCAATTGCCAACATCGATTGCCGGTACCCTGCACAGTTGGCTGGTTGAAGACGGTGAATCGGTCGAAAAAGGTGATGTTGTCGCGATCATGGAGGCGATGAAAATGGAAGTGCAGATCCAGGCACACCGGGCGGGTACGCTACACCACAGTGTTGAACAAGGTGCTTATCTTGCTGCGGAAGCAGTCTTGGCAACTATTCGTTAATTCACGGTGTATTATTTTGTGATTGCAGACGTATGGTGTTGCGTTTGCAATCGTCACTCCTCTCTTTCTTCTACCTCTATATTCTACAAACCGTAGGCCTACTACCTCCAAATAGTCACTAGGGTAAATCACTTATTCCGTATGGTTTTTGTGTCCGGTTTTTATTTTTACTTTTCATTGTGTTAAGTGAAATAATCGGTCTAGTACTTTGGGGGTAATTGAGGTAAGCCCCTGCATTCTGTCTGGAAATTCTCTTGATCGTTATCAAATTTGACGAGGGGTTTGCTGGATACCCTAGCGCCAATTTGAGCGATGTGTCGTCAGCAAAAACAGATGTCTGCTACGAGCATTTCATAACGACAGGGGCCAGCAGGCTTCGCAGCAGGAGAGTCCGGATGAGCAAATTCCTTGACCGGTTACGTTACTTCAAACAACTGGCTGAACCGTTTTCCGATGGTCATGGCCAGACCCTCAATACCAATCGTGACTGGGAAGACGGTTATCGCAGCCGTTGGCAGCATGACAAAATCGTACGCTCTACTCACGGGGTAAACTGCACCGGTTCATGTAGCTGGAAGATTTATGTGAAAAACGGTCTGGTGACGTGGGAAACGCAGCAGACTGACTACCCGCGCACCCGTCCGGACCTGCCTAACCATGAACCGCGTGGCTGCCCGCGCGGTGCCAGCTATTCCTGGTATCTTTACAGCGCCAACCGCCTGAAATATCCAATGATGCGCAAGCGCCTGCTGAAACTGTGGCGTGAAGCGAAACTGACGCACAGCGATCCGGTTGATGCCTGGGCGTCCATCGTCAATGACCCCGAAAAAACTAAATACTACAAACAAATTCGTGGCCGTGGTGGTTTCGTTCGTTCTGACTGGAACGAAGTTAACGAGCTGATCGCTGCCTCTAACGTTTACACCGCCAAAACCTATGGCCCAGACCGCGTGATCGGTTTCTCACCGATTCCTGCGATGTCGATGGTGTCCTACGCGGCCGGTGCACGTTACCTTTCTCTGCTCGGCGGCGTGTGCCTGAGCTTCTACGACTGGTACTGTGACTTGCCACCCGCGTCACCCATGACCTGGGGCGAGCAGACTGACGTACCGGAATCGGCAGACTGGTATAACTCCTCTTACATCATTGCCTGGGGTTCTAACGTTCCGCAAACCCGTACGCCAGATGCCCACTTCTTTACGGAAGTCCGCTACAAAGGCACTAAAACCGTGGCGGTCACGCCGGACTATGCAGAAATCGCCAAGCTGTGCGACCACTGGCTAAACCCGAAACAGGGTACCGACAGCGCGATGGCGCTGGCAATGGGCCACGTTATTCTGAAAGAGTTCCACCTCGACAAACCGAGTCAATATTTCAGCGAGTACGTTCGTCAGTACACGGATTTACCGATGCTGGTGCTGCTGGAGCCACGTGAAGAGGGGTATTACGCAGCGGGTCGACAGCTGCGCGCCTCCGATCTGGTGGACAACCTCGGTCAGGACAATAACCCGCAGTGGAAAACCATCGCGATTGACGATGAAAGCGGTAACCTGACGGCTCCGCAAGGGTCGATTGGCTACCGTTGGGGCGATCAGGGTAAATGGAATCTGGAACAGCGCGACGGTCTGAGCGGCGAAGAGGTTAAACTGCGCTTGAGCCTGCTGGGTTCGCACGACGATGTGGTGGATGTCGGCTTCCCGTATTTTGGCGGCGCGGTCAGCGAACATTTCAACAACGTTGAGCTGCAAGACATCCTGCTACACAAACTGCCGGTTAAGCGTTTAACGTTGGCTGACGGCAGTGAAGCGCTGGTCGCCTGCGTGTATGACCTGACGATGGCGAACTACGGCTTGGATCGCGGTCTGGGCGACGACAACTGCGCCCGTGATTATGACGATGTGAAAGCGTATAGCCCGGCCTGGGCCGAGGAGATTACCGGCGTTTCTCGTCAGAACATCATCCGTATTGCGCGTGAATTCGCGGACAACGCCGATAAAACGCACGGTCGTTCGATGGTCATCGTGGGGGCGGGGATCAACCACTGGTACCACATGGACATGAACTACCGCGGCATAATTAATATGCTGATTTTCTGCGGTTGTGTCGGTCAGAGCGGCGGCGGTTGGGCGCACTACGTCGGACAGGAGAAACTGCGCCCGCAAACCGGCTGGATGCCGCTGGCGTTCGGGCTGGACTGGCAGCGTCCGCCGCGCCACATGAACAGTACCTCGTTCTTCTATAACCATTCCAGCCAGTGGCGTTATGAGACCGTCGCCCCGCAGGAATTGCTGTCACCGCTGGCTGACAAATCCCGCTTTAGCGGCAGCATGATTGACTTCAACGTGCGTGCCGAACGTATGGGCTGGCTGCCGTCTGCACCGCAGTTGAACGTTAACCCGCTGGATATTGCAGAAAAAGCGCGTGCCGCTGGTGTTACGCCGCAGGAATATACCGTTGCCGCGCTGAAATCCGGTGAAATCAGATTTGCCGCCGAACAGCCGGACAGCGCACAAAACTACCCACGTAACCTGTTTATTTGGCGCTCTAACTTGCTGGGTTCCTCGGGTAAAGGCCACGAATATATGCTGAAGTACCTACTGGGTACGGAGCACGGTATTCAAGGGCAAGATCTGGGCACTGCGGGCAGTGTGAAGCCGGAAGAAGTGGAATGGCGCGATCAAGGCGTGGAAGGCAAACTGGATTTAGTGGTGACGCTGGATTTCCGTATGTCCAGCACCTGCCTGTACTCCGACATCGTGCTGCCGACGGCAACCTGGTACGAAAAAGACGATATGAATACCTCGGATATGCATCCGTTTATTCACCCGCTGTCTGCGGCTGTCGATCCCGCATGGGATTCCAAAAGCGACTGGGAAATCTACAAAGGCATCGCGAAAGCCTTCTCCCGCGTTTGTCAGGGACACTTAGGTCAGGAAACGGATCTGGTTACCTTGCCGATTCAACACGATTCCCCGGCAGAAATGGCGCAGCCGTTCGGTGTGGAGGACTGGAAGAAAGGCGAGTGTGATCTGATTCCAGGCAAAACAGCACCGAACCTGATGGTGGTGGAACGTGATTATCCGAATCTGTACGAACGCTTCACCTCACTTGGGCCGTTGATGGACAAGTTAGGCAACGGCGGTAAAGGCATCGGCTGGAACACGCAGACCGAAGTTGATTTCCTGAAAAAGCTGAACTACACCAAGGCTGACGGTGCGGCGGCGGGTCGTCCGAAGATTGAAACGGCGATCGATGCGGCAGAAGTGATCCTGTCTCTGGCGCCGGAAACCAACGGTCAGGTGGCGGTGAAAGCGTGGGAAGCGCTGAGCAAATTCACGGGACGTGATCACACGCATCTGGCACTGAATAAAGAAGACGAAAAAATTCGCTTCCGCGATATTCAGGCACAGCCGCGCAAGATTATCTCCAGCCCGACCTGGTCTGGCTTGGAAGACGAACACGTTTCCTATAACGCCTGTTATACCAACGTTCATGAGCTGATTCCGTGGCGTACGCTGTCCGGTCGCCAACAGCTGTATCAAGACCATGAGTGGATGCGTGCCTTCGGTGAAAGCCTGTTGGTCTACCGTCCGCCAGTTGATACCCGTGCGGCTGAGCCGGTGATGAATAAGAAGCCTAACGGCAACCCGGAAAAACCGCTGAACTTCCTGACGCCGCACCAGAAATGGGGCATTCACTCCACGTACAGCGACAACCTGTTGATGCTGACGCTGGGTCGCGGTGGCCCGATTATCTGGCTGAGTGAAGACGATGCCAGCGAATTGGGGATTGCGGATAACGACTGGGTCGAGGCGTTTAACGCCAACGGTGCGTTGACGGCGCGTGCGGTGGTCAGCCAGCGTGTACCGTCGGGCATGACCATGATGTACCACGCACAGGAACGCATTATTAACCTGCCGGGATCAGAAATCACCCAGCAGCGTGGCGGTATCCACAACTCAGTGACCCGTATCACGCCGAAACCGACCCATATGATCGGCGGCTATGCCCAACTGGCTTATGGCTTTAACTACTACGGCACCGTCGGCTCAAACCGCGATGAGTTCGTCGTGGTTCGTAAAATGAAACGCATCGATTGGCTGGATGATGAAGGCCAGGATTATGCACAGAAAGCGGTACAGCAGGAGAAAGCCTGATGAAAATTCGTTCACAAGTGGGCATGGTGCTGAATCTGGACAAATGCATCGGCTGTCACACCTGCTCCGTTAGCTGTAAAAACGTCTGGACCAGCCGTGAAGGGATGGAATACGCCTGGTTTAACAACGTCGAAACCAAACCGGGCGTGGGTTATCCCCATGCCTGGGAAGATCAGGAAAAATGGAAGGGCGGCTGGATCCGTAAAATCAGCGGCAAGCTCGAACCGCGTATGGGTAACCGCGTCAGCGTGTTGTCCAAAATCTTCGCTAACCCGGATGTGCCGGAAATCGACGACTACTATGAGCCGTTCGACTACGACTATCAGAACCTGCGTAAAGCGCCGGAAGGCAAGCATCAGCCTGTCGCCCGTCCGCGCTCGCTGATTACCGGTCAGCGGATGAAGAAAATCGAGAACGGCCCGAACTGGGAAGACGATCTGGGTGGTGAATTCAGCGTGCGCGCCAAAGATAAAAACTTTGAGCATATGCAGAAAGAGATGTACGGCCAGTTCGAAAACACGTTCATGATGTATCTGCCACGCCTGTGCGAACACTGCCTGAATCCAGCGTGTGTGGCGACCTGTCCGAGCGGCGCGATCTACAAACGTGGTGAAGACGGCATCGTCCTGATCGATCAGGACAAGTGTCGCGGCTGGCGTATGTGCCTGACCGGTTGCCCGTACAAAAAAATCTACTTCAACTGGAAGAGCGGAAAATCAGAGAAATGTATTTTCTGCTATCCGCGCATCGAAAGTGGTCAGCCGACGCTCTGTTCAGAAACCTGCGTCGGACGTATCCGCTATCTGGGTGTGCTGCTCTACGATGCTGACCGTATCGAACAAGCGGCCTCTGTCGAAAACGAGAAAGATCTCTACCAGAGCCAGTTGGATGTGTTCCTTGACCCGCACGATCCCAAAGTCATTGAGCAAGCACGGAAAGATGGCATTCCAAACAGCGTGATTGAAGCGGCACAGCAGTCGCCGGTTTACAAAATGGCGATGGACTGGAAGCTGGCGCTGCCACTGCACCCAGAATACCGCACGTTGCCGATGGTTTGGTATGTGCCGCCGTTGTCACCGATTCAGTCTGCGGCGGATGCAGGACAATTGGCACACACTGGCGTATTGCCTGACGTCGAAAGCCTGCGTATCCCTGTGCAATATCTGGCAAACCTGCTGACCGCTGGGGATACCGAGCCAGTATTGCTGGCGCTGAAACGTATGCTGGCGATGCGTCACTACAAACGTGCAGAAACCGTAGAAGGCAAAATTGATACCAGCGCGCTGGAGCAGGTTGGGCTGACTGAAGCGCAGGCGCAGGAAATGTACCGCTATCTGGCGATTGCTAACTACGAAGATCGTTTCGTGATCCCGTCAAGTCATCGTGAACTGGCGCGTGAAGCTTTCCCGGAAAGCAAAGGTTGCGGCTTCAGCTTTGGCGATGGTTGCCACGGTAGCGATACCAAATTCAACCTGTTTAACAGCAAGCGTATTGATGCCATTGATGTCAGCAACAAAACGCGCGACATGAACAGCAAAATCATGCGGGAGACGAATCATGATTAGCCTGCGGATTATTGCCAGACTGCTGGACTATCCCGATAGCGAGCTGTGGGAAAACAAGGCGGAATTGATCGAAGCGGTAGAGCAGGCTGATGCTTTACCGCTGCGTGAGAGCCATCAGCTCATGCAGTTCATCAACACGCTGTGCGCGCAGGATCTGTTGGACAAACAGGCGGAGTATAGCGGCCTGTTTGACCGCGGTCGGGCGACCTCGCTGCTGCTGTTCGAACATGTTCACGGTGAGTCTCGCGATCGTGGTCAGGCAATGGTCGATCTCATGCAGCAGTATCAGGACGCCGGGCTGGCGTTGGATTGCCGTGAGTTGCCGGATTATCTGCCGCTGTACCTTGAGTACCTTTCTCGTCTGGAGCCTGCGCAGAGTTGCGCGGGTTTACTCGATATCGCGCCGATTCTGGCATTGATTGGCGCGCGTTTGCAGCAGCGTGACAGCAGCTATGCCGTGCTGTTTGATCTGCTGTTATCGCTGTCCGGTAGTGACCTGAAAAGTGACGATGTCACACACAAGGTGGTTGACGAAGCGCGTGACGACACACCCCAAGCGCTGGATGCCGTGTGGGAAGAGGAACAGGTTAAGTTCCTCGGCGAAGAAGGCTGCGCATCGGCCCAGCAGACGCAACACCAACGCCGCTTTGCGGGTGCGGTGGTGCCGCAATATCTGAATCTTGACGCGACATCGGCGGGAGGGCAACGCTAATGAGTGCAATCACCAATTATTTTAATGTGTTCTTTTTTGATATCTATCCCTACCTGGCGATGGCGATTTTTCTGATTGGTAGCTGGCTGCGCTATGACTACGGCCAGTACAGCTGGCGCGCAGGTTCGAGCCAAATGCTGGATAAAAAAGGGATGCGTCTGGCGTCTAACCTGTTCCATCTGGGGATTCTGGGTGTATTTGCCGGGCACTTCCTCGGTATGCTGACGCCGCACTGGATGTACGAAGCCTTCCTGCCAATGGATGTAAAACAGAAAATGGCGATGTTCGGCGGCGGTGCGGCTGGCCTGTTGACGTTTGTTGGTGGTGCGCTGCTGTTAAAACGCCGTCTGACTAATCCACGTATTCGCGCCACGTCCAGCGTTGGCGACATTCTCATTCTGTCTTTGCTAGTGATTCAGGCTGGTTTGGGTGTACTGACCATCCCGTTCTCTGCACAGCATATGGACGGCAGTGAAATGCTGAAGCTGGTCGGTTGGGCACAGAGTGTGGCGTACTTCCAGGGTGGTGCGTCTGCACATCTGGCGGGTGTTGCGCTGATCTTCAAACTACATATCGTGCTGGGTTTGACGCTGTTCGTCCTGTTCCCGTTCTGCCGTCTGGTTCACATTTGGAGCGCACCGGTCGAGTATCTAACGCGTCGTTACCAGCTTGTGCGTAACCGTCGCTAAGTCTGTAAACATGATCGAAAATGGCGGCGTTGTGAGATGCCGCTGTTTCCTCCACCAATCGATAATGATCACTCTCGCCATCGTTAATAACTCAGGCCGGTTGTTGCTTCATGTCATAAATCCCCGATAACTATTACGATATATTCGCTGTGATAATTTTATGAGGGAAACTCGATGTTTAAGCCAAATAGTTTGATTCTTTATGTTGATGATGTTGCGTTAAGCACAGATTTCTATGCAAAAATATTGCATTCGGCACCCATAGAGCAATTTGAGGAGTTTACTGTTTTCCCGCTCGGCGAAGACTTTATTTTAGGGTTGCAAGCTAAAGATGGCATAGATCCTAAACCGCAGCCCCATTTCGGCGGTTTTGAGATTTGTCTGGCTGATGTGACACCGGAAGAAGTGGATAGGCTTTATTCGGAATGGAAGGCATTAGGACTGACGTTTGTTCTCGAACCGACTCATTTGGCGTTCGGTTATACTTTTGTTGCGCTTGATCCTGATGGTCATCGTTTGCGAGTGTGTGCGACGGATACAAGCAATATCCAGTAATTTGTGTATACCTCTGTCATCTCCCTACGGTTTATCAATCTTTGTCTATACTCGTCATACTTTATACTTGAATGTGTATTGTGTTTGTCGGCCTAAATGTGTGTCGGCATTGTGTAAAACGACAAAGTGAGGTGGTTATGGGGATTTTATCCTGGATTATTTTTGGCTTAATTGCGGGGATTCTGGCTAAGTGGATTATGCCCGGTAAAGACGGCGGCGGCTTTATCATGACGGTGTTGCTTGGTATTGTCGGTGCAGTCGTGGGTGGTTATATCAGCGTTTTCTTTGGATTCGGCCGGGTCGATGGCTTTAACTTCGGCAGTTTTGTGGTAGCGATTGTTGGTGCGATTGTCGTGCTGTGGGTGTACCGCAAGATTCGAGATTAGAACTACAGGCTTGCATCTTCATTCCCGCTTCGGCGGGAATGTTATTTCTAGTGAAAATAGGTTGAGAAATAGGGAGAAAGCGTCAGAACAATCAGCACGATCCCGCCGCCAATATTGATACTTTTTTTCAACGCAATAGGGTTGATTCTACCTGATGAACGGATAAGTAACTGTGCTGAAAATAGCAGCCAAGCCGACATCATAACAATGTGCAGGGTCGCGAGTGTTAGGTAGGATACAAGCGATACTGATGAGGTGCCGTTGGCACCCACAAATAGTGGTACGATAGTGACATATAGCAAAATCGCTTTAATATTCAAAACATTTGCCAAATAGGCCTCTTTGATACCCACTCTGCTGCTGTTGCAGGAGATTGTGCCTTTCTCCCGTAATCCACTTTCTATCAAACGAAACGCTAAGTAGAGCAGATAACCCGTACCAACAGCGGTAATGGTATGCATAAGCGTAGGATAAAGGAATAACAACCCTGTGAGGCCAATGCTTGCCAGTAAACTATGCGTATAAATACCCAGCGCAGTACCGATAACAATGCGTGATACAGCGTACATTCCCCCGTTGGTTACGTTGTTCATTGCCAGCGTAAAACTTGCTCCAGGAGATAACGTTATCGGGGTTAACGCGATGATAAAGCCCAGTAGATCCATGATATTGAGAGTTCAGCCCAGTGTCTCTTAGCGAGACTATACAATAGTGTGGGCTGGAAATCAGTGAAACGGGCGCATATTGCGCCCGGTGAATGAACCAGAAAGCTGCGAATACGAAAGGCGTTAATGCGTAATGATGCTGTCTAGTGCGCGCAGGTGCTCCGGTTGCCACGACAGGTTGACCTCGGTGCCGACTTTCCAATGTGGCTGAATCTCGCTGGCGGGGAGTTTCACCATAAACTGTGGCTGACCGGCCACTTCTGTCATCATTCGCACGTGGTCACCCAGATAAATGAATTGCTGAATACGCGCTTTGACCTGCTGTGTCTGATGATCAAGGTGTTCAGCATTAATCCGAATACGTTCCGGGCGAATACACAACGTAATTTTTTTACCTGGAGAGCTTGGTCTGACCTTCAATGCTCGCAATGAGGTGCCGTCATCCAGCGTTGCGCGATAGAAATTGCCGTCCGCGCCTGCCTGTGTGGCGAGCAGCGTATTATTTTCCCCAATGAACTGTGCCACGAACGCATTTTCCGGTTTCTCATAAATTTCACTGGGGCTGGCCATTTGTTGGATCACGCCATCGTTGAAAACGGCGACCCGGTTAGACATGGTCATGGCTTCACTCTGATCGTGTGTCACATAAACGACGGTTAATCCCAATGCATCGTGCAATGCTTTGATTTCTAACTGCATATGCTCACGCAGTTGTTTATCTAACGCGCCTAGCGGTTCGTCCATCAATACCAGTTTGGGTTCGAAGACCAATGCCCGTGCCAGCGCGACGCGTTGTTGTTGGCCACCCGACATCTGGGCCGGATAGCGATCGGCTAAGCTAGTCAATTTGACGCGCTGGAGTACGTTATCGACTTTTTCCTTTATATCGGTGCGGTTCATCCGGCGGATGGACAATGGGAAAGCCAGATTTTCTGCCACCGTCATGTGTGGGAATAAAGCATAATTTTGGAATACCATACCGATGCCGCGCTGATGGGGCGGTAAGTGATGCAGCGGCGTATCACGCAGTAAAATTTCACCCTGAGTGGGCGTTTCAAATCCGGCTAGCATCATCAGGCTGGTCGTTTTCCCTGAACCGGATGGACCGAGTAGGGTTAGAAACTCGCCTTCATGGATATCCAGATTCAGGTTTTTAACGACCAGACGATCGCCATCATACGTTTTCTGGATGTTCTTGAAGCTGACATAATTTCTCATAGTGCCATTCTCTCGCGGTGACGGTGTCTTACCGCATGACTATGCATAAAGCATGCCGTTTTTTGTCAATATGAGCATGGCGTGTACATCAATGGTTGAGAATGGCGTGATGAGGCGGCGATATTGCTCCGTTATGGTGAGGCGTATGGGGAAACGCACCGTTAAGGTGCGCGACTGGCTGCGTTTTTCAGGTACGAAATGGGTCGTTCTGAACGGACTGAATGCTGTCGACGATGATGTCGAAAGCCTGGGACATATTGTGCTCTTCCACCGCAGCATAGCCCAGCAGCAATCCCCGATTTGAGGTAGGTCGTAGATAGTAGCTGGACAGTGGTTTAACCGTGACGCCACGCTGCTGAATATGCGCACTGAGCATCACATCATCCATGCCCACAGGCAACTTAAGCATCATGTGCAACCCTGCGTTACTGGCGTCTCCCACATATTCAGGCCCGAGTCGTTGTTCAATCAATGCGGTCAACATCGCGCGGCGTTTGGCATATAGCAGACGCATCCGGCGGATATGTGCGGCATAGTGACCTTCCTGAATGAACTGGCTCAGCGTCGCTTGCGTCAGCCAGTGACCGCCACGATATAATTCAGAATGCGCTGTCCGCAGGTCTTTTGCCAGCGAAGGCGGCAAGACCATATAGCTCACTCTCAGGCCGGGGTAGAGCGTTTTACTAAAGGTCCCGATATAAATCACCGGTGCGTGGTTTTGCAATCCTTGCAGCGACGGAATCGGGTTGCCTGAGAAGCGGAATTCGCTGTCATAATCATCCTCTACCACCCAGCATCCGTGTTCCTGAGCCAGCGCCAGTAGCCGCTGGCGGCGCACGAGGCTCATCACGGCTCCCAGAGGATACTGATGGGACGGTGTGACGCAGATGAGCCGGGGAGTAGATTGAGCGGTAACAGTATCAGGCGGCACCATTCCTTGCTCATCAACGTCAATGGGGGAGACTCGCAAGCCATTAATCGTCAGAACGTTACGGGTTCCCCAATAACAGGGATCTTCAATCCAGGCGAGGTCTCCGGGATTACACAGCATTTTTGCCAGCAAATCCATTGCCTGATGAGTGCCTTCCGTAATCAGGATCTGTTCTGGCGTACATTCGACTGAACGCGAGACGCGCAGATAGTCCACCAGTGCCAGTTGAAGCTCAGGGCAACCTCCGACAGGAGAATAGGAAAGCTGTTCCGGTCTGGTGCGCCGGGCGAGACGAGTCTGGATCCTGCGCCATAACGCGTGTGGAAAACTGGCGATATCCGGAATGCCGGGCATAAATGCGCCCCATTGTCGCGGTGATGCACCCGCATACCCCAGCAGTTGTCGCCCACGCCGTGATAGCTCTTGTGTGGGGAACCGCGTCGTCACGTGGTTCTCATGACGCACCGCGACCATATTGCCATCGGGCAATTGCTGTGTGACGAAGGTTCCACTTCCGGTGCGCGTTTCGATGTATCCCTCCGCTAACAACTGTTCATACGCAGCCAATACCGTATTGCGTGATAGCGCGAGTTGTTGAGATAAATCGCGCGAAGAGGGCAGCCGACTCCCTGCACCAAGCGCGCCGTCGAGAATAGACAGACGGATACTGTCATAGAGTCGTTTATTCAACGTCCCGCTCTGTTGGTGACTTAAACGTTGTAGCAACAAATCAGTGATAAGCGAACGCAAAAGTGGATCCCTCAAATATTCAAAACTGGCTCTGGATTATAGAACCATCTGACGCCTATAAATAGCAACAGAAAGAAGTGGACTCATGGCTCTTTTCGTAAGCCGTTGGGTGCCGTTATCAATGAACATGGGCGTACCTTGTGATCGGAGCAGAAAATGAAGAATAGCGAATTGAATCAGCGTCGTTTGGCCGCGACTCCGCGTGGTGTCGGTGTAATGTGTGATTTTTATGCCGCCCGGGCAGAGAATGCCACGTTGTGGGATATCGAAGGGCGGGAATTTACCGATTTCGCTGGCGGTATCGCCGTACTGAATACCGGACATCGCCATCCGAAAATTTTGGCGGCAGTGCGCGAGCAACTGGAAAGCTTCACGCATACCGCTTATCAGATCGTGCCTTATGGTAGCTATGTCCAATTGGCTGAAAGAATTAATGCATTGGCTCCTATCGATGGCCCTGCCAAAACGACATTCTTTACCACTGGCGCCGAGGCAGTGGAAAACGCAGTGAAAATAGCCCGTTGCTATACGCGTCGCCCCGGAGTCATCGCATTTGGCGCGGCATTTCATGGGCGCACGCTGTTAACCATGACTCTCACCGGAAAAGTGGCACCTTACTCTACCGGTTTTGGCCCATTCCCCGGTTCCATCTTTCATGCGCTGTATCCCAATGAGCAATTGGGTATCACGGTCGAGCAATCACTGGCCAGTATCGATCACTTACTGCATGCCGATATCGCAGCCGATCAAGTCGCGGCAATTTTACTGGAGCCCGTTCAGGGGGAAGGCGGGTTCAATGTGGCGCCACCTGAGTTTATCACCGCATTACGTGAGCTGTGTGACAAGCACGGCATACTGCTCATTGCCGATGAGGTGCAGACCGGCTTTGCCCGCACCGGTAAGTTGTTTGCAATGGATCACTATGCCGAACACGCCGATCTGATCACCATGGCGAAAAGTCTGGGAGGCGGATTTCCGATCTCGGGTGTTGTCGGCCGCGCAGCGGTGATGGATGCGCCGACGCCGGGAGGGCTGGGGGGGACTTACGCGGGTAACCCGCTGGCCGTCGCTTCTGCGCTGGCAGTATTGGACGTAATTGAAGAAGAAAAATTGTGTCAACGTTCACAGTTTCTCGGCGCGGCATTGGTGGAAACCTTGAAAAAAGCACAGCAACAGTGTCCGGCGCTGGTAGCCATCCGTGCGCAGGGTTCGATGGTCGCCGCAGAATTTAACGATCCCCAGACGGATAAACCATCGGCAGAAATCACCCGTCAGTTCCAGAAAAGCGCACTGGAAGCGGGTCTGCTACTGTTGACCTGTGGCGTACATGGCAATGTGATTCGTTTCTTGTATCCACTGACGATTCCTGACGATCAATTTAACCGTGCGTTGACCACGCTGACCCGCGTGCTCGCACAATAAAGGGACGATATGAAACTGAAACAACAAACGTTACTACGCCAGTGCTGCCTGATTGACGGTGAGTGGCAAGACAGCCAAAACGGTGAACGTCTGGATGTCACCAATCCGGCGACGGGTGAGGTGCTGGGGTCTGTGCCACTAGTTACAGCGTCACAAACAGAGCGTGCGATAGCCGCCGCTGAACGAGCGCTGGCGGAATGGCGTAAGAAGACGGGAAAAGAACGAGCGGTTCTGTTGCAAGCATGGGCTCGCTTAATCATGGCGCATCAGGATGATCTCGCTACGTTGCTGACCGCAGAGCAGGGTAAGCCGTTGGCAGAGGCACGTGGTGAAATCGCCTACGCCACGTCATTTATTGACTGGTTTGCAGAAGAAGCCAAGCGTATTGAAGGCAGCGTGCTGCAATCACCGCAAGGGCATCAACGGATGTTAGTCATCAAGCAGCCGATTGGTGTGTGCGCCGCTATTACGCCGTGGAATTTCCCGGCGGCGATGATCACTCGTAAAGTCGCGCCAGCACTGGCGGCGGGCTGCACCATGATTGTCAAACCCGCGGAGCAAACACCCTTTACCGCACTGGCCTTGGCGGAACTCGCGCAGCAGGCTGGTATTCCCAGTGGCGTATTGCAGGTGATCACCGGTAATGCCGAATCTGTTGGCAAAATTCTGTGTGATAGTCCAACGGTGCGTAAATTGAGCTTTACCGGCTCGACGGAAGTAGGACGGATCCTTATGGCGCAAAGTGCGCCGACGGTAAAAAAACTGTCTTTGGAGTTGGGGGGGAATGCGCCGTTCATCGTGTTTGATGATGCCGATTTGGATCTGGCGGTAAAAGGCATTATGGCCTCGAAATACCGTAACAGCGGGCAAACTTGCGTCTGCGCCAACCGGATTTATGTTCAACGGGGGATTTATTCTGCTCTGGTTGAAAAACTGGTGGAAGAAGTTAAACAACTTCAGGTCGGCAATGGCAGCCACCCCGGTGTGACACAAGGTCCGCTGATTGATGCTGACGCCATCGATAAAGTTAAGCAACACATTGATGATGCACTTACAAAAGGGGCCACGCTGCTGTTAGGTGGCGAACCCCACGCTCTGGGCGGTACGTTCTTTATGCCCACCATCATTGGTAATGTGACTCAGGATATGCGTTTTGCCCGTGAAGAGACATTCGGCCCCGTTGCGCCATTATTCCTATTTAGTGATGAAGCTGACGTAGTGGCGATGGCGAACGATACGGAATTTGGTCTGGCGGCTTACGTCTATACCCGCGATGCGGTTCGTCAGTGGACGCTTCCCGAAGCGCTGGACTATGGCATGGTCGGCATGAATACCGGACTGATTTCTAACGAGGTTGCGCCATTCGGCGGCGTGAAACAGTCTGGCTTGGGGCGCGAAGGATCGCGTTTTGGGATCGATGAGTATCTGGAGATGAAATACATCTGCGTCGATCTGTCTCGATAGACTTTCTCATCCTGGGCGGAGACTGCCGTTTCCGTCAGGGATGAACACCCAATATGAAGAAAATTTCTGCGATGGCATGTTTTATGCTTCGTTGCTCTGACTGTCGCTCAAAAATTGATGCTTGATGACCGAAGGTTACATTGACTCACACTACTTTTCAGGAGCCACACCATGCTTAAAGGTAAAACGGGATTGAAGAACATTGTCCTACCTGCGTTTCTTGTCGCTATCGCCTGTCAGGTTCAGGCAGAAACGGTGACCGTTATTTCCTTCGGCGGTCTGAATAAGGACGCGCAGGATAAAGCATTTTATAAGCCGTTCGCCGCCGCAGGAAAAGGGACCATTGAAGCCGGTGAGTACAACGGTGAGATGGCTCGTATCCGGGCCATGGTGGAGACCGGTCAGGTGGGTTGGGATGTGGTGGAAGTGGAAAGCCCGGAACTGATGCGTGGTTGTAATGAAGGGCTCTTTGAGCCGTTGGACTGGTCAACGTTGGGCGATCAATCCCAGTTTGTTAAAGGCGCGGTGTCGGAATGCGGCGCGGGGATTTTTATGTGGTCAACCGCACTGACCTACAACGCCAAAAAACTGCCACAGGCCCCGAAAAACTGGGTTGATTTCTGGGATGTTAAAACCTACCCCGGAAAGCGCGCGTTGCGGAAAAGTGCCAAATATACGCTTGAAATCGCCCTCTTGGCCGATGGCGTGAAGCGCGAAGATCTTTACAGCACACTGGCTACGCCAGCAGGTATTGAACGGGCGTTCAAAAAGCTGGATCAACTGAAGCCACATATTCAGTGGTGGGAATCGGGCGCACAGCCAGTGCAATGGTTGGTCTCCGGCGATATTGTCATGACGTCTGCCTACAATGGCCGTGTCGCATCCGCGCAGAAAGAAGGACATGACTTTAAGATCGTCTGGACGGACAGTCTTTACGATTTAGATAGCTGGGCTATCGTCAAAGGCAGTAAACACAAAGCGTTAGCGCAACAGTTTATCGCGTTTGCCAATCAGCCCGAAAATCAGAAAGTGTTTGCAGAAAATATTCCCTACGGTCCAACACATGTGAAAGCCACCACGTTGTTGTCACCAGATATTGCTCGCAACCTGCCAACGGCACCTGAAAACTTGTCCAGTGCTTTACAGGTGGATACCGAATTTTGGATTGACCACGGCGAGGAGTTGGAGCAGCGATTCAACGCCTGGGCTGCCCAATAACGTATTGCGGCACTTAGCCGATATCGCGGGAAAATGGCGTTCGTGCCTTTCCCGCCACTTTGCCAATGTCTATGTGATCTCATGTATGACCGACATGCCGTAAGCATAATGGAGATAAAGTCTATGCCTAACAGTGACGAGCTGGCGACTACGCCCCCCTCCCGCGAGAAAGAAGGGAACAATACGCTGAAACAGCAATTGCGTGCTGCACAATCCGTATATAAAAAACGTTCACTGTTACTGATTGCGCCACTGTTTCTGTTTATCACGGTGAGTTTTCTCTTTCCTATCATCTCAATATTGGGGAAAAGCGTATCGAATCCCGAACTCCGCGAAACGATGCCGGAGACGGTTGCGGCGATGCGATTGTGGGCTGGTAAAGACATTCCAGATGAAACGGTATTTAACGCGGTGGTGAGCGATCTGCGTGAAGCCCGCAGTAGTGGAAAATTATCGAATATCACCAAACGGTTAGGTTATGAAGGCGCAGAGTATCGAACATTAATTACCCGTACATTGCGTAATATGCCAGCAGAGGGGAGTCGTGATGTTCGTGCTCAGTTGATTGACAAGCAACCTTTATGGGGGGAGTTGTCCACCTGGCAGACACTGGATCGAGCGTCACGCCCACTAACCAGCTATTACCTGCTCGCGGTATTCGACCATAAAGTTGATGCCAAGACCCAAGACATTGTCATGCAGCCCGCCGATCAGGCTTTGTATGTCGATGTGCTATTTCGCACATTACTGATGGCAGGCGTGGTCACATTATTGTGTGTGGGGCTGGGCTATCCGCTTTCTTACTGGCTGGCGAAGCAACCCGCTAACCGAGCTAACTTGCTGCTTATTCTGGTTTTGCTACCGTTCTGGACTTCATTGATTGTGCGTACCGCTAGCTGGATTGTGCTCTTGCAATCCGGTGGTTTGATCAACCGGACGTTAATCAACATGGGCGCGATCAACGAACCGCTGGTGTTGGTGTTTAATCGCATCGGTGTCTATATCTCGATGACACACATTTTGCTGCCGTTCTTCATTTTACCGCTGTATGCCGTGATGAAAGGCATTTCTCCTAATTATGTTCGAGCAGCGGTATCACTGGGCGCACATCCCTTTATTGCATTCTGGCGTGTGTATGTACCGCAGACTTATGCCGGTGTAACGGCGGGGGCGCTTCTGGTTTTCATGATGGCGATTGGTTACTACATTACGCCAGCGTTGCTGGGCGGGCCTGGCGATCAAATGCTGAGTTATTTCGTGGCATTTTTCACTAATACCACGATGAATTGGGGAATGGCTGCGGCGTTGGGCACGCAGTTACTGGTTATCGTTACGCTGCTGTATGTGGTGTACATCCGTGTTACCCGAACTCAGGCCGAAAGTGCGGCGCATTAATATACCCGTCATACTTCAAGCTGCCTGTGCGTTGGCTGCCCTTACTCACCCCAGTCACTTACCTGAGTAAGCTCCTGGGGATTCGTGCGGTTGCCGCCTTCACGCAACTTGAATTATTTTGGGTATAGGTACTGTTTTATTGGCAGAAAGTCATGAGAAGTGGCGAACAAAACTATCACACCCGTTTAATGAAAAGCAGCAGCACAGCAGGGGGAAGTAAAAATGAGACAACAAGGTGAATGGATGATCCGCTTGTGGAATACCTTCTTCAATTTTTATGGTGCTGCCATGTTACTTTTTCTGGTGATACCCGTTTTGGTGATTGTCCCGCTATCGTTCAATGCAGGATCGTTCCTGAGTTACCCATTGAGCGGATTTTCTTTACGCTGGTATAACGAGTTTTTCAGTTCCAGCGCTTGGTTAGGCGCGTTAGGCAACAGCCTATTAATCGCGCCGTTGGCAACGCTATTGGCGACAATATTGGGCGTGTTGGCTTCCGTGGGGCTGGTTCGTGGAGAATTTCGCGGTAAATCACTGGTGATGGCTGTCTTGATCTCGCCGATGATTGCGCCGGTAGTGATTGTCGCGGTGGGCATGTTTTTCTTTTTCGCCAAATTATCATTGTTAAACAGCTATCTGGGGCTGGTTTTAGCTCATGCGATGCTGGGCGTACCGTTTGTTGTCATCACGGTAACCGCTGTGCTGAAGAATTATGATCATAATCTGACGCGTGCTGCGGCCAGCCTTGGTGCGCCACCGCTGTTAGCGTTTCGTAAAGTGACCTTTCCGTTAATTGCTCCCGGTGTGTTTTCCGGCGCATTGTTTGCGTTCGCGACCTCATTTGACGAAGTGATCGTAACGTTATTTCTGGCCAGCCCTCGTCAGCGTACCTTACCGTTACAAATGTTTGCCGGGATCCGCGAAAACCTGGACCCGACGATAGCGGCGGCGGCGTCAATGATGGTGGGTGCGGCCTTAATTTTATTGATCACGATGGAAATACTGCGCCGCCGTTCTGAGCGTTTACGCAGTGGGCGCTAGGTTAGGGGATTGCCATTTTCCCGCAGCTTGAAGGGTATAACATATTCAAACCATGCTTATTATTTCTTAAGTTGAATATTATTTTGTTATGTGTTGCCAATATTATCGCGGTTATTACTTACCGCGATATTTTATATGGCGCTAAACTAAATTTATTATTATAGACCTATATGTTCTTTCATATATTGAGATTAATAATTAACCGTTCTACTATGCCGGTAAAAGTTAATAACTTCAGGAATGAAGATGATGCAGTTTTTTATCAGACTGCTTTTGATTTTTGCTATCGTTTTTCCTTGTTTATCGTTATCGGCGTTACTTAATCCAGCAGATAGAAATGACATACAACAACGACAGTCGGAAATTATTGAACAGTCCAAACAGCAACGCGATTCATTATCACAATTAAATCAAACAGAAATAGCAGCGGGCTCTGAGAGTAAAAATAATGCTAAACACTGCTTTTTTATCCGAAAAATTAATTATCGTAATGCTTCTTTGCTGCGTGAAAAAGACAAATTCAGGCTGAATGAATATTATGTTAACCGTTGTATTAATGTTAATAATATAAATCAACTGATTCATGACGTCAGTAATTGGTATATCGACCGGGGTTATATTACCAGTCGGGCTTTTATTGGCGAGCAAGATCTCTCTGATGGCCTATTACAAATCGATATTCTGGAAGGTCGGCTTGAAGCTATTCAACTTAACAATCAATCAACATTGGCACTAAAGCAGGTTTTTCCAAGATTGGAAGGTGAAATCCTCAATTTGCGGGATATAGAGCAGGGCATGGAACAGCTTAACCGCATGCCGACACAGCAAGTAAGTATTGAAATTCACCCCGGCAGTCACCCTGGCTATTCCATTGTGAATCTCACCAGCAAAAAACAGATACCACTGACGGCCAATATTAGTTTTGATAATAGCGGGCAAAAGAGTACTGGCGAGCAGCAGTTAAGCGGTGGTCTGTGGGCAGACAATGTATTGGGATTAGCCGACCAGTGGTTTGTTAATGGTGGGCATAGCAGCGAGTTTCGAGATGGTCAGAATGTGGAAAGTCTGCAAACCGGCGTGTCGTTTCCCTATGGTCACTGGACGTTCAACTATGACTATTCTAAAAGCCGTTATCGTAATGATTTTACTAATCGGGAATTTCTCTGGCATTCAACAGGTAACAGTCAAACGCATCGTGCCACGTTATCACGTGTGATTTTCCGCAATGGTGAGATGAAAACCAGTGTTTCGGCAGGGATGTCGCATCGTATTGGGCAGAACTACCTGAATGATGTGCTGTTGCAATCCAGCAGTCGTAAACTGAGCAGCGCGATTATCGGCATCAACCACAGCCAGAAGTTGTGGGGCGGGTTGGCAACGCTCAACCCGGCTTATAGCCGCGGAACGCGCTGGTTTGGCGCAGAGGGTGACGAAGGAAAATCAGACGACGCGCCACGTGCCGAGTTTAATAAACTGACGTTGGCCGCCAGTTATTACTACCCACTCAGTAACAACATCAACTATCTCACCAATTTCTATGCGCAATACTCGCCGCAGACCCTGTATGGCAGCGAACAGGTAACGCTGGGCGGTGAGACATCGGTGCGTGGCTTCAAAGAGCAGTATCTTTCTGGCGATCGTGGTGGTTATTGGCGCAACGAGGTCAACTGGCAGCCGTTGCAATTGCCGTGGCTTGGCAGCACAACTTTCACCGTTGCGTTAGACGGCGGACACCTTTTCTCACATAAGACTGACGGGGACACGGCGGGAACATTGTGGGGGGCCTCCGTGGGCATGGGTATCTCCAATCCGTATTTATCACAACAGATTACTGTTGGCTGGCCGTTGGCGTATCCAGACTGGCTAAAACCGGATACGGCGGTGGTTTATTACCGCGTAGGACTTTCTTTTTAATTGTTGATACCGGGGATCAGGGATGAAACCAATAAAAACGACACAGCGTCTGATCGTGTATACGCTGATCAATCTCATCGCATTCCAACCTCTGTTACCTGCAATGGCTGCGGGTGTGCAGGTTGCTACAGGTAACACCGCGCTGGATCGGGCTGGAAACGGTGTGCCAGTCATCAATATTGCCACGCCCAACGGCGCGGGAATTTCCCATAATCAGTATCGTGATTTTAACGTCGATAAACCGGGTCTGATCCTGAATAACGGAACGGAACGACTGAATTCGACCCAACTCGGCGGACTGATTCAGAGTAACCCGAATCTTAAAGGGAAAGCTGCCGACGCTATTATCAATGAAGTGGTGTCGACTAACCGCAGTACGTTGGCAGGTTACCTTGAAGTCGGTGGTAAACAGGCCAGTGTGATTGTCGCCAACCCGAACGGTATTACCTGCGACGGCTGTGGTTTCATTAATACGCCACAGGTGACGCTGACCACAGGGAAACCGCAACTGGATGCGCAGGGCAATTTACAGCGTATTGATGTTACTCGGGGGGATATCACACTGACAGGACAGGGGTTGGATGCCAGTAAGAGCGATTATCTCAGCCTGATTTCCCGTACCGCACAGATTAATGCCGGACTGAATGCCAACGATGCACAGATCGTGCTCGGTGCGAATCAGGTTGATGCGAATGGCAAGATTACAGCACAGACGGCAGACAGCAGCGTCAAGGTGGCGCTGGATACCCGTGCGCTCGGTGGTATGTACACCAACCGTATCAAGCTGGTTTCCAGCGATAAAGGCGTAGGCGTAAATGTTGGTAACCTGAGCGCCCGTAGCGGAGATATCACGCTGTCTGCCAACGGCAAACTCAGCATCGGCGATGTTGTCACGCAGGGTAATTTACGTGCAGAAGGCGATGCGCTGGCACTACAGGGTAAACAGCAAGCCGCTAATACACTCAGTCTGCAAGCCAAGCAAAGCATCACGTTACAGGACGCGACTTTACGTGCGGGGAAAGATATTGCTATTCAATCCGGCGGTGAACTCAAGGCGCATCAGAGCATCATCAGCGCGGGTGTCGATACAAAGGGTAAGGTTAAACAGGGGAATCGATTATCGATAAAAAGTGACGGCGTCACTATATCTGATGCGCAACTCGCCGCAGGTAACATCATGATCGACGCGGGAAAATCGCTACAGCAAGATGCGAAAAGCGGTATTAAAGCGGAGGCGTTACTAGATGTGCGCGGAGGTGCCGTCTCGCTGGCGGGAATAGCTGGTGCAGAGGAACTGCGGCTCGAAGCGCAAACCCTCAACGGCGCAGATAGCGCACAGCTACAGGCGAAAGAGCGCGCAACGGTGCACGTAACTCAACAGGGTGACTGGCAAGGTGATCTGACGGCGGGGAATACACTGACGGTTGATGGTGGACGTATGCTGCAACGCGGTACTGTCGCGGGGAAAACGGTCGCGCTAGCGTTAGAGGCACTGGATAACCAGGGCGAGATCGCGTCGCTGCAAGGGTTGACATTCAGCGGTACGCAGCTGACTAACAGCGGCACACTGGTAGCCGCGGAGCAGATGGTCGTCAACGCGGATTGGCTGGATAACGCGGGGTTACTCAGCGCGCAGGGAGAGGTAAAACTTGAACTGCAAACACTGCTGAACAATCAGGGCAAGATCCTGACCGAGAAGCGCCTGTTCCTGCTGGCCGATAGTGTAACCAATCACGGTGCCATGCAGGGGGATTCGGTTGCTTTGCAAAGCAACCAGCTTACGAACCAGGGCGAGATGATGGCCGGTTCGCTTGAACTGGCCAGCCAGACGGTGGAAAACCACGGTGTCATTAACGCGCAACACATGATAGCGCTACACGGTGGCAGTATGCTGAATAACGGTACTCTCAGCGCGGGTGAAAAACTGGCGTTGACGCTTGATAGCACACTGGATAACCGTAGCATGATACAGGCGGGGCACACCGCAGCAGTGACGACTGACAAACTCCGTAATGAAGGTACGCTGACTGCCCCGGAGTTACAGTTGAAAACCGGTGCGTTCTCTAACCGGGGCACGATTCAAGCGGATAATGCGCTGGTGCTTGAGAGCGCTCGTGAGTTAACGCAATCTGCTGACGGCAAACTTCTGGCGGGAAATAGCCTGACGTTGAAGGCGGATAGTGCAGAAACTGACGGGGACATTCAGGCACGGCAGTTCCTGATCAATGCTGAACGCTGGATCAATGCAGGCAAAACCAGCGTTGAGGGCAACGGACAGATTACCGCTCGACAGATGGACAATCGTGGTGACCTGTTGGCAAGCGGGAACTGGACGATCGATGGGGATACGGTGAGCAATGCGGGAGCATTGCAAGGTCATTCGCTGAATATTCAGGCTAATACTATAGAGAACAGCGGGCAGGCACAGGCACTGAATACCGTGGATCTGATCGCTACCGACACGTTTATCAACAGTGGCGACTGGCTCAGCGGGGCGGAGTTGCACCTTCAGGCGGCAGAGGCAGAAAACCGGGGCAATCTCCAAGCGTTGGCGCTTGCCGTACAGGGTGAGGAGTTTGCTAACCGTGGCAGCCTCAGCGGAATCAATCGACTGACACTGTCGTTAAACGGCACGCTGGAAAATCACGGCTCGATGCAGAGCAGCCAGCTTCATGCTGAAGCATCACAGATTAACAATCAGGGGTCTCTGTACGGTACGGATACGCTGACGCTGACGGCAGTCAACGGGTTTACCAATCAGCAAAACGGCACGTTATTGTCTCAAGGTGCTACGGTGTTAAAGGCGGCACAGGTTGTCAATCTGGGGGAATGGCAGGCGCAGAATCTGCAACTGGATGCTCGTAATCTAACGAATCGTGGCCAGATCCAGGGGGATAACGGGCTGCGAATTACGCTGGAACCATCTGACGGACATGGCGTACTCCTCAATCAGGGAATGTTAATATCGGGTGGTGATACTCAGTTATCCGCGCGGGGTATCGACAACCAGGGGGCATTGCTCAGCCAAGGGCGTACTGTACTGACAGGGATGACGTTACAGAATGCGGGACGGATCATCTCGGGTACAGAACTGTCTCTTTTGGGCGACTATCAGGGCGACGGCCTGCTGAATACGGCAGGGACTCTGACGCTACAGGGCGACACACTGGTTAACAGGGGGCGTTGGGAAAGCCGGGCACTATCCCTGCAAGGACAGACCTTTACCAATCAGGGGGTGTTACTGGGCGATAGTGTCGCCATTTCTGCACATCACCTGTTGAATGATGGTGACATCACGGGTGTGGATGATCTAACGCTATCACTGCGGGATGTGCTGCAAAATACAGGCGATCTGCGTAGCAATGCACTTGCCGTCACCACGCACGATCTTAACAACGCTGGTAGCGTGCTGGGGGTCAATGCCCTGCAAGTGAATGTCTCCGGGTTGTTAGATAACACGGGGGTTATCAGTGGCAATCAGACGTTGGCGGTGAAGGCGAACCGAGTCCAACAAGCGGGGACGCTGGAAGGGAAAACGGTGACGGTCGACTCCGCCTCGCTGGTGAATCAGGGCAACATCGTCGGTGTTGATGCACTGACGCTGGCCATCACTGGTAATGTCACCAATAGCGGTAATGTGCTGACTCAAGGTACGGGGACGCTGAGCTCGAAGCAGGTCGATAATAGCGGATTGTGGCAGGCCGATACCCTTGCGTTGGATGTTGATAAAATCACAAATGCCGGGCAACTGCTGGGGATTCAGGCATTGTCAATCGACTCGCGCCACCGCCTGACTAATCAATTGAGCGGTAAACTACTCACACAGGGCGTGGCCGTCTTGCAGGCGTCGGAGGTGGTGAACCACGGCGAGTGGCTGGCGGATAACTTAACGTTACATACCGAACGCCTTACCAACACCGGGTTGGTGCAGGCCGATCGCCATCTTGCCATTGAGGTGACACCGGCAGCACCCACCCAGCGTGCCTTGTTGGCAATAGCGGTATCACTCGCAACAGATGTGCAGCAAATCATCGACACCACTCCACTCGGGAGTCTGGAGAATTCCGGCACGTTGACATCTGGTGGCGATGTGCAGTTGCGGGCGCTGGAAATAGCCAATCAGGGAACGCTGTCGGGATTACACCTTGAGACGACGGCGAACGCCTTGACCAACGATGGCATCATCGCCGGCGTGGATGCGCTGCAATTGACGTTAGCTGATCAGTTGACCAACAGCGGAACATTACACAGTACGGCACTGACGCTATCGGCGACCGACTTGTTTAATCAGGGGGAATTATCCGGCAATGATGTACGCCTGACGCTACAAAACGGTGTGCTCAACCGTGGCCTGATCAGCGGTGTTGAACGCATGCAGCTTGAAACCAGCCAGCTCGACCAACGGGGTGATCTGGAAAGCCGCGATCTGCGTGTGCAGGCAAACGTTCTGGATAATCAGGGCAACATGCTGGGTGTGGATGCGTTGACATTAGCGATTAACACCACGGCACGCAACAGCGGTAAATGGCTGAGTCAGGGCGACAGTTTGCTCACCGCGCAGCGGCTAGAGAACAACGGTCATTTGCAGGCGAGGAACGTGGTACTGACAGCAGACGAAGTAGAGAATGCCGGGCAAGTGCTGGCACTTTCAACCTTGTCACTGACGGCGAAAAACCGTCTGACGAATGTGCAGGACGGAAAATTACTCTCTCAGGGCGTCGCGGTGCTGAAAGCTGTGGACGCGATCAACGCTGGTGAATGGCAGGCGCAGAACCTGACACTGGAGGCTCAACATCTCACCAATGGCGGCCACATTCAGGGGGATCGTGCCCTCAAAATGACGCTAGCGAACGGTGCATTACACAATCAGGGCGAGTTGTGGGGTGAAAACACGAATATTGCCGCTCAGACGCTGACCAATGAAGGCAACATTACAGGTGCTGCTGGGCTGCAACTGGCACTGGGTGGGGAAATTGTCAATCAGGGTGAACTGAACAGCTATCGCTTGCACACACAAGCCGAGCATCTGAGTAATACCGGACAGATTAACGGTATCGATCGGCTTGAATTGTCGGTGAACGATAACCTCAACAATCAAGGAACGTTATACGGTTCGGCGCTAACGTTGCGCGCCAGCGATCTCACTAACAGCGGCACGATAACGGGGGTGGATAGCCTGCTTTTGGAGCTGGATCGCACGTTGAACAACTTGGGCGAACTGGGTAGCCATGAATTGACGATCTCTGCTAACGACGTGTTCAACCACGGCACGATCACGGGCGTCAACGGATTGACCTTCCTGCTCGGTAACCGTATAGACAATCAGGGTACGCTAAATAGCCAAACGCTCGCCATCACCGCAAATGCACTCATCAACGGCGGACAGATCAACGGTATAGGCGATCTGCAATTGACGCTTACAGGCGAGTTGACCAATACCGGCGATCTCATTAGCCAGCGAATTGCCGCTACCGCGCAGGACGCACTCAATCACGGGCAGATGATAGGTTCTGATGACCTGCAACTGACGCTGCGCGATAAGCTGGATAATCGTGGTTTAATCAGCGGCAGCAATACGCTGGATGTGATGGCGAAGAACCTCGATCAACAGGGGACGCTGGAAGCCCGCGTACTGCATGTAGAAGCCGATACGCTGGACAATCGCGGTGAAATTCTGGGCGTAGACGCGTTGACGTTGGCGATTACTGAGTCAGCAAATAATCAGGGCAAGTGGCTGAGTCAGGGCAATAGCCTGCTTATGGCCAATCAGGTGGAAAATCACGGGCAGTGGCAGGCAGGAGACATCACGCTGCACGCGAGTGATCTGATCAATAGCGGGCAGATTTTCGGTATCAATACGCTGGCCTTAACGATAGCGCATGATCTGAATAACCAGCAAAACGGCAAACTGTTTTCTCAGGGTATCGCGGTGTTGCGTGCAGAGAGCGTGGCGAATGACGGTACCTTGCAGACAGATACTCTGGAAGTGGATGCTCAGCGGTTGATTAACCGTGGGCGTGTTCAGGGCGATCGAGGGTTAGCGATAACGCTGGACAGCCACAACCCCGCAAGTCGTTTGGTGAATCAGGGGATGTTGATTTCCGGCAGCAATAGCCAATTGCAATCCAGTCAGTTCGAAAATCAGGGCACGGTCTCCGTTGTGGGCGAGATGGCGGTGCAGAGTGCCGATACCCTCAATACAGGCAATCTTATTGCCGGGGGCGCGTTATCGCTTGACGGTAACTATCAGGGTACAGGTCTTGTCCAAACGGATGACACGTTAACGCTAAGCGGGAATCAACTGAACAACAACGGTCGTTGGGAAAGCCGAGTGTTGATGTTGAACGGCGGCACGCTCAACAATCAAGGTACGATCATCGGCGAGCACGGCATTACCCTGGAACTGCGTGATGGTCTGACGGTTGGTAACTCGGGTCAACTTCTGACGAATGGCACGCTATTGGCGCAGGCGGGTCAGATCAACAATGAGGGGTTCTGGCAGGGGAAAGCGCTGGAATTGACGGCGAACGAAGTGATTAACGGCGGTTCGCTGTTTGGGCAACAGCGATTGCGGCTTGATGCTGGGCAAACCTATCAGGGCGATGCCCAATCTCGTGTGATCAGCGACGGGGATGCTGCCATCAATGCCGAACGTTTAACACAACGCGGTGAAATTGCAGCGGCGGCGCTGCAACTGAGCACGGAAACGCTGGATAACCGCGGACGAGTGCTGGGGATGAATGGCCTGACGGTGACTAACCGTGGCAACCTGATCAACCATGCTGATGGAGAACTGCTCACCAACGGCGCAGGCCGAATCGACAGTACGACGCTCAGCAATGCGGGAACTCTACAGGCCAACGATCTGCAACTGCGAGCCAGTGATATCGACAATCAGGGGCGGATTCAGGGAACGGATGCGTTGCGCCTGCTCGATGTGCTGCGGTATGTCGGCGATAAAAACAGCCAGTTGCTCAGCAAAAGCGATGCCACACTCAACACTAAACAGGCTGAGAATGCGGGATTATGGCAGGCAGGGGCGCTGACGCTGAATGGCGAATTGTTCAGTAACCGTGGTACGGTGGCAGGGTTGAATAGTCTGTCGTTAAACAGTGACCAACTGATAAATCAGGGCGAACTGTTCTCTCAAGGTGTAGTAACGCTAACGGGTAACACGCTGGAAAACGGCGGTACGCTGACGGGGATCGACGGCTTCACGCTGCAACTCACCGATCGCGTCGATAATCTGGCGACGGGACGTTTGCTTAGCGGTGGCATTGGCGACCTCACGACGGGGGTACTGACTAATCAAGGGTTATGGCAATCCGACGATCTGCGCCTGACGGCACGTGAACTCGATCAGCAGGGCAATTTGCTAGGGGTTCAGCACGGTACACTACAATTAACGGGCACGTATCTTGGGACGCAGGGCAGCGAATTGGTTAGCGGTGGCGATCTCATGCTGGCGGCCAATGACATCACCAACCGTGGGCAGGTTCAGGGTAAAACACTGACGTTGAGTGGCGACACGCTAAATAATCAAGGTTCTTTGCGGAGCAGTGATGCGCTGAATGCGACGCTGGCGCACCAGCTTAACAATACACAACAGGCGAATGTAAGCAGTGACGGTACGCTGAACGTGCAGGCGGCAGCGGTGAAGAATCAGGGCGAAATAAAAGCCGCCGTCGCCACATTGATAGGGACCACACTCACCAACACGGGCACGGTGCAAGGTATTACCGCGTTGTTGTTGAATGCCACGGGCAACATCGTCAACCAACAATCTGGGCAACTGTTGTCTGATGGTTCCACGACGCTGAAGGCGGTGGTGGTGGAAAACTTCGGCTGGTTGCAGGGGCGGGCGCTGGATGTGCAGTCCACACAATTTACCCAGCAGGGCAGCCTGATGGCGCAGGATAAACTGACGCTGCGCATCCCACAATGGGTGAACAATGGACTGCTACAAGCGGGTGAGTTGGAGATTATCGCTGACCAACTAGACAATCACGGTACTCTGCTGGGTTTAACGCAACTGGCGTTACAGACGCAGCGTCTGATCAATCGTCAGGGCGCGAAACTTTACAGTGCACAAGATTTGCGGCTGAAAACGGCTGAACTGCAACAGGATGGGCAACTGGTGGCGCTCGGCAACCTGACTGCCGATATCACCGGGCCATTAATTTTCACACAGAGTATGGCCGCCGGGCGAAAATTAACTCTGAACGTGGCAGGCGACCTCGATCAGCGGGGCACCTTGCAAGGTAATTCTGTCCACTTGAGCAGTACGGGTACGCTAATCAATCAGGGCGATATTCTGGCAGGTAGCGGTGATTCGCGCATTAGTGCTAAAGACATTGCACAACAAGAGTCGGGCAGCGTTCAGGCTGGCGGCAATCTGACGCTGGTGAGTGATAACACACTGAAGAATCAGGGACTCATCGGCACCACAGGCGACCTGTTAATTCAGGCTGGTAGTGTGTTACATAACAGCAGCATGATCTATGCGGGTGGCAATATGTACCTGCTATCCGACTCACTGACTAACGTGTTCGGCACCTTGCTGGCAGGCAATAATCTATGGATTCAGCGTGATGCAAAGGGAAACGCCAGCACCTCACTATTAAACAGCTCCGGGACGATTGAAACCCAATCCGGCGATATCACTATTAATACCGGTACGTTAACCAATCAGCGTGAAGGGTTGGTTGTGACGGAGACTAAAAGCCAACCTTCGGCTGATGCAGAAAAAGCTGAAGGCACTACTTTATATATCACTCCCGATAAATTCAGTATTCACGATGTTGGTTATTATATTCACAGCGAAGCTAGTGATAGCCATGATACAGATAGAGGTTTTGACTACAATTATACATTGCAATGGGCGCTTTACCCACATGTAAATAATTATAAGATTATAATTTCTGAAAAAAATATAGCTGTTGATGTTATTGGGGGGATTTCAAAAATAAACTCTTCCGGTAATTTAAAGATATTATCCGCTGTTTTTAATAATGTAGCATCTAATGTTGTTTCTTATGGCGATTTAATTATCGAAGGGGATAAGCTAAATAATCAATCGTATCATTCTGGTCGGTTGACTGAATTCGTATCTTATAAGTATATAGGGCCATCTCCTGAATACTCGTTGTATCAATGGAATAAAATGATGGATGACTCAGTTGTAGCGGAACGACTTGAGTATGTACGCTATCCATCTAAAAAAGATAACTTTGTAAAATTAACACTAGATAATACTCCAATCACTGAGCAAACCATCGGCGAAAGTTATAATGCGTCAATTCAAGCGGGTGGCACGATTACTGCCGATTTTAAACAAGATATCAGTAATACCACGTTGCAACCGGGTAGCGGTGGATTTATGCCTGCTGCCACCATACCTGTATTAGATGGGATGACCACGCTGTCGCCATTACAGAAGCAGACCACGCGCCAACTGGTGAGTCAGGACTCTTCGTTTCACGCAGGCGTCACCAATATCGCTCAAACAAACAGTGAACAAGCTGATTTTGCAGGCGACGCCACGAATGCGAATACGGTTAGTAAAAATGTGCAACTGACTCAACAGGCAGGCATCGCTTTGCAAACGGGCGCGCGGGCCGAACAGGTCGGCACTGTCGCAGTGGGGCAAACGACGCCGGGGCAGTTAACACTTAATCCCTCCGGTTCGGTTTCATTGCAACACCCTGCACAAGGTGGCGGCACCGTTGTGGAATCTATCTTGTTGACGGGTGAAACGACCAATACCATGCCTTCACTGGTGGCAAAAACGGGTGAATTGGTGCCGACAGCGATGAGTAACGGTGCGACATCGGTGTTGGAAAAACCAGGAAAGGTGAAACTCGATCCCGTGAAACCGGGTGTAGGACAGGAAACCGACACATCGCCGGCGCCATTGACGGCAACTGCGTTGTTGGACGCTATCGGGCACGGTTTACAAAATCTGAGCAACAATCCATTGTCGGATTATCCGCTGCCAACGGGCAATAACGGGCTGTTGGTTGTCGATCCTAATACAGATAGCCGCTATTTGATCCATACCAATCCAAAATTGGAGCAGTTGGGACAGGTCGATAACACGCTATTCCACGATCTGCAAACGCTGCTGGGGCAGCAACCATCAACGGTGGTGCCTGTCGAAACGCGCTCACAATGGACGCAAACTGATAAGGTACTGGGTTCTTCCTATCTGCTAAATAAGTTGAATCTGGATGCGGACCACGACTATCGATTTTTAGGTGATGAGGAGTTTGATACCCGCTACATCAGTCAGGCGGTGCTAAAACAGAGTGGGCAGCGCTACCTGAATGGCACGGGTTCCGATTTGGCACAGATGCAAATGTTGCTTGATAACGCTGCGCAGGCACAGAAGGGGCTGAACCTGCAATTGGGCGTCAGCCTGACGTCAGATCAGGTAGCGAATCTCAGCCAGAGCATCGTCTGGTGGGAAAATATTGAAGTCAATGGGCAAACGGTATTGGCACCGAAGCTCTATCTGGCGCAGGCGGATAAAAACAATCTGCAAGGCAGTGCGATTGTTGCAAATAAGGTCGACCTGAATGCTGGCGGTAGTGTGACCAATAACGGTACGCTCAAGGCGGTTGAAGTTCTGGCAATTGCCAGCGGCGACAAGGTTGACAACCACGAAGGTGGGTTGATTAAGTCTGATGGTGGCCTGAATCTGGTCGCGCTGAACAATATAACTAACAGCGGTAGCCGGATAGAAGGTAAAGAAGTGCAACTCGCGAGTATTGATGGCGATATCATCAATCAGACTGAGTCGCGTAACTTTCAGACAGTACAGCCGACATCTTCGCGTAGTGGTACCGGCTCTATCATCTTTACTGAGGTAGGCAAAACGGCCGAAATTGTGGCGGGTAACAACCTGATGCTCAGTGCGGGCAAGGATATCCGTAACGTGTCGGCGAGGCTGAACTCAGGGCAGGATATGACATTGAATGCCAAAGGCAATGTAGCGATTGAATCGCTGACGTTGACCAACAATCGCGTGGATATTGGATGGCGTAGCAGCAATACCGATCTGAATACGGCCATTCAAGGCAGTTCGCTCAATGCAAACGGTATCCTGAAAGTGGTAGCGGATCGGGATATTCAGGTTGATGCCAGCCAGCTTTCCGGCGGTTCTGAGTTGACGCTGGCAGCCGGTAACGATATTCGTCTTACAGCACAGGACACATTAAAAGAGACATTAAATCAAGGCCGCCGTACGACGCAGCGCCGTATGCAGGAGGTGGCAAACAGCCAGTTGCTGAGCGGCGGCGATATGAACCTGATTGCCGGGCGAGATGTACTTTCCGAAGCCTCCAGTCTGGATGCCAAAGGTAACGCGACTCTGGCTGCCGGACGCGATCTTAATCTGCTATCGGAGGAGGAAGAAAACTACAGTGGTAACTGGCGGAAACGTCATACCGACTGGCAGCAAACTATCACCCAGCAAAGCACTGAATTAACAGCAGGTAAAAATTTGAACCTGCAAGCAGGCAGCAACATTAATTTGCAAGCAGCGCAGGGCGTAGCGGAAGGCTCGGTGATAGCGCAGGCAGGTAAAGATATCAATTTATTGTCGGCTACCGAAACGCAACACACCTTTTTTGAAGAAACAAAAATCAAGAAGAAAACCTTCTCGAAGACGGTAACGCATACTGTTCGCGATAATTTCCGCAGCGATGAGAAAGAGAGTGTACTGTCTGGTGATCAAATCGTGTTGCGGGCTAACCATGATATCAATATGGCGGGGTCAGCGTTGTCCGGAGAGCAGCTTGTCGCACTCAATGCCGGAAATGATATTAATATGGCTGCCAGCATTGAAACGCAGCGTGTTTATGAAAAGCGAACCAAGAAAAAATCTGGTTTGATGAGCGGAGGCGGGTTAGGTTTCAGTATCGGTACACAATCCAGTCGTGCCGAATATAAGGGAGCGAAAACGACGCAAAGTGAGTCACGCAGCGTTGTGGGCGTTGTCGACGGCGATGTCGTGATGCAATCAGGCCAACGTATTGCGATCGGCGGAAGTGATATCATTGCTGCCAGCAAAGATGGACAACATGGGAATATTACGCTCAGTGCACAGGAGATTGATATTACTCCTGGTCAAGACACTCGGGACATCACTCGCCGCTTTGAAACTAAAAGTAGTGGGATCGGTATCTCCTTGAAGGGCACCCCGGCTGACAGCTATCAAAATTTGCGGGATATAGGTAAGACGGATGGCGTCACGCAGAAAGCCCGGTTGTATATGAGTGAAACTGCTGCAATGGTGTTTGATGTGCCTCAGATTGTGTTATCAATAGGTCGTAACAGCAGTAAAACAGAGCAACGTACGCAGGGAGCTTATCAAACGGGGAGTGCATTAACGGCGGCAGGGAATATTCAACTTCAGACGACACGAGTTGATAAAGCCGAAAATGCGTTTAGTCCGCATACCGGGGATATTCTGATCGCTGGGAGTTCGATACAGGCAGGGGGTAACCTGCTACTGAATGCTGAACGGGATATTAACCTGCAAAGTGCTAGTGATTGGGAGAAAACGAACGCAAACAGTACCCACAGCGGTTGGTCTTTCAGTAATGCAATCCCTGACATTGGTTCATCCATCCGTCATCTTAGTGGTGGTCCTAACCACGGTGTGAGCACGTTCCCCGTTGCCAGTGAATCAGCAAAAGAGAAACAACAGGGTGACACAGTAGCGCAAACGGCCAGCACCCTGAGCGGTAATAATGTCACGTTAAGTAGTCAACAACGGGACATCAATATTACGGGTAGTGCGGTTACAGGGATAAAAGATGTTGCCATCATAGCGAATAACGGCAATGTCACCGTTAACCCAGGGCAAAATCATGCACGTAATGAAATCACTGGCAGCAGTAGTAGCGTTGGTGATTTAGGCGGAGACGGCTACAGCGGTACAGTTGGTTGGCAGTCGAGTCGTTATCATTCATTGGATGATGTCAACCAGCAAAGCACGATGCGTAGCGTTATCCAAAGTGGCGAGGGCAATATTAATATTGCTGCAAAAGAGAATGTCGCTATTGCGGGAGCGGATATCCAGGCTGGTAAGTCTCTGCTCTTGAATGGACGTAATATCTCGGTCGATCCAGCGGTAGATACCGAGCACAGATTACGTGAACAGCGCAGTAGCCAGTATGGTGTGACAACGGCGTTGTCGGGTTATGCAGTAAGTGCGTTGCAGGCTGTTGAACGTTTGTCACAATCGGTAGAGGACAAAAAAGATCCGCGCTTGAGTGCGATTTATGCTGCACAGTCTGCCCTCAACCTTGCGACCCAGACAGTAGCGAACAATATGAATGCGTCGGCGATCAAAGTGACCGTCAGTGCTGGCGGTGGATCTACTCAAAATCGTCAGCAACAAGATTCGTTAACGCGAGAAGGCAGTCAATTGTCTGCTAACGATGACATTCATCTGAGAGCAGAAAAAGATATCACTCTAATCGGCGCAGATGTCCGTGGTAGAAATATCGATTTGACGGCGGGTGATGCGTTAAATCTGGTTTCAGCTCAAAGTGAATCGCAGATTATCGGCAGCACTAGCGGTAGTCATGCGGGAGTGGGTGTCGGTTTCGGGCTGGGGGGGCAACAAAACGGCATTACGCTAGAACTGTCTGCCAGTGGACAGAAGGGGAAAGAAGACGGTAATGGTCAGTCTCACCAACTTACGGAGGTAACGGCCGCAGGAACAGTGAACCTGCGTAGTGGTGCGGATACGGTGTTAAACGGTGCGGTAGTCTCCGGCAAGCATGTTGAGGCGACCACCGGCGGTGATTTACTCATCCGCAGCCCACAGGATACATCACACTATGATAGTAAAACGACGCAGGCGGGGCTGAATATCAGTCTCTGCGTTCCCCCCATTTGTGGTGGTCAAACCGTGGCAGGTAATGCCAACCTGAGCCAACAGATTATGAATAACCGCTATGCATCGGTACAAGAACAAAGCGGTATTCGAGCTGGTGAAGAGGGTTTTACAATCCGTACCAACGGTCATACACAACTGGATGGCGCGGTGGTTTCGTCGACGGCAGCAGTAGAGAAAAACCTGCTCAGCACTGGCACGCTGGGCTGGCGGGATATTATCAATGCGTCTCGTTACAAAGGCACGAGCACGAATCTTGGTGTATCATCGGATAGTATGCCGACAGCGGGATTGGGGTTGGTTAGTGGGAAGCAGACGGGTGTGACGCATGCAGCGGTGTCTCCGGCAACGATTGAGATCAAAAACCGCAATGAGCTACGACAAGATGTGAGCACGCTGAGTCGAGATATATCTGATGCCAATGGTCGTGTAAAAGACGGCTTTGATCGGGACAGAATTGAGGACAAACTGGCTATTCAGCGGGAAGCCACGGCGCTGGGTGTACAGGCGTTGGATGCTTATAAGACCAGTAAAAAGGGTGAAGCAGAAGAGCAGGCCAGAGCCCGATTGATAGCTGAAGGTGTGCCTGCTACAGAACTGGATGCGCAGGTACGAACCAGTCATGAAGTGAAGCAGGTTGAAAAAGAGTATGGTGTCGGCAGCGCCTTCTGGATGGCCGGTTCGGCATTCACCGCGCTTGCATCCGGTGGACTGGGAGGAAATCTTAACGGAGCAGTAAGTGGCGCGGCAGCCCCGTATTTAGCTGCGCTGGTAAAAGATGTTTCCGAGGGGAACGAGCCTGCACGCATTGCGTTGCACACGGCGTTAGGTGCGGTATTGGCGCACACTCAGGGGGGGAATGCAGTTGGCGGCGCTACGGGGGGATTGGTCTCGTCTGCGGGTGCAGAAGTATTGGCTAATTTACTCTATCCTGAAGCGAAGAAAGGGGGACTCTCTGCTGAACAAAAACAACTGATAGCCAATTTGATGACGATCGCTGGTGCTGGCGCAGGCGGGCTAACTAGTGGTAATCTCGCCGGAGCAGGAAGCGGCGCGAATGTGGCGAAGAATGAGGTTGAGAATAATGCGCTAAGTGACATTATTGAGAATAAAGTCTCCGGTATGTCGCAGGAGGAGAAATATCAGAGCGCGCAGAAGCAACTTGTTGCTATGGTTGAAGAATTCAAAGCTCAGAATTGTGCAGGATTAAGTGCGGAAGCATGTTCGACCAAGATAAGTGAACATCGCAATGAATTGCTGAAAGGTGCTACTAGTTTTGGATTAGACTTTGTACCGGTTGTTGGTGATATTAAAGGCTTTGCGGAAGCGCAGTCTGCCATCGATTATCTCGCCGCAATGGCTGGGTTGATCCCGGTAGCAGGCGATGCAGCGAGTAAAGCTATTAAAGCAGCAGAAATGGCGCTGAAGAAAGGAGATGTTGCCGAAGCGTCGAAGCTGATTAATAAAGCTAGTGATGAAATATCTGGGTATTTACCAAGTCCTGGAAATATATCTTTACCTAGCTCGGGAGTCGGTTCTAACGCTGCATTTTCAGTTACCAATGCGCAATTGGGTAAAAAACTCGGAAAACATGTTGAAGATTTCGGTGGTAATGCATCGAATGCGGCAGACAGGCAGCGTGTATTGGATATTATAAATGATATCGGTTCTAAGCCTGATAAAGTTGTCGCCGGTAAATTTGCAGGACAAGGTGTTGGTAATGGTGCCAGTCGTGGAGACGTATTCTTTAGAGTAAAGGGAAACGATGTTGTTGTTACCAAACCGGATGGCAGTTTTGTCACTGTTTTGAAAGACGGAGTTAATAATACATCTGTGAAAAATGCACTAAAGGGAGATCCTAAATGATTAAATCTTTAGGGCAATATCAAAAATGGGCCAGTAGTGTTATTGATGAGCATCTTTTAGATGTTAGGGGGCTGATTTATGTTTTTGATAAACCTGATTTTTATCACCCTCAAAAATTGCAGTTTATTTTTTCTAATACAGAGAAGTTGTTTAGCTTCATGTGCAGTAAAGATGGATCATCACTTGAGCTTACGGACTCGCCTATTCAGGAAAGTGATCTCGGCGAATACGGTAAAGAAATAATTATGGATCTGTCGAATATTACATTATTCATTGATTATATTGGGAAGCGGTTGTTAGAGATTTACTCGATATTCTCTTCTGTTGAAGATGCTTTCGTGGGAATAAAATTTGTTTTCGAAGGTGATTTAAATTTAATTATTGTAAATTTGGGGGATGAAATAAATATCTTTAACTCTTTACCACCATTATATGAACACGACGAAGGTATTAAGTATCAGTCATTATAAATGAAAAATCCCGGCCCCTAAAAAGGCCGGGATTTTTTTGTCTGTCTGTCATTCAGCCACAATGCGTATCAGCAGTTGGCCGTGCTCAACGGTGACGACGACCGGGGTATCGGTCCCAAATCCTGCCGCTTCGAGCCAGTTACCCTGAAGGTGCAGGCTGGGGCTGCGGCTGTAATAGCAGGTCATATCGTTGCGGTCTGCATGGCGGCGGCTGACATAGCCGACCTTCAGGTGTCGTAATGCTTGGGGTGTGGCGGGTTCTGACTTATGATGCTGCCTAGCCATAGTAGCTATTTCTTTACTTGCCAGTGGTGAGCAGTTGGGACAGGTCGCCGCCTGTTCTAACTGTGTTCAGTAATATATGTAGCCTGGTACTTCAGTATCACTTCATCCAGTAATACATTGATAATGCGGCACTCTTTTTCGTGGGTCCCGCTGACGGCTTCAAGCCTTGGCGGTGATTTACTCATCAGTAGCCAGCAGGATACATCACACTATTCCCCATTTGTGGTGGTCAAACCGTGGCGGGCAATGCCAACCTGAGCCAACAGATTATGAATAACCGCTATGCATCGGTACAAGAACAAAGCGGTATTCGAGCTGGTGAAGAGGGTTTTACAATCCGTACCAACGGTCATACACAACTGGATGGCGCGGTGGTTTCGTCGACGGCAGCAGTAGAGAAAAACCTGCTCAGCACTGGCACGCTGGGCTGGCGGGATATTATCAATGCGTCTCGTTACAAAGGCACGAGCACGAATCTTGGTGTATCATCGGATAGTATGCCGACAGCGGGATTGGGGTTGGTTAGTGGGAAGCAGACGGGTGTGACGCATGCAGCGGTGTCTCCGGCAACGATTGAGATCAAAAACCGCAATGAGCTACGACAAGATGTGAGCACGCTGAGTCGAGATATATCTGATGCCAATGGTCGTGTAAAAGACGGCTTTGATCGGGACAGAATTGAGGACAAACTGGCTATTCAGCGGGAAGCCACGGCGCTGGGTGTACAGGCGTTGGATGCTTATAAGACCAGTAAAAAGGGTGAAGCAGAAGAGCAGGCCAGAGCCCGATTGATAGCTGAAGGTGTGCCTGCTACAGAACTGGATGCGCAGGTACGAACCAGTCATGAAGTGAAGCAGGTTGAAAAAGAGTATGGTGTCGGCAGCGCCTTCTGGATGGCCGGTTCGGCATTCACCGCGCTTGCATCCGGTGGACTGGGAGGAAATCTTAACGGAGCAGTAAGTGGCGCGGCAGCCCCGTATTTAGCTGCGCTGGTAAAAGATGTTTCCGAGGGGAACGAGCCTGCACGCATTGCGTTGCACACGGCGTTAGGTGCGGTATTGGCGCACACTCAGGGGGGGAATGCAGTTGGCGGCGCTACGGGGGGATTGGTCTCGTCTGCGGGTGCAGAAGTATTGGCTAATTTACTCTATCCTGAAGCGAAGAAAGGGGGACTCTCTGCTGAACAAAAACAACTGATAGCCAATTTGATGACGATCGCTGGTGCTGGCGCAGGCGGGCTAACTAGTGGTAATCTCGCCGGAGCAGGAAGCGGTGCGAATGTGGCGAAGAATGAGGTTGAGAATAACTCGCTGAGCGTTAAGGAAAACCAGGATCGAGCTAAAGAAATGACTCAGTGCCAAGGGGATACCTGTAGTACTGTTATTGAAAAATATAAGAAAATAAATGCTGAGCAACATCAAATCGTTGTGAACTGCTCTGGTGCTCAGAATTGTGTCGATAAAGCGAATGAAGTTGGCAAGTTGCAGGCTGATTATGCCAACCGCACAAATGAATTGCTGGAAAAAGCTCGTGCTACAGGCGGCTTGAACCCAGAAGAACAGAATGAGCTGTCTATTCTTCAGGTGACAACTATCCAGCTTGAAGCAGATAGAAATGCTGCAATTCATAACGCACTGATGTCTGGCGATTCACCGGAGGCGAAGCAGCTTGCAATCAACTCGTTGGCTCAGGTCGCCGGGACTAGTGCAGCCGGTATTATTGGAGGCGCAGGGAAAAGTGCTAATAAAACAGAAAAGGCTGTTTCGGGCTCGTTAAGCGGTCGACCAACTAAACTACCGCCTAATGCTTCAGCAGAAAATATACGTTCATTGCAACGAGAAAATGAAGGAGCAGCTATTCTGTCCCAAAATGGCTACCATGTTGAGCAGAACCCTGTAACGTCTGGAGCTAAAAATCCAGACTATAAAATTAATGGCGAAATTTTTGATAATATTGCTCCTAAAACAAATTCAGTTCGTAATATTTACGATCGTGCTTTAGAGAAAGTGAATAGTGGTCAAACTAATAATGTCGTTATCAATTTGGCAGATACGAAAGCAAATGTTAGCGATTTGCAAAAACAATTTCATGATTGGCCTATAAAAGGGCTAGATAAAGTTATTGTTATTGACCAGTCTGGAAAACCAATAAAAATTAAGTAAGGTGCGTAAATGTCAATTGACATAACATGTTACACATCAATAGATATTGGTGAGTTGAAGGAAAGGCTAGATATGACGAGGAAACACACTGGTCATCTCTTTGATGGCCCATATCTTATGTTTGAGCCTCATGTAATTTTAAGCCGCCAACAACTTGAGCTGATTGATGATCGTATAGAAAAGTACAATCAGGAAACTAAGTTATTAATTGCTGAGGAGTTTGGCCTAAAAGAACCAAGGTCCTATTTTTTCGTTGCGGTCAATGACAAATCCTTTCCCGATTTGAATACTTCTGAAATAGCAGATGTATTCAGGCGAGAATTAGGGGAAGGGAATATTGTTGTGATTCTAAATGGTGAAGATCTAATTTAAATGGTGAGTTATCCCGGCCTTAGTGCCGGGATTTCTACATCTGTTGGTCAGAACCTTAGCTCAGTCTCAATCACCAGTCGCCCGTGCTCCACGGTGACGATAACGGGCTGCCCGATATTAAAACCGAGGTCTTCGATCCACTTGCCGCTGAGCTTAAGTTGCGGGCTGGGCGGTTTTTTACCGCCGTTGGGGGCATACCGACAGTGTAATGCCGTTGTGGCTCTCTTACTTCAGTTGCTCGGGGTTCTGACTTAGAATCGCGTTCAGCCATGATTACCGACCTCAGATTGTGGCGCTACTCTTCAGCAAGTACTTTCTTGAGCTCCGTCTCTTTTATTTTTGAGGTCATGGCTGCAATAAATACTTTGAAAATAATGCCGCTAAAAAGCGTAGCCATAGATATTGAGAAAAACCAAGAGACAATAAGATCGACGATAAAATAATTGCTTTCAATGATTCTTGGCTGATAAATCAATATTCCTGCCGCAATAATCCAGTGACTCATACAATAGAAACAATGGAACAAATGTTCTGCCATATGTCCTATTTTTTTACTTATATTCCGTAAAGGGGAAAAAATTTCTGTTTGGGTAATCGTAATCGATATATTGCTTGCCGCCACCGCAATGACGACGCACATCCATACTGAATTCATGAACTCTGACTCAAATATCACTTCCATCACCGTTTCCTTCTTTTGTTTTCACGATACATCATATGTTACATGATAGATCGACAATGGATCTCATGCAACATATAATGTTTCTTAAGAAAGTAACTATCTCAAAGGTTAGAAGTATGAGAAACGACAGTCGATTGTCACGCATGTTACATGCCTTGCTTCACTTGGCTCGGAGTGACAGCCCTATGACATCCGAGCAAATGGCTGAAATGTTAGGAACGAATCCTGTGGTCGTGAGACGAACAATGGCCGGTATGCGCGATGCTGGTTATGTTCTCTCGGAGAAGGGGCATGGAGGAGGTTGGTCAATCGCTTGTGATCTTAAAAAGGTGACATTACTTGATATTCACAAAGCTGTCGGCGGGCCTCACATTTTCGCCATTGGAATTGAAACGAAAGAGTCCAATTGTGCTGTGCAAAAAGCGGTGAATTCAGCACTTAAAGATGCCTTACGGGAAGCAGAAGATCTATTGGTTAAGCGGTTGGGGTGTATTTCTTTATCTGATTTACTGACCGATTTTGATGCGCATTGCCAAGCCATTCCGGAAATCTCAAAGCTCAGGAAATAACAGGAGTCACAGGATTAATGTTGTCTCCGTTGCTCGTCTCTACAGCAGACAAGCAGCACATTAATCCAGAAAGGCAAAACGAATAATGGCAGCGGCAGATGTCGCTGTTATGATGTGGCGGTTGCAGGCAATCGTGTCCCGGTAGGGCGGTAGCATGCCGGGTATTCGATAAAAATGAGTATGAGAAAAGATGATGGAGATATCATTCGAACTTTTTTTACCCAAAGATGTAGATCTAACAATGTTAGAAATGAAAGAAAGTTACGTCACTTTTGGTGGGGAAATCTATTCACAATGCCCGGCTATATTTGAATGGAATAAGACACTTTCATTTTCAGAACATGCTGAAATGGCTATTTATGAGCGATTGCTAGGTGCTTACGTACCTTTAGCTGATTATTGTGTTTATATTTTAAAAGGAAATGCGCTATCCGATTTGGAATGGTGTGTTAATAACGAGTTGGATGTGGAAAATAACGACATTTTTCGGTTTATTAATACATTTTTATGTAAAATTGAACGCTGGGCTATTTTAACGCTCATTGATTGTGACCAACATGATGTGACTTATCAGGTTGATAATGAGCAACAAGCGCTCGTTCATATGATAAACAGCCTGAGGTGGAACGATCCGAAGGGAATGCTTTTAATAAAAAATAAGGCTGATGCTATATTTTAGTATGTTTGAGGAATTATTAACATTTTGAATAAACAGATTTTTATTATAGAGAGTGTTTATGATTAACAAGGAATTAGTTCAGGAAATTAAAACGCATAATTGGAGACGGTCCTGGCTCGATTTTTCTATTTTTTCTTATGACCGTGGTTGTTTGGTTATTTCTGCTAGTGATGATCTTTCTTATTACCATACAATGGAGATTACTTTGATCACGCCCACTTTTATCCATGGCGTGACAGATTGGTCTTGCGACGTAAATGAAGATTTCATCAACTATATATCTGAAAAAAATATGTTATCGTTTTTCTCAGACAATGAAAGGACATTCAGTGTTATCGCAGATAAAATTTTGGTCAATTTTGATACGGTATTTTATTACCCACGAGAGAACTTAACAACTGGGCAACGATTAGCCTATTGGTTGGAATGAATTTTTTAGTTTTATTTTATGAGTGCCATAAGCCGTTCCAGGCACAGCATAGTAGCGTCGAGACATTTAATCTTAAAAATAATTAATTGGGCTAGAACATGAAGATATCTCGTTTAGCTGTTGATAGATTGTTGCAGATAAATTGGTTTTCACATGTAGGTGATGTTGTTCAACAACCTGACGTGAGGGCAGTTAAAAATGAGTATGATTTCATTAAGATTATCAATAATATTAAATGGGAAAACACTAGCCTGGCGGCAGGTAATGAAATGACCGGTTTCTTAGCTAAGAAATTTCCAAACGAATATCATTACTGGAATACATTGGTAAGAGAAAGTAAAGTGATATTGGATAGTGAAATCATTCCTGCCATGCCGGAAGATGTTATTGCCAATAATATTATATTAAATAATGTGAAGTGGGATCTGGTGAACTATCTAATGGAATCAACATATAAAGATAAATTGAAGTGTCCTTTATTTTTTGATTCGCTAATCTGTGTTTATGAAGCGGGACATATTCCTTGTGGTTGGGAAGGGGAGTGGCCAGAGGGTAAATTGGTCGTTTATTAGTGGTTTTACGCAAGGAAGGAGGATTTTTATATGAATAGAGGATTGGTTCAGCAGGCATTTAATGCATTTCTTGATCGCGCGTCTTGTGCCACCGTTGCTGATATTAATCTGTTTCAGCACTATTTATCTGAGCTTATTGCGTATATCGCTGAGCTTGAACAGGTTTATGACCCCATCGATCAATGGTCAGTGGGAGAACTGGAGAGAGTGGCAGAATTTTTATTGCATAACCAACGATGGGTTGCTGGTGCCGATCAAATAAAAGCGCCGTTGCGGCAAGCCTATGCCGCCATAGAGCAACATCGAATATTTTTAGCTGAACATGTCCAGGTCCCTGATTACCTTGCTGAGATGCCTGAAAATGTGTTTACCCATCATGATGGTCCTTCTACATAATGTCGATCCCGGCGACTCGCTCCTGAAAAAATGCTTCGCCGCTTACAGCAAACTAACGACAACTGATGGGATTAACGCTGATCGGCGTGCAGTAGGCTATCGTTTGTTGATATTCGCGTGGGATCTGGAATGACGACAGGTTTCGCTAAGTCGTTTTGTCGGTGGTGCTGATGTAATGCCGCCTCTGCTAATTGGGCAAAGTAGCGTGCCGCTGGTGCGATAGCGCGTTCATCTGGGTTGAACTGTGGGTGATGTAACCCGAATGCACTACCTGAGCCGATACTGACAAATGCTCCGGGAATTTGCTGGAGATAGAGCGCGAAGTCCTCACCACTCATCTGGCGTTCGGCCTGTTCTACCTTATAGCCCGCATCCTGTGCGATTTTCTTGCTGAAATCGGCCCAAAAATCGGTATTGACCACCGATGGTGGGCCCGGTTGCCAATGTAGTTCTGCTTTGGCGCCGAGTGCATGAGCGATCCCCTGAATCAATTGTTCGATGCGCGCTGGAACTTGTGCGCGAATCTGTGCGTTGTAGGTTCGTACTGTACCTTCCAACTCCACGGTCTGTGGTAGTACATTCCAGGTATTGCCGCCGTTAATGCGGGTGATGCTGATGACCAGCGATTCAAGAGAGCTAAAGCTACGGCTCGGCAAGGTCTGTAAAGCATTAACAATATTACAGGCTGACACGATGCTATCAATGCCTTCTTCTGGTTTGGCCGCGTGCGCACCTTTGCCTGTTACGTAGATAGAGAAACGATCGACATTGGCATAAAACGGGCCACTGCGAGTGGCGAATGTGCCAGCGGGCAAATCTGGGGCATTATGTAGTCCAAAAATTGCAGAAACGCCCTGCAATGCGCCAGCTTGAATGAAATGCTCCGCACCGGTTGAAACTTCCTCTGCGGGCTGAAAAAGAATACGAACGCGACCGGGAAGGCGAGACTCCTGCTTTTTCAGTAAACAGGCGGCTCCCAGCATCACTGCGGTATGAAAATCATGTCCACAAGCATGCATGATACCGGGGTTTTTCGAGCGAAAAGGGAGATTTGTCAGTTCTTCGATTGGCAGGGCATCAATATCTGCTCGCAGTGCAATCGTAGGGCCTGAACCGTTACCTAATTCGGCGATAACGCCGGATGTTAATGGCAACGGAAGTAATGAAATTCCATTATCTTTTAGCCAGTGAGTGATACGAACGGTGGTTTGGTGTTCTTGGTTGGATAATTCGGGGTATTGATGTAATTCACGACGCCATTCGATGAGCTGATGCTCAAATTCATCATGACGACAGACCTTGTTTTCGACCATATCAATCCACCTATACCTATCAGAACAGAGAATCCCCGGCGTCAGGTTGGTATCACAATCGAGAGACATTCACCGTCAAGCGGCGTGGTCATCGCAGAGACACTGAAACAAACCTGTTACGAAAAGTACCGGGTAACGAATAGCTTAAAGGTAGTGGAGAGCGTTTCAGACGATAAATACCGTCTGGTTATATTTCATAGCGGATCATCATGAACGTTATCTGCTGTGTTTTACGATGCTATTAGTATGATGTGTTGGCTAACGTCTGTATTTCTTTTTTGCAGCAAAAAAACGGTAAAAATATTGGGCGTGAGCGTTAAGGTGGCAACGCGAAAATTGCCCATGTTTGTGGTTGGGCAATTTCCCCGTTTGTCAGTGAAGTTCGCTATTTCTCATCGATCCAAATGCGCATTTCCCCTTCACCACGGTTTGCCCAGCTAAACCATGGAATGAAGGTCAATGTTTGTGGTTGTGATGGCCCCGGCGCACGATCATAGCGATAGAGAGGTTGCGTATCAGCCTGTTCACAGGTAAGCCGCGTGCCTTTAGCCTGAATCAGAATTTTGTGTGCAAAAATACCTTTACCTTCTATCAACGTAAAATCACTGTCTTGATCGAGAGACAGATTATGTAATTCACTACCGTTGTCAGCCTCTTCCAGGCAATAAACCAATGGGCCACGCTGTATCGCCACTTTTCCCGCCAGATGCCGCACCAGCGGATTACCGTATACACGGCGCACTGGCATCGGGAGTGTCAGCGTTATTTCATCCCCGTTTCGCCATTCACGACAGAGGTGTAAATAACCTCGAGTTGCATTATCACCGCATCTTTGATCATTTATCCGAACTTCCGCCTGATCACACCATTCCGGGATACGCAGGGCCAGAGTGTATGGCACCGGGCGTTCACAGCGTATTGTTATGCTGACGTCCTCCTGCCACGGATAATTTCCTGAGATGCTGATGCCGAAAGGTTGATTCTCGACCGAGAGATTCAGTTCGTTGCCGACGTAGAGATTAATGTACAGCGCGTCGTCACGTTGGGTGTAAACATAGTGCCCCAATGAGGTTAGCAATCTGGCGATATTCGGTGGACAACACGCGCAACCGAACCAGCGTTGTCGAATGGGTTTGACGTGATCGTAAATATGGTTAAAGGGCAGCGTTTTGGGGTGAACTTCCAATGGGTTTACATAAAAAAAGTGTCGGCCATCAAGCGCCATGCCGCCCAGTACCGTGTTGAATAATGCGCGTTCCATGACATCGGCAAACTGGCTATCTCCCTCCAGTTGTATCATCCGGTTAGCGAACATCATTAAGCCAATGGATGCACAGCTTTCCGCATAAACCGTATCATTTGGCAGATCGTAATCGTGGCTAAACGCCTCTCCGCTACTTTGTGAACCGATACCGCCCGTGATGTACAACTGACGTTGCACCATATTTTTCCAAAGATGCAGGCAGATCTGTCGCTTTTCTGGATCGTTATGCAGGCGTGCGAGATGTGCAACCCCCGTGAGGAGATAAACAAAGCGAACGGCATGTCCCACGGCGTATTCTTGCTGAGCTAGCGGAAGATGTGCCTGGCTGTAAGCCTTATCTTTGACCATCCATGCCGGACCGTAGTTGCTCCAATGGGATGTCCTGCCGCGTTTTTCGTATTCCCAATCGTAGAAATGTGGCTGAGCGCCTCTCTGTTCAACGAAATATTGCGTCAGTGCGCGATATCGTTCATTACCGGTGACTTCGTATAACCGCATGAGCGCCAATTCTATTTCAGGGTGACCGGGATAGCCGTGTAACTGCTGTTCACCCGGTCCAAAGACAGAATCAATGTGATCGGCCAATTTACAAACGACATTCAGCAAGCGACGTTGTCCGGTAGCCAGAAACCACGCGACGCCCGCTTCGATCATGTGTCCCGCGCAGTATAATTCATGGCATTCCGCCAGATTAGTCCAACGCGCTTGCGGGGCCTTGACGGTAAAATACGTATTCAGATAACCATCTTCGCACTGGGCCGCTTCAACCAGCGCAATGACGTCTTGCGCCGTTTTTTCTAACGCCGGATCCGGCTTTTGGCAAAGTGACCAGGCGACGGCTTCGAGCCATTTCGCCACGTCGCTATCCTGAAAAACCATGCCGTAAAATTCGCCTTGTTCCAGCCCAGCGGCGATACGAAAGTTCGTAATAGCATGGCTTGGCTCTGTTTCATCAAGACGATCGTTCAACGCATCCCATTGATAAGGGATAACCACCTCACGTACCAGTCGTTGGTATTGCCCTAAAAACGGGTCGGTAATGTTCACCAGACGCAGATCAACTTCCTGACGGGGAAGACCATTAACGTCATCGTATTGCTCATGTTCGGGTAGAGTATTGGGCTGATTCATAAACATCTCCATCGTCAGGATTGGTTAGCGTGACGTACGCGCAGGTCATTCGATATACGGTTCATCATGGTGTCGTTCAGGCGACAAAAGCGAATAGCGAAAGCAAGCAACAGATGAAATACAGCAGGCAGTAGCGTTTCAAATGCGGTGATGCCGGCGAGTGACGCCTGGGTCTGGTTTTCCATTCCGGGCTGGTAAGCGACAAAAATGAACACCAGACTAATGATCCCGGCACTTGCCGCCCAGGCGAGTTTGATAAAAAACAGGTTAAACGCGAAGTTCATGCCAGAGGAGCGAACACCGTTTTTCCATTCACCATAGTCATCGGCAAAGGCCATGATCGAAAAGTGTAATGGCAACGTGAAACCCAGAATGATGCCATTACCAAGAATCACGGCAAGCCACAATATCTGGTAATCGGGTCCGGCGGGCAGGAACCACATCGCCACCGCCAGAGCTGCCAGAATCAGGTTTGTGACGTAATAGAGTTGAACCGTATCAACTCTTTTTGCTAATGGACTCACCAGGATCGCGCCTAAAATCGCAGCCAAGGTCACCATGGTAAAGAACAGGGAAGCAAACCCTGCACCGCCCTCTAGCACATAGGTGATGAAATACATGTAGCCGCCGCCACGCAGGTTAAAAACGTTGATCAGCAGAAAAGACATCACCAGCATTAGCAACAGTTGATCGTTATTTTTTAATCCGGCAAGGTGCTCCTTCAGCGTGAATTTCCCCATTAACGCCAAAGGCACCCGTTCCCGAACCCAGAAAAAGCAGCAAAGGAACATCACAACCGCAATGGCACACAGAACACCTACGCCAGCTTGATAACCGAATGCCGCATCGCCGTTCCCCAATATCGTGACCAGCCAAGGGAGGCCAACAGAGACCAAGAAACCCGCCACGCCGCATAGCACAAAACGCCATGATTGGCAGGACAACACTTCTTCGTGGCGGGTGGTCATGGTGTTGATTAATGCGCAATAGGGCACATTGATCGCGGTATAGCTCATCGATAACAAAAAATAGGTACCAAACGCCCAGGCAATTTTCATGTTCATGCTGAGATCGGGTACGGTGAACGTCAGTATCCCGGCTAAACCAATCGGCAATGCGATCCAAAGTTGCCAGGGGCGGAAACGTCCCCAGCGACTGGTGGTTCGATCGGCAAGAATACCCATTAGCGGGTCAGAAATTGCGTCACAGATGCGTAATACAATAAATAAGGTGCCAACGAGTGCCGGGGTTAAGCCAAAAATATCGGTATAGAAAAAGGTCAAAAAATTCATTATCAGACAGGTTATTACCGTGCCACCGGCATCACCTAACCCATAGCCTATTTTTTCGCGGATACAAAGTCGGTCGTTATTTTTATTATTAGCTATCTCAGTATTTATTATTGGTGTAGAGGTCATGACGAACTCCTCACAAAATAAGAGTAGGGTGCCAGAAATAAACGGCATAATTCCTGGGGTAATTTTATGGCGTAATAGCGTTTTCATCGCTTATGTTTAAATCTCGCATAACATAGGGCACCCAACAAGACCGTGAAAAAGTATAAAAAGATGACGATTCCGACCAGATGAAAAAAGTGTGAACGAGATCAGAACTGTGATTTTAGCGGCTTACGGATAATGATTTTTTGACTAAAGTAAATGAAAGCACACTCACTGACAAACTAATTAATGCTTGATTTTACGATAAAAGTACCGATAAAGGTACAAAATGGTGGCCTGTTTATCTCCCGTGGCGTTGGCATGCATCCTCAACGGATGTTGGATTCATGGGAATTGATTTTTGTCGAAAAGGGGACGCTTACGCTTAAAGAGAATGAGCATGTTTTTCAGGTTAAATCGGGTGAAAGCTTATTATTGTGGCCCAAGAGAAAACATGTTGGCGTGGGGGATTTTCCTGCCGATCTTAAATTTTACTGGTTGCATTTTGAAGTAATATATTCAGATATTAAAATGACGAACGATAATAATATGGATTATCCTGCGGAGATATTATCCATACCTCAGCACGTAAAAATTCAGGATACGCAATATATTATTTCGCTTTTTCGTCAATTTCTCAGCGAGCAGGAAAATGTTCTTCGCTCTGTGGCGTTGGAGTTGATTCTACTCTTGATATTACAGCAGATCGCCTCCGCTGCCAGCCATAAGCAGACACTGGAAGAGGCGGGTATCGCCTTAGCCTATAAAGCGCAACAGCTTATACGTACCCAATATCATCAGGCAATAGCCACATCTGTACTGGCTGAACAGTTACACTGTAACGCAGATTATTTGGGGCGGGTTTATCGTAGAACGTTCCATATTACTATGACGGAGGCCATTCACCGGCAGCGCATTCTGGCTGCTGAAAAATGGCTGATTACCGATTCTTGTTCAGTCACGGAAGTCGCCACACGGTGTGGTTTTAGTGATGTAGGGTATTTTAGGCAAATCTTCCGTAGGTTAACGGGGTTGACGCCTGCTGCATGGAAGCAGCGCTACTGTAAGGAGCATATTAACTCGGATTGAAATTCTCTTGTGAGCTGACACGGAGAATGATGCGTGAGCTGTGGGTAAAATGCCTACTCTAACCTCATGACAGGAACGTGTGTGATGGCAGTACCGAATACGAAAGAAGCATTGATTACGGCGATCGATCACCAATTTGCACTTTTGATGAAGAAAATTAATGCGGTGCCGCCAGAATTGGCTTTTAACGCCGATATGCCGGGACACGCACAGGGTTCTTACATGAGCGCGGCCAACCTGGTGTCCTATTTATTAGGGTGGGGTAATTTAGTGTTGAAGTGGCATGATCGGGAGCGTCAGGGCATGTCGATTGACTTCCCGGAAACGGGTTATAAATGGAATCAGCTTGGGCTGTTGGCACAAAAATTCTATCAGGACTATGCATCGATACAGGATTGGCCAACGCTGGTTGCACAGTTGGAAGACAATAAGGGCAAATTAATTATGCTGGTTGAGGGATATTCGAACGCTCAACTGTATGACGAACCGTGGTATGGCAAGTGGACTCGCGGCAGAATGATTCAGTTTAATACGGCGTCACCCTATAAAAACGCGGCCGGTCGTCTACGAGCCTGGGAAAAACAGCGCCTATCACAACATGCTGTTCCATGATGACATCGTTCGCTGAATATCAATAATCGGTTTCCGTGGGCGTTATAAAAAAGGGCCCATTCTGAATGGAGTCCCTGATTTGCAGCTCGGGCACCAAAATATTCTCTTTAGAAAAATAGCCGCCATCCAGCATAGATATCAGGCGGTTAATCACCTCACTGAACATCGCGCTAATCGGGTCTTTAATACTGGATAACGCAGGCTTCAGGAAGGGCGCGGTGGGGATATCGTCGAATCCCACGATAGAGAGGTCGTTGGGTACGGAAACCCCCGCTTCACTTAACTTTTTCATCGCGCCAATTGCCATATTGTCATTGCTGGCGAGCAACGCGCTGAAGGTGACTTGATGACCCAATAACGATGCTATTCCCTGATATCCGCTGGCTGGCGTCCATGCACCTTTGACGATAAGTTCGTCGCGAACGGCAATATGGGCATGGCTTAGCGCATCTTTATAACCGGAAAGTCGCTCAATGGCTGTCGGTGAGTCCAGCGAACCCGTAATGAACGCAATATCACGATGGCCCCGTTCAATCAGGTAACGAGTGGCGTTATAGCTGGCACCCTTGTGGTCGCAGCAGATACAGTGGCTTTGATGTTTTCGTAGTTTACGATTAACCACCATGATTGGTTGTTTATGCTCTTCGATAATCATGTCCATTTCATCCACGGTCAAAAATCGTGGGTAGACAATGATGGCATCGCAGCGTAAATCCAGCAGGAATTGAATGGCGGCTTTTTCTTCTTCCGCGCTGTGCTTGCCATCCACCAGAATCAACTGGCGACCATTTTCCTCCAGTTTTTTGGCGGCCTGCGACAGCAGTTCGCTAAAATAGCTGCCACTGTAAAGTGTGTTGGTCACGACCATGCCGATGCATTCCGATTTGCTGGTTGCCAGATTGCGTGCCAGTAAATTCGGCCGATATCCTGTCTCCTCAATGGCCTTGTAGACCAGCGTTTTGGTTTCGTCGCTGGTATATCCTTTACCTGACAGCACTCGTGATACGGTGGCTTTTGAAACGCCTGCTTTTTTTGCGACTTCCTGCATTGTAGACATGACACATTCCGACTCCGGAGAAATTAAGCCTATTTTACACATTTTTGTTCATTCGCAAGCAGGATGCCGGAAGGGGAATGACGCCCTGTTTTAGGGAGCGTGCTGAATCCTTTCCATTTCGATCATCATCACAAATTAGTAAAAATAAAAAATTTATCTATTGATATATTTTTAATATATAAACATCATCTTGTGGAACCGGTTACCCATTAGTGTTTCATCTGCCGAGTGATGATAGGGGTTTCCGACATAAATATATTCATAACCTAATGAATTTAAAAAATAAATGTACGTTTATGCACAAGCGATAAGCCAATTTTAATGGCTTCGGGTTGTTTATCTTGATGTAGCGTACGCCATGACGAGAGATCTCTTACCCATGTCAAAGAATTTTGCGGCAGTATCACGATCGATAGTTGATGCCATTGGTGGTGCGAATAACGTAGAGGCAGTGACGCATTGTATGACGCGCCTGCGTTTTGTGCTGAAAGACGATAACGCAGTCAATGTCGCAGAACTGAAGGCCGTGAGTGGCGTCCTCGGTGTGGTGAAGAATGACAATCAGTGTCAGGTCATCATCGGTAATAACGTTTCTCATGCCTATGCAGAAGTGCTGAAACTGATGCCAGAGAACCTCCAGCCCGCGGAAGCCAGCACAACAAAAAACAAGATCACGCTACGGCGCATTGGCGCGGGGATTCTGGATGCGTTGATCGGAACCATGTCGCCGCTGATCCCAGCCATTATCGGCGGATCGATGGTGAAATTGCTGGCCATGATTCTGGATATGACTGGCGTCTTTGAAAAAGGCTCATCCACGCTCATTATTTTAAATGTGATTGGCGATGGCGCATTCTTCTTCCTGCCGATTATGGTGGCGGCCTCGGCGGCAGTGAAATTTAAAACGAACATGTCGTTGGCGATTGCCATTGCTGGTGTATTAGTTCATCCCAATTTCATTGATTTGATGGCCAAAGCGGCGCAGGGCCAGCAGGTTGAGTTTATTGGCCTTTCCGTTACGGCGGTGAAATATACCTATACCGTTATTCCGGCGTTATGTATGACCTGGATCCTTTCTTACATTGAAAAATGGGTAGATCGCATTACGCCCGCGGTCACCAAGAACTTTCTGAAGCCGATGTTAATCGTGCTGATTTCGGCGCCTATCGCCATTATGCTTATTGGTCCGATCGGTATCTGGATTGGTAGCGGTATATCTGCCGTGGTTTATACCGTACATGATTATCTGGGCTGGCTTTCTGTCGCCATTATGGGCGCGATCTGGCCATTGTTGGTCATGACCGGCATGCATCGTGTTTTTACACCAACGATTATTCAAACGATCGCGGAAACGGGTAAAGAAGGCATGGTGATGCCTTCTGAAATCGGCGCCAACCTGTCGCTAGGCGGCTCTTCTCTGGCCGTGGCATGGCGTACAAAAAACCCTGAACTTCGTCAAACCGCGCTGGCTGCGGCGGCCTCCGCGATCGTTGCGGGTATCTCTGAACCGGCTTTGTATGGTGTGGCGCTTCGCTTAAAACGTCCGCTGATCGCCTGCCTCATTACCGGTTTTATCTGCGGGGCCGTTGCCGGTATTGGTGGATTAGCGAGCCATTCTATGGCGTCGCCGGGATTGTTCACTAGCGTTCAGTTTTTTGACCCGACAAATCCGATGAGCATCGCATGGGTGTTTGGAGTCATGCTCCTGTCCGTGGTGATCTCCTTCTTTGTTACGCTGTTGCTGGGTTTTGACGATATCCCGGTAGACGACGCTGTTGCAAAAGACGATCGGAAAAACGATCCCCAATCCTCCTCAATTTCAACACCGCAAAATACAGTAAAAACTCACTAGATCAAAAAGAGGTCACTTATGTCAGCATTAACATTTCCCGACGGTTTTTTATGGGGCGGGGCGTTAGCTGCGAATCAGTCTGAAGGGGCCTACCTTGAAGGCGGTAAAGGTTTAACGACGGTTGATATGATCCCACATGGGGCCAGCCGTCTGGCGGTGAAGTTGGGGCAGGAACCCCGCTTTACCCTGCGTGACGATGAATTTTATCCGAGCCATCAGGCTATCGATTTTTATCATCATTATAAAGACGATATCGCGTTAATGGCGGAGATGGGGTTTACCGTGTTCAGGACGTCAATTGCCTGGAGTCGGATTTACCCCAACGGCGATGAACTTACACCCAATGAGGAAGGGATCGCGTTCTATCGTGACGTCTTTACTGAATGTAAAAAGCACCATATTGAACCCCTGATCACGCTGTGCCACTTTGACGTTCCGATGCATCTGGTGAAGGAGTACGGTTCGTGGCGCAATCGTAAAATGGTTGAGTTCTTTACGCGCTATGCGAAAACCTGTTTTGAAGCGTTTGATGGGTTGGTGAAATATTGGTTAACGTTCAATGAAATCAATATCTTGTTACATAGTCCTTTTTCTGGCGCAGGGCTGGTTTTTGAGAAAGGCGACAATCAGGAACAAGTAAAATACCAGGCCGCTCACCATGAGTTGCTTGCCAGCGCGTTGGCGACCAAGATTGCCCATGAGGTCAACCCAGATAATCAGGTTGGATGTATGCTGGCGGGAGGCAATTTTTACCCATGGTCGTGCAAACCAGAAGATGTATGGGCGGCACTGGAAAAAGATCGCGAGAATCTGTTTTTCATCGATGTTCAGGCGCGTGGAGCGTATCCGTCCTATACGACGCGGTTATTTAGAGAGAAAGGCATCACGATAACCACGGCACCGGGCGATGACGAGATTCTTAAAAACACGGTGGATTTTGTTTCGTTCAGTTATTACGCCTCTCGTTGTGCGTCGGCAGACATGAATGACCAGAACAGCAGCGCTGCAAATATTGTTAAATCACTGAAAAACCCACATATCAAGGCCAGCGAGTGGGGCTGGGGAATCGATCCGCTCGGCTTACGTATCACGATGAATATGATGTATGACCGCTATCAAAAGCCGCTGTTTTTGGTGGAAAACGGGCTGGGTGCCAGAGATGTGATGAATGAGCAGGGTGAGATCGACGACGATTATCGTATCAGCTATCTGCGTGAACATATTAAAGCAATGAGAGAGGCCATCGAAGACGGTATTCCGGTTATCGGTTATACCTCATGGGGTTGTATTGATTTGATTGCAGCGTCAACGGGGGAGATGAGCAAGCGTTATGGCTTTGTTTATGTTGACCGCGATGATAAAGGCAATGGTTCTTTAGCCAGAAAGAAAAAGAAGTCTTTCCATTGGTACAAGCGGGTTATTGCCAGTAATGGGGCTGATTTAGACTAAATAGCGCCGATCATCATCGGAGTCGGTTGCCGACAAACTGCCGATCACTCTTGCCGCCTTCATGAGTGAATCGGAGTTTGGGGGCAACATAACGTTGGCTTCCTGTCCTAGTGTGAATATATTACCGTTCTATAATGAGTTAGATTCTCAATATTTCTGATATTGCCTTTACTTTTCTTCGTTACGCGACCCATTTATGGCGCGCGTAAGTTCCCCCGATAACATGGATGGGTATCCCTATGAACCAGTCACTTCCTGATATCGCTTTTTTCCACGAACTCGCCAACCTGGCTAGCCAGGAAACGTTACCTCGTTTTCGATCAAATCTGGATAATCCGGTTGAAACAAAACCCAAAGAGGGGTTCCGCTTTGATCCGGTAACGGCGGCCGACCGCAACGCGGAACGCGTCATGCGCGAGTTGATTACGCAACGCTATCCAGATCATGCTATTCAAGGGGAAGAATTTGGCTTCAGCGGTGAGGGGCCTATTCGTTGGGTGCTGGATCCGGTGGATGGAACGCGTCCTTTCTTGTGTGGTTTACCGATATGGGGAACGCTGATTGGCTTGCTTCATGATGAGCGGGCCGTGATGGGTATGATGAGTCAACCTTATACCAGTGAGTGTTTTTGGGCTGACGGTGTACGTGCCTGGATGCGTAATCGGCATGGAGAAAAACAACTGGAAACACGCAAAGGCATTGTGTTGGAACAGGCTATTTTGCATACCACGGCACCGGAAGCCGTTGCCATGAATCCGGCAGTCAACTTTGCCGAGTTGACCAGACAAACGTTAATGACGCGTTACGGCGGGGAGTGTTATGCCGTCTCCATGCTGGCGGCGGGCTGCATCGATATTTGTGTAGAGTTCGGGCTTCAACCTTACGATATTGTGGCGTTGATTCCGATTGTTGAACAAGCCGGTGGTGTGATCACGGATATCAATGGTCAACGAGCGGAATCGGGTGGCACGGTGGTAGCAACAGGCTGTCCGGCACTTCATGAACAGGTCCTACGGGTACTGAATGGATAGCCTTTGTGATGAGCAGCCACGTGATGAGTTGTATTTTTATCGATATGACGATAAGTCAGGCTGGCTTGATGGTGAAAGCCCGATAGGTCTGCAACAGGGCGGTACGTTTAAGTAAATGTTCTCTCAACTTCATGTGTAACTGACGTATCGCTGGAGAAAACTGTTTGCGGTGGGGACAAATTAGGTGAAGTGGTGCCGCTTCACCCTGTTGTTCGGGCAGCAGCACTTCCAGCCTTCCTGCTTCGACATCTTGGCTGACATCAATCCAGGATTTATAGACGATACCTAATCCTTCTAATGCCCAGCGGCGAGCAATGTCGGCATCATCGCTTTGGAGACGGCCTTTCACGGTGATGTAGCGGCGGGCTCCGTTTTCAGGAAATACCCACTTATCATAGAGACGTCCGTTCAATGAATAGAGCAGACAATGATGTTGATGCAGATCTTCTAACACTTGCGGGTGCCCGGCTTTTTCCAGATATCGAGGTGCAGCGACCAGTACACGTCGGTTGTCTTCAGCCAGTGGTAGTGCAACATAGCTTCCATTTTCTGTGACACCGTAACGAATGGCAATATCGACGGGATCGCGAAAAACATCGCTAACGTGATCGGAAAGAAATAGCCGTAGCGTCAATTTGGGATGGGAATCGCAAAACTCGGTGATCCATGGCAGCAGCACGTTACGCCCGATGTCAGACGGCATCGCGATCTTGATTTCGCCCTGTATTTCGTGTGTTTCACCGTGGAGTGTTTCCTGACTGCTCTTGAGTATTTCCAGCATTTCATGGGCAAACGGCAGATATTTTTCCCCTTCTGCGGTTAGCCGTAGGCTGCGCGTTGAACGCGCAAACAGACGAATATCCAACTCGCGTTCAAGACGCTGAATGGCGGCGCTCACCTGTCCTGGTAGCAAATTGGCTTCGCGAGCGGCGTTGGAAAAACTCCCCAGTGCGGCAGAGCGGACGAAAAGGGTGAGATCCTCAAGACGAATCATTTTCACTCCTGGCGTTAAAGTCTTAACCTAATATACCTATTTTTGGAAAAATTCGCCTAGGGTAAGCTAATCATCATGACGTGATTTGCAACCGTACGGATTAACGCGTTGCTGTCTATCTCATTTCCTTTATAAACATTATTCGGAGATTGCCATGATGAAAGCCGTTGTTTATAGCCAAAATGGTTTACCCATTCAGGATCCACAGTCTTTATATGATACCGAATTCGCTAAGCCGGAGCCTGGTACTCATGATCTGCTGGTGAAAATTCGGGCTATTGCGGTGAATCCAGTTGATACCAAAGTTCGCACTAATGCGCCAACAGATACGCCGCGTATTCTGGGGTGGGATGCTGTTGGAACGGTAGAAGCGGTGGGCAAGGACGTCACGCTGTTTAAGGTCGGCGATGAGGTGTATTACGCTGGCTCTCTTGTCAGGCCGGGGTCTTATGCCGAGTATGGCCTTGTTGATGAACGTATCGCCGGCCATAAACCGACATCATTGAGCGACGCGGATGCTGCCGCGCTGCCATTGACTTCCCTGACTGCGTGGGAATTACTGTTCGACCGTCTGGGTCTGAAAGAAGGCGAGGGTGAGGGGGATGCATTGCTGATCGTCGGTGCAGCAGGTGGTGTCGGTTCGATTCTGACGCAACTTGCTCGTAAGCTGACGGGATTACGTGTTATCGGGACGGCTTCACGTCCGGAAACGACCGAATGGGTTCGTGATCTTGGGGCCCATGATGTTATCGACCATACCCTTCCTCTTGCGGAAGAATTGAAGCGTATCGGCGAGCCACAAGTACGCTATGTCGCCAGTCTGACGCAGACGGATAAACATTATTCTCAAATCGTTGAAGCCTTGTTGCCACAGGGAAAACTCGGAATTATCGACGATCCCATTCAGCTCGATGCAACGCAACTCAAACGCAAAGCTATCTCACTTCATTGGGAACTGATGTTTACACGTTCGCTGTTCCAGACGCCGGATATGATCCGTCAGCATGAGATTTTGGAGGGTGTACGTAATCTGGTTGATAATGGTACGATCCGCACGACGGTAGGGAACCATTTCGGCACTATTAACGCTGCAAATCTGCGTCGGGCACACGAATTGATTGAAAGCGGACGTTCTCAAGGAAAAATCGTTCTTGAAGGTTTCTAAACAAGGGTGTTCTTGTGTCCGATTGCCGCTTAGCCACATTTTTATGCAAACTAAGCGACTGTTTCGTGCGCGATAATGGCATCACTTTTATGCAGCCTCATGGCACGCGCCCGACACGGGGCGGCTCAAACGCCGCTCGCCCCGTGACCCCAGGCTGTCGGCTGAAATTATGCCGCTGACGCGGTGCCTTCGTCGACATCGGGCTTAACGGACCGCTTGCGACACGTTTACTCACCCCATAAATGGGGTTCGCCCTGCGGGCCAGCACAAGTGCTGTTCAAAAACGTCTTTGACGTTTTTGTCTGACGTGACGCAAGCTTTCGCCGCATCCCTGCGGCTCATCCTAAGCCCGCTGTCTCCTCAGCATAATTTTTTACGCCGATCACAGCACTCCGGCGATCTTTATAAATACACGCACGAGGTTAAGTTTGGTTCGCTCGGTGATGACCATGACGAATTGCGTGTAGCACCTGCCGCTGTAGATCGGAAAACTCCGGGCTGGCTATCAGATCTTCGTGGCGTGGTCGAGGTAATGGCACATCAAATGTTGTCTGGATACTGCCGGGCCCCATCACCACGATGCGATCGGAGAGATACACTGCTTCTTCAATATCATGGGTCACGAACATAACGGTCAAACGATGCTGTTCCCAAATACCGGTTAATAACTCCTGCATTTGGTGACGTGTCATCGCATCCAGTGCGCCAAAAGGCTCATCCATCAGCAGGATTTTTGGGCGATATGACAGTGCTCGAGCAATTGCTACTCGTTGTTTCATCCCACCAGAAAGTTCCGTTGGCCAGGCATCGGCAAATGCAGTGAGCTGTACCAACTCAAGGTGTTGGTCGGCTTTCTCCCGACATTCTGTCCTGCTGTACCCGGCAGCCTTCAGCGCGAACTCGATGTTTTGCCGCGCGGTCAGCCACGGCAGCAACGTATAAGACTGAAAAACGACGCCGCGATCAATTCCCGCACCGCGAATGGTTTTGCCATCGACCTGTACGTCACCGCTATCATAATCTTCCAGCCCAGCGGCGATGGAAAGCAGCGTGCTTTTACCGCAACCGGACGTCCCGACAACCGATACAAATTCGTTGTCAGCCAGTTCCAGATTAATGTTGTGCAGCACTTCACGAGACTGCTTACCAACCTGAAACGATTTACTCAGGTTAGATATCGTAAGAACAGACATCAGACGCGCCTCTTGTTGTATCGGAACAGAACGCGCTCTGCGGCACGCATCAGCTGATCGCTGATTAATCCTAAAACACCTAACAGCAGGATATAGCCGATGATAGTATCGGTGGCGAAGAAACGTTGTGATACCACAATCCGGTAGCCCAGACCTGACGTTGAGGCGACTAACTCTGCCAGCACTAACCAAGTCCATGCCCATCCCAAGCTGATACGCAATGCGTCCCAAATACCCGGTAAAGCACCGGGTAGGACAATGCGAAACAGAATCTTTCTATCCGGCATTCCTAGTGTGCGGCCCAATCCGACAAAGTCGACGGGAACCCGTTTTACCGCATCAATCACCATCAGAACTTGCTGGAAAAAAGTACCAATCCAGATGATCAAGAATTTTTGCACATCATCGGTACCGGTCCAGAGAATGGTTAACGGAACAAACGCGACGACCGGCATGTAACGGATAAAATCGACGAGCGGTTCGGTGAGAGCTTTGAATACGCCATAACAGCCTGCCAGCACACCTATCACAATGGCCATGGCAGAGGAAATAAGAAAAGCAACGCTGATTCGGTACAGGCTGCTTTTCACATCGCTCCATAGCGTACCGTCTAGCGCCAGACTGACCATTTTTAACCACACATCACTGAGCTTGGGTAAAAATATGGCAGGGACGGTACCACTGCGTGTTGCCAGCCACCACAGTAAAAACAGCGTAATAAATAATCCTACGCTGATACTGATAAATAGGGTGCGGGAAGGAAGTCGCCCGATCACCAAAAGGTTTAATGATTTACGACGAACTTTCATGGCTGGCTGTTCACAAAACTGGCGTCGATAACTTGTGCCGCTGTTACCGGTTTAGGAATCAACCCTGCCGCAGACGCTGCATCCAGCACATGAGTGAAGGTTTGTTCAGCGAAACTGTGGCTAAGCACCGCTTTGTTTTCTGCCAGAGAGAAATACTTCACGCCGTCGAATGCCGTATTCAAATCAGCCGGCGTCGCGCCAACGGCTTTTGCTATCAGGGCGCGGTCCGCTTCCGTATTTGCCTGATAGTGACTGAGCGCCTCGTTCCAGCTTTTGATCAGGGCCGCGACCTGTCCTGGTTTTTCTTTCAAAACCGCGTCGCGAACGACAAAGACATCGCTGATCAGGCCAGGATCGGACGTCCCGCTATACAGCACCTTCAGCGTAGGATCTTGTTTTAACGCCGCAGAAATATAAGGTTCATACGTTACGGCAGCGTCAACACGCTTAGCGATCAACGCGCTGCCGGCAGAATCCGCAGGCATGGGAACGGGAATGATATCGCTCCATTTCATTCCAGCGGAGGAGACCGCGCTGTGCAGTAAAATGTCACTGGTGGCGCCTTCCTCAAAAGCAATCTGCTTGCCTTTCAAGTCATTTAGACTGGCGATATCGCGATTGACTAACAAAGCATCGGCACTTTCGCTTTGGTCCAATAACAAGACGACTTTAATGGGTAAGCCCGCTGAAACCATTGCCATAGCCGTATGCGTCGCGATACTGGCTCCGTCAATCTGACCGCTAGCTAATGCAACATTGACATCCTTATCTTCGGCAAAGTTAATGATGTCTACTTTGCTCATACCTTGTTTGGCGAAAATACCGTGAGCCTGAGCAACATGCCATTGACCATAGCCTAACCAGGGCTGAATACCCATTTTGAATGTGCCAGCTTCAGGTGTGGTTGCCGCCATTGCAGAGGTCGCTAGCAAGCCAGCACAGCAGGCCAATGCAATCTTAGTGGTGATCTTTTTAAATCGCTTTTTTTTAAGCTTCAGCAAAATTGACATATTTTTTCCTCTCTGGTGTCGTAATAAAAAAGTGAGGTGTGCTAAACGGTTCTGCGTCGGTCACTCTTTTCTGCAAGCACAACGGCAAATAGGGGACTGAGCCGTTGTGTTAAAAATAACAATCGTGGTGTTCAAAAAAACAAGAGTAGGATATTGATATCCTATGGTTTTAACCGGTTTATGATGAAAATATCACAATCGGGATTAATATTAATGACAAATTTCACCTTCATATACACTAAATAATTCGAGTTGCATGAAGGCGGCAAGCGAAGGAATCCCGATGAGCTTACTTGAGTAAGTGATTCGGGTGAGTGAGCGCAGCCAACGCACAAGCAACTTGAAGTATGACGGGTATATCGTGTTTATCATTTAGCGTATTCAACGTCTCTGAATATCGGTAAGCGAGAGTCGCTACGGCTCAGGCGCTAAAGTAGGATAAGCCTATGCCGATGAATAAGTGGTAAAGCGCGAGGCTATGGCCTTTTCCTCTTTTCTGGCGACACGCTGGCGAGGGTGAAATACTGGCTGGGATCAACAAATGGTCGTGCAAGAAACTTTATTCTTCCTACCGTTACGGATATATCCGGTTCTAGATTAGTCACAGGAGAGTGAAATGAGGAAAGGTGCAATAAAGCAGGGCGTTTGCGGCCTGCTGCTGGCGTTGCCGCTATGCGGTCTGGCAGAGACGGGCAACCCTGATTTGATCGCAGGTTACACTTCACAGGATTTGGCTTCGGTATTGCCTGCGAAAGTATTCACCATGGTGAAACGGGATGTCGCCGTTGATGCGCAAAATCACTCGGTGCAAACGGAATATATGGATAGTGCCGCCAATAATAAAGCGTTGGTGACACTCTATACGTTGCCGCCCAGTAAAGAAGGCAAAATACCAATCGCTTCAAGCGACAGCGATCTCGAACTTGTTATCACTAGCACAGAAAAAGAAATGCTGCGCCAGCGGATCCGGCCCGATAAGCGAGATATTCAGGTTGATGGCGCGACCAAATTTCGTTGTTTGCAGAGCGTGTTGAATAATAAGGTGATGCATTCACTTTGTTCTATGCTTGTCAAAGGGCGAGTATTGGAAATTCAGGCGATTAACACACTGGATCCGACATCCGGTACTGATGCACTGCAAAAAATAACGGATCAGCAAAACGCGATGATGGTGGAAATAGGAAAAGCGCTACTGGCGTTGAAGAAATAGTCAACTCGATGATGTTGTTGTCTTCACAACCGTTTGCCGCTAATGAAATGAGAAGGTTACTGCCATCAGTAACCTTTTTTGCGGACGGTTGTGGAGTGAACAGCGATGTTTTTTATGGCGCGTTTGCCAGCGCAGTTCGAGAAACTGGAACGGTTGGTTCAAGCATAACGCCAGCATCAGTCGGTTGCTCGTAATCCTCCCGCCAAAAGCGTAAATGCCTCAATGACTTTTGGCAGCGTCGCCTGCGGTTCTTCACTTGCGGCTACCCACAAGGCAGCATTGAGTGCGGCACCGTTTAACAGTCGTGATGCTGCTTCTACATCTACAGGTTTGAGAACACCCGTTTCTACCATTTCAGCCACTGCATGGCGGGTTGCATCCAGACAGGTGTTCTGGCTTGGCCAACGAGACGGATCGCCGAGAAATGCAGGGCCGTCCAGCAACACGATGCGCTGAATTTCCGGATCGAGTGCCATCTCAATATAAGCGATACCTTCAGAGAGTAATCGCTCCCAACTGTCTTTGGACGATTTTGCTCGCGCTTTGGCTCGCTGTGCCATCTCACCGTCAACCTGTGCAACAACTTCGGCCAACAACCCCCGCTTGTCCCCAAAATTGTGATAGAGCGCCCCTCGGGTTAGCCCAACACTGGCGGTTAACTCATCCATTGAGGCGGCGGCAAATCCTTTTTCAGCAAAGGCTTTACGTGCCGCAGAGATGAGTTTAGCCCGGTTTTCTTCCATTGTTTCAGCTCGACGTTTTGCAGCCATGAACCCTCCGGTATTCAAATACGGTTCGTATGTCATTTGACATACACTTCGTATGTGTGTTTAATTTGACATACGTCGTGTATATTAAATTAATTATGCACGTTGCGCATCCTTACCCGAATTTACCTCCATGAGAAGGGCATTTTATGATTCAACGTGAACCTATTTTTCCCGCCAATCGGCATGCGTTATATGAGGAACATGGCTATTCCGCAGGTATTCGCTCCGGCGATTTGTTGTTTGTTTCAGGACAAGTAGGAAGCCGTGCTGATGGTACGCCAGAACCTGACTTCGCCGCGCAGGTCAGATTGGCTTTTACCAATCTGCAAGCAACGTTAGCCGCCGCCGGTTGTACTCTTGACGATCTTATTGACGTAACGACATTCCACACCGACCCTGAAAATCAATTTGGTGTGATTATGGATGTGAAAAAGGTGGTATTTCCTTGCGCACCGTATCCAAACTGGACGGCAATCGGTGTGAATTGGCTGGCGGGATTTGATTTTGAAATCAAAGTGGTGGCCCGCATTCCTGCTACTCAATCTATTGAAGCAAATTGAGCTTTCTGAACGTCAAGATACGGGCGTAGAGGTTTGCCGCGAATTATTCATTCCCAGTTAAATGAATAATTCGCGGTAGGGGATGGACTCAATCTTCCCAATAGAACAGTGCATCGAACTGAGTGAAACCGCGAGCGTTGAGTACGGTTGGTACATGCGTTCCTGTAGGCAAGGATGCGGTTAATTGTCCCTTATAAATACGGGTAAGCCCACATTGTTCAAGTACAGACTGAACGTGTTGACTTAATTTAATGACAGCGGGTGTTTCCAGTTTGTCGACTCGCTCCAGATCAGGAAGTGGTTGATAGCCTCCTTTAGAATGCCAGTGCTTATCACTCTCCATAAAAACAAAATAGGGCGACAGGCGACTCAACAAGACCGTTAGCCCAATGTGTTCTTCACCATAACCAACGGGTCGTTTGACATTAAAATCTGGCGTGTTTCTATAAAACCAGGTGTCAATAAAAGAGGCGTAACCAGAGCCATAATGATTCCATTCAATCCTTGACTGGGTATTGGTCAGGCGCATGACCTGCGCGCAAACGCTTTTTAAGTGTTTCTCGATGAGTTGTTCATCATTGCTCACCCACGGATATTCATCAGAAATACATTGTGGCACGGGCTGTAAAAGCATAGTGATCTCGTGCTGGGAGAGCAGTGGTGGGGCAATGTCATTTTTTTTATTGTCATTCTTTTTGTTATTGCGAGCCATTTCATTTCCTGAGATTCATCGCTGGCGCATGGTGGAAAATAGACTACCTTCGGTGAAGGATTCACTCATTTCAGAGAGATATATTACCGTATTTTATACCCGGTGGGGTTTGCTGGCTTTTTAACGGATAGGAAGTTCCGTTGTTTGTTTAATGGTTTGCATTGGGAGTTCGGTCTTAATGCTTTGTACTCCTTTAATTCGCGCCAGGTGTTTTATTTGAAATTGCCGATAGGCATTAAGGTCGGCGGCAACGACGCGCAGGATAAAGTCACAGTCGCCGACCATGAGGTGACACTCAACCACTTCAGGGAGCCTTGCGACCTCACGGCAAAAATGTTCAACCGTTTCTTCACCCTGGCTTTCCAACCAGATGCGAACAAAAACAGTTAGGTTTAGCCCCATCGCCGGAGGGTTCAAAATAGCCACATAACGATCGATAGCTCCGCTGTCTTCCAGGTTTTTTACGCGGCGGAGGCAGGGTGAAGGGGATAAGCCCACTTTCTCAGCCAGAATATTGTTCGGGATGCGGCCATCTTTTTGTAATTCTCGTAAAATACGGTTATCGATTTCGTCCATTAATGTCATCCATTGATTGCCTGATGGGATTTTTTTTCAGTTCAGTATGCGGCAAAATTCAAAAAAAAGCATTTGGCTGATAATTTCAACGGAATGTGAAATGATGAAATCTGATGCCAATTTAACTGATTTTAATAACTAACTCGCCCCCAAATTCTAACAGCGAAAATTTATAATACTCCGCTCAAAAAAGGAGAATTTATGTTTCGCGATTTCGCATTTTCTTTTGCCGGTCCCTCTGCTAATGAATTCAACAGAGGGGTTCTTGCGGCGGTTCCTGTGATGATTGGATTTATTCCGTTTGGTTTGTTATTGGGGACGCAAGCGGTGCAGAAGGGATTCTCTGTGTCGGAACTGGTATTGATGACGGGGTTGAATTTTGGTGGTGGTTCCGAGTTTGCCGCGTTATCACTTTGGACATCGCCGCCGCATGTCCTGACTATCGTCTTTGTCAGCCTGTTGGTGAACAGCCGTCATCTTCTTATGGGCGCATCGCTTGCGCCTTATCTTGCTCACCTTCCACGTCGTCATGCGCTGCTGGCGCTGTTTTTTATGTGTGATGAAAGTTGGGCAATGAGCATTGCCGATGTTGCAAAACGCCGTCAGCAGGGCTTATCGGCTTTTAGCATGGCGTACTACGCCGGTGTGGCATTGTCGCTGTGGCTAATTTGGATCATATCAACGGGAACGGGCGTGATGGTGGGGCCAATGCTCGGAGACGTCACCATGTGGGGATTCGACATGGCTTTCCCTGCCGTTTTCCTGGTGCTGCTGAAAGGAATGTGGCGAGGGTTTATACCAGCGATCCCCTGGCTGGTTAGTCTTGTGAGCGCTGCGGCAACATACCGTTTTTGTCCCGGTGCGGCCTATGTTCCCGTCGGTGCGACAATGGGGCTTTTCACCATATTGTTGATGAACAGGAAAGCATCGTGAGTCTAACATTACTGACCATTCTACTGATGGCTCTCACAACCTATCTGACCCGTATTACGGGTTATGCGCTGCTGCATGGCAGGCAACTCGGGCCTCGTTTAAAAGCGGTGATAGAGGCAGCTCCCGGCTGTGTACTGATCACAGTTATTGCCCCGCATTTTGCGACGACTGAACTCGCCGACCAACTGGCATTACTCATTGCTCTGTTAGCCGCGATGCGGTTTTCACTACTGCCCGTCGTAGTCATCAGCGTACTGGCAACCGCGTTTTTACGCTATCTGTTGTCATGACAGACTCATACAACACAGCTCGCTGACAAAAATACCGGATAGAACAATACAGAGAATAAGAAGAATGGAATAAAAGGATAAGGGAAAGGCTGGTCCAGTCTTGTACCAGCCTGAGTCTTGCTATTTCTGTTTACGGTGCTCGTTCGGCGTTACGACGCTGAGCATCGAATTGAATACCTGCGACGCTGTCCGGTAGTTTCTTTGGCGCAAGTTTAGTGTGGTAGTAAATATAATATTTCTTCAATGCCGCAGCATTCTGTGTACCGGCATCCCCTAATCTCTGGTTAGCCAACTGCGCGATAGCGGCTACTTTAGAAGAATCGACCGAAGCCGGTTCGCGGTTGGCGAGGATGTCCAATAATTCCGGTTCAATGGTGATCGGCTTAGGGGCCGATGCAGCACGCTCGGCTTCCAGTTGAGCGTTAATGCTGTTACCGCGGATCATCCAGATCGCAACCACCGTACTTAATAGCACGAGAGAGAGACCGATGTGGAGCAATGATTTTTTCAGGCTACCTTTCCTGAAGTAGAACCAATAGAAGAACATCAGCATTGCAATAATGAAGTAGATGCCAATGGCACCACCGAGCAATTCAAGTACAGTTTCCATAATTTAGTACAGATCCTTTATGTCGATAACGGGCCGCAATTATACGGTCGGAAAGCATTCTAGGGGGCGACTGATTCTCCTGCAAGTAGTGTTTTATCAGCGTTCGGTTATAACTTATTGCCGAAAAGAATAGTTATCGGGGTGGAGGAACCGATATTTTCTTTTGGTCGAGAAAAATGCTTCTCATCATCAGGCTAATTGATACATCATGAGAAAATCTACGCATTATCAGGGAATAGAATAATGACGCTTTATCAGATAAAGCCTGCTTTTCAGGCGCTTTTGCGCCCATTGATGTTCTGGTTGTATCAACAACGTGTTACCGCCAATCACATTACTCTCGCTGCTATGGCACTTTCCTTTATCACTGGCGCGGTGTTGATCCTTTTCCCTTATCCTGGTTTCTTCGCACTCTTGCCTGTCGTGTTGTTTTTACGTATGGCGCTCAATGCGCTGGATGGCATGTTGGCGCGTGAGTGCAACCAAAAATCACGCCTGGGGGCTATTCTCAATGAGACTGGCGATGTGCTCTCCGATGTCGCACTCTATCTACCTTTTATGTTGCTTGAGCACAGTAATCCGTTGTTGGTATTGGCGATGCTGTTCTGTGCCGTCATGTCGGAGTTCTGCGGTGTGCTGGCGCAAACCATTAATGGCGTACGAAGTTATGCCGGCCCGATGGGAAAAAGCGATAGGGCACTGGTATTGGGTACCTGGGGATTGGTACTGGCGATCTGGCCATCGCTGGTACAATGGAATAACGTTGTATGGGGGATCGTAATCGTGTTGTTGCTGTGGACGGTCTTCAATCGTTGTCGTAGCGCATTATGTGACGAGGGGGCGAAATAATGCTACCCAGTTTCTTTTTCGCAAGCAAAACAACAGGGAATCATCTTCATGATTAATACACGGACGCCGGACGAGCGGCAATTTTTGACCAGTGATAACACGGAACTGTTTTATCGCTATTGGCCTGCAACATCGGCGGGTGCAACGCCGAAAGTGATCGTGTTGTTCCATCGCGGACATGAGCATTCAGGGCGCCTGCAACATATTGTCGACGAACTGGCGATGCCAGGCACCACGTTTTATGCCTGGGATGCCCGTGGACACGGTCGCTCTCCCGGTCAACGTGGTTATAGCCCATCGCTGGCCCGTTCAGTACAGGATGTTGATGAGTTTGTCCGTTTTGCGGCGGCTGATAGTCAGGCGTCAATGGACGATGTGGTAGTGGTCGCACAAAGCGTTGGCGCGGTTCTGGCCGCAACGTGGGCACATGATTATGCCCCAGCCATTCGCGGTCTGGTGCTGGCTTCTCCGGCGTTTAAAGTCAAACTGTATGTACCGTTTGCCCGTCAAGGGCTGGCGTTGATGTACCGGTTACGCGGTCTCTTTTTCGTTAATTCCTACGTTAAAGGCAAGTATTTGACACATGACCCGCAACGGGTGGCGAGTTTTAATCAGGACCCACTGATTACCCGCCCCATTGCGGTAAACATTCTCCTCGATCTCTACAAAACAGCAGAACGTATTGTCAGCGATGCCAGCGCGATTACGTTACCGGTGCAGATGCTGGTTTCCGGGGAGGATTACGTTGTACACCGCCAACCACAGATCGATTTTTACCAACGACTACGCAACCCGTTGAAGGAGTTGCATGTACTGCCGGGTTTTTATCACGATACGTTGGGTGAAAAGGAGAGACATGTTGCGTTCGATAAAATGCGCGAATTCATCGATACGCTCTATGCCGCGCCACCACAGCGTTTTGATTATAGCCATGAAGATCGCTGGAGTCCGGGGGCGGATACCTGGCGGATGTTAAACGGCGGGCCGGAACCTTACTCGATGGACGATATGGCGTATCGCGGCCTGCGTTATGGCATGAAAATGCTGGGGACTCAGTCTACAGGGGTACGTCTGGGGTTTGAAACGGGGTTTGATTCGGGCAGTACGCTGGATTATGTCTATCGTAACCAGCCTCAGGGCAGTAGCGCACTGGGACGTTTGATTGATAAAAATTACCTCAATAGCGTCGGCTGGAAAGGGATCCGCCAGCGAAAAATTCATCTCCAGATGTTAATTCAGCGTGCTGTAGCGAAGCTGGTTGAACAGGGAAAAACAGTAAGAGTCGTGGATGTCGCGGCTGGACATGGACGCTATGTGCTTGACGCTCTGGAGGGGGAAACGGACGTGAGTGAAATCCTGTTGCGTGATTACAGTGAACTGAATGTGACGAAAGGACAGGAGATGATCGCCAGCCGTAATATGTCAGAGCGGGCGCGTTTTGAACAGGGTGATGCCTTTAACCGCGAAGAACTGGCCGCGTTGGAGCCCCGCCCAACACTCGGTATTGTCTCTGGATTGTATGAGTTGTTTCCGGAGAACACGCCGGTGCGTCATTCGCTTGCTGGATTGGCAGAGGCCATTGAGCCAGGCGGTATCCTGATTTACACCGGTCAACCGTGGCATCCGCAGCTAAAAACCATCGCCTGGTCGCTTACCAGCCATAAAGATGGCAAAGCCTGGGTGATGCGTGTGCGTACGCAGGGGGAAATGGATGCGTTGGTACGCGAGGCGGGTTTTGATAAATGCACTCAGTTGATTGACGAGTGGGGAATTTTCACCGTTTCTATGGCGGTACGCCGGGCATCATGACAACACGACGTTCTGTTTACTGGCAGGGGATTGGCTGGTTGATTCTGCTCGCCCCATTTTTCTTTTTGACTTACGGGCAGGCTAATCAGTTTACGGCTGGACGAGAAAACATTGGCAGTCTGGTTTTTGGCTGGGAGCGGCATATTCCTTTTGTGCCGCTGAGCATCATCCCATATTGGAGTTTGGATTTGCTGTATGGCTTATCGCTGTTCGTTTGCTCGTCATTGAATGAGCAGCGCCGGCTGGTCGGTCGTTTACTGCTTGCCTCGCTGATCGCCTGCGCTGGTTTTTTGTTATTCCCGCTGCAATTTACCTTTATCAGACCAGAATTGAGCGGTCTTTCCGGTTGGTTATTCGGTCAATTGGAGCAGTTTGATTTACCGTACAACCAGTCGCCATCATTACACATTATTCTTTGCTGGCTATTGTGGCGGCATTTTCAGCGCCATCTGACGATGACCCGATGGCAGACGCTGAACAGTAGCTGGTTTTTGCTGATCGCCTTATCGGTTCTGACTACATGGCAGCATCACGTTATTGATGTGATCACGGGGTTCGCCGTCGGTATGATTATCGATTGGCTGATTCCGGAACAGGGTAAATGGCGCTGGTGTTGTGCCGTGGGGAAACACCAGGTTCTGGCAAAACGGTATCTTTGCGGTGCACTAGTTTGTTTGGCCGGAGCCTTTCTGACGGCTTGGCTGTGGTGGCCAACGGTGGCGCTGTTAATTGTGGCACTCGCTTACGGCGTGTTGGGTGTCGATGCGTTACAAAAAGATGAGAAGGGGCAACTAGCGCCTCCCGTCTGGTGGCTGTTGCTACCCTGGCGAATAGGGATGATGCTTTCCATGCGCCTCTATACCCGTCGCTTACCGTCGTTCAGCCAACTGGCCGATGGTGTATCCTTGGGGGTATACCCGCGTATGCCTCCAAAGCAGCATGCGGTATTGGATCTGACCAGCGAATTTTCCCGTTCTCGGGCTCTACACAGCGTTGCTTATTATTGTGTGCCCATGTTGGATCTGGTTAAGCCCGATGACGCTACGCTTCGTCGCGCGGTGGATGAACTGGAGCGATTGCGGCTAGCACATGGCAGCGTACTGATTCACTGTGCGCTGGGGCTTTCGCGCAGTGCGCTGGTTGCAACCGCTTGGTTGTTGCAGCGTTATCCTCATCTGACTCCGGCACAAGCGGTTGCACAAGTGCGCATGGCTCGCCCACCAGTCGTGTTTCCTAATGAATATATGGAGTTACTGGAAAGATGGAAAACCAAAATTCCAATGTAACAAACCAGATCGATCTGCAAACGCGCTTCGTTCAGCAAACCCTGAAAAGTGGACGTTTCTTTCTGATCTTTTCCATTCCACCGATGACATGGGTGATATTCGCCGACCCGCTGGTTTTTCCCCGTATTTTTATCGCATTACTATGCGGTATCGTCTGGTTTGGTTGTTGGCGTATTTGGTTAGACGAGCACTATTTCATGTTGATGAGTGAAGAAAATAACCACCTTGCCGGAGAGGCACTCTTTGCTATCTGGCGCAGAGAAAAACTACAAAAGCTCGCGTTTGTCGAGCGTCAACGAGGCGCACTGAATCTGTATCGACGTACAATGTGGTCCACGGGAGTATTGTGGATGACTTGGCTGATGGCGTTGTTATGGGATTATGTCACTTCTTCATCTCCCGGTATTTTATAAACGCGAGAGCAGCAATATTTGTTACGGCAACGTCTTAAGAGCTTTACTTGAGGCTGTTTGAAGTAAAAATCCACGCAATTGCGTGGATTTTAAAGGTTTTTTTAGTCTTCATGCGATGCTGTGAGATCACATGAGACAACAGAATTAAATTAGACGTTAAATAAGAAGTTCATCACATCACCATCCTTGACGATATACTCCTTACCTTCTGAACGCATTTTCCCTGCTTCCTTCGCACCTTGCTCACCTTTGTAGGTGATAAAGTCTTCATAGGAAATAGTCTGGGCGCGGATGAAGCCTTTCTCGAAGTCGGTGTGAATTTTACCAGCCGCCTGCGGGGCGGTAGCGCCGACAGAGATGGTCCAGGCACGAACTTCTTTCACGCCAGCGGTGAAGTAGGTTTGCAGGTTCAGCAGTTCATAGCCTGCGCGGATAACGCGGTTCAGGCCAGGTTCTTCCAGACCTAACTCAGCCATAAATTCTTCGCGGTCGGCATCGTCCAGTTCCGCAATATCTGATTCAACGGCCGCGCAGACGGCAACGACAACAGAACCTTCAGCGGCAGCGATTTCGCGTACTTTATCGAGGTACGGGTTATTTTCGAAACCGTCTTCGTTGACGTTAGCGATGTACATGGTGGGTTTCAACGTCAGGAAGCTCAGATAACGGATGGCCGCTTTATCTTCATCCGTTAGGTCAAGCGAGCGTAACATTCCTGCATTTTCCAGATGAGGTAAACATTTCTCCAGCGCAGCCAGTTCAGCCTTAGCATCTTTATCACCGCCTTTGGCTTTCTTTTGCACTCGATGCATGGCGCGTTCACACGTATCTAAGTCGGACAACGCCAATTCAGTATTGATCACGTCGATGTCATCGGCAGGGTCAACTTTGTTATTCACATGAATGATGTTGTCGTTTTCAAAGCAGCGTACAACGTGGCCGATAGCCTCGGTTTCACGGATGTTAGTCAGAAATTGGTTGCCCAGGCCTTCGCCTTTGGAAGCGCCTTTAACCAGACCCGCAATATCAACAAATTCCATGGTGGTAGGGAGAATACGCTGCGGTTTGACGATTTCAGCCAGTTTATCCAAACGAGCGTCGGGCATTGGCACCACACCGGTATTTGGCTCAATGGTACAAAATGGGAAATTGGCCGCTTCGATACCGGCTTTGGTCAACGCATTGAACAGAGTGGATTTACCGACGTTCGGCAGTCCGACGATACCGCATTTGAATCCCATATTTCTATCACCTTAAATAACTTATTAATCAGACAATTGTGTGATATTGCCTGTCAGAATGAAAACATTTCGGCCGATTATACACAGAATGACGATTTATCTCGAACGGCCATTCGCATCGGTAGGCGAATTATGCTGCTTTAAACGCATGTAAACGGTTCATTGCTTTCACCATATCTTCCTTCAACAAAATTTCTGTGCAGCGTATGGCTTCATCAATTGCATCGTCGATCAATGTTTGCTCACTCATCGGCGGCTTACCTAGCACAAAGCCAGTAACCTTATTTTTATCACCCGGGTGACCAATGCCAATGCGTAAACGATGAAAGTTCGGGTTGTTACCCAATTTACTGATGATGTCTTTCAACCCGTTATGACCGCCGTGTCCGCCCCCGAGCTTAAGCTTGGCGACGCCTGGCAATAAGTCTAATTCATCATGGGCGACCAAGATTTCATCGGGTTGAATGCGATAAAATGTCGCTATAGCGGAAACAGACTTACCACTGAGGTTCATGAAAGTGGTAGGAACTAACAGGCGAATGTCATGCCCAGCCAGCGTTAAGCGGGAGGTATAACCGAAAAACTTGCTTTCTTCTTTCAAGGGCTGACGATAGATTTCAGCCAGGCGGTCAACATACCATGCTCCCGCGTTATGGCGGGTTGCCGCATATTCAGCGCCAGGATTTGCCAAACCAACGATTAATTTAATGCTACTCACGGTAATATTCCAAATTGCACGACATACCCGTATTCAACTCACCAACTCATCTTTTCCCCCAGGGGAGGACGATGCGTTTAAAACGGTTCAGTTGTCCTGTGACTAGAATCTAATAGGGAGGAACAGCGTGCGCCATGTAAATAATGAAGGCCGTTAGTTTACACACAGGGCAGGGTGAACGCCAAACCTCCAGTACAATGCTGTGAATTAATACCAGAATGGAACTATTTAAAATATTGTCTATTTATTTGTTTAAAAGTAAAAAAATATGAATTTCACCCTATATCTGTGATCTTTACCGCAATCATCCGACCACTTCATTGTCTATAATTACATCAAGGTAAAACTGACTGGGCAGCAATTTCATTCATCCACCGAGTTTATCTGGAGGTGACAGATGAAACGTAAAAGCGCAACGCTATTAGGGAATGTCCTGATGGGGTTAGGCATGGTCTTGATGATTGGCGGAATTGGTTATTCAATTGTCAGTCAATTCCCTGAGTTGAATATACCTAATTATATGACTTATATCGACCTGGTAGGTATTTTCGCGGGTGCTATTTTCTGGCTGGTGGGTGCCAGAATTAGTGGTCGTGAAGAGGTCGCAGATCGTTATTGGTGGGTTAAGCATTTTGATAAACGTTGCCGCCGCCAGCGTCATTCCTAAATGATGTTTTGAGCGGAATATTAAACCCGTTATGGTAAATCTGCCGTAGCGGGTTTTTCAGTTAAAATGCATTGTTTTTAATTTGGCTAAAGTGAAACCTAATTTTTCATACAAAAAAGTCACCAGTTTTACTGGTGACTTTTTTATCGTCAAAGACCGGTAAGGGCAAAGACGATTAATGCTCAAACATGGCAGAAATGGATTCTTCGTTGCTGATACGGCGAATCGCTTCGGCCAGCATACCTGAGAGCGTTAGTGTACGGACATTCGGCAGTGATTTAATGTGATCCGTTAATGGAATGGTATCGCAGACAATCACTTCATCAATGACGGAATTCTTAATATTGTCATAGGCGTTGCCAGAGAAGATGGGGTGAGTCGCATAGGCGAATACGCGTTTAGCTCCCCGTTCTTTTAACGCTTCAGCCGCTTTACATAACGTGCCGCCAGTATCGATCATATCGTCAACCAGAATGCAGTCACGACCGGCAACATCACCGATGATATGCATTACCTGAGACACATTAGCGCGTGGACGACGTTTATCGATGATAGCCATATCGGTATCGTTTAGCAGCTTGGCGATAGCCCGGGCACGAACGACGCCGCCAATATCAGGGGAAACCACAATCGGATTCTCCAGATTTTGTTGCAGCATGTCTTCCAGCAGGATTGGACTACCGAAAACGTTATCGACTGGAACGTCAAAGAAGCCTTGAATCTGTTCTGCGTGCAGATCTACCGTTAGCACACGGTCAACGCCTACGCTGGACAGGAAATCGGCAACCACTTTGGCCGTGATAGGTACACGAGCAGAACGAACCCGACGATCCTGGCGAGCATAACCAAAATAAGGAATAACAGCAGTGATGCGCCCCGCGGAGGCACGACGCAGTGCATCAACCATAACAACAAGTTCCATCAGATTGTCATTGGTTGGTGCGCAGGTGGACTGGATGATGAAAATATCACCACCGCGTACATTTTCATTAATTTGCACGCTGACTTCGCCATCACTAAAACGACCGACGGCGGCGTCGCCAAGGCTAGTGTACAAACGGTTGGCAATACGTTGTGCTAGTTCCGGGATGGCGTTACCAGCAAAAAGCTTCATATCAGGCACGAGAAGAACCTCAGGCTTGCGTCCAGAGAAATATTGCACCTGCTTGCATTTGGGAGCAGAGCGTAATCACAGGCACAATATGCATACGGGTGTATGAATCAGGTTTGATAAAACGCAACAGCGAGTGTTATCAAAACCTAAAATTGCCCGGAAAGTGTACGTTGCAACGGAGAGACATTTACGCCTCGCGCAACAAAACCGTTTAACCATTCCGGGGCCTGGTCAAGCACCTGGCGGGCTTCGGACTCGGTGTCGAATTCAGCAAACACACAAGCTCCTGTTCCTGTCAGGCGCGCCGGAGCGTATTCTAACAGCCATGAAAGTAGCTGTTCAACCTCACGAAAACGTTTTCTTGCGATAGCTTCACAATCATTGACAAAGGTCTGGTTTAATAGCGTCTCTAACGATCGCACTGGAGAGTCCCGTTTTAGCAACGGATCGCGAAAAATCAGAGGGGTGGCAATGCTGATTCCAGGATGCGCGACCAGATACCATTTTTCCGGTGGTGACGCAGGGGTCAGTTTTTCGCCGATACCCTCTGCGAACGCGGCATGGCCTCGGATGAATACCGGAACATCAGCACCCAATTGTAACCCTAGCGCTGCTAACGTATCGGTGTCCAATCCACACTTCCACACGTGATTCAGCGCGACCAATACAGTGGCGGCGTTAGACGATCCCCCGCCAAGTCCTCCTCCCATCGGCAAGCGTTTATCGATATGGATATCTGCACCAAGATGAGGGGAGACAACGTGATTTTGTAATAGGCGAGCTGCACGAACGATCAGATTATCTTCGTTTTCGACGCCCACCAGCGGTGTAAGCAGATTGATATGGTCATCTTGACGCGGCGTAATGGTTAATGTGTCACCGTAGTCAAGAAATTGGAACAGTGTTTGTAGCAGATGATATCCATCCGCTCTTTGACCCGTGATGTAGAGGAAAAGATTGAGCTTGGCGGGTGAGGGCCATTTTTCAATGTAATGGGATTGCATGATTTACTTAACGATCCAATTATTCATTTTCAACTTGATGCGTTGCTCTCCTTGAGTCAGTTCCAGACTTACAGGCAATGGCGGATTAATATCATTGTTGTAACTTTGGTAATCCACCGTCCAGCTTTGATGACCCTGATGATAAGTGATGGTTTTTAGAAGAGATCGCTCGTCTAACGTAAAGTTGCTGGCATCGCCTGGCAGGCCAAGGATCCACTGACGTAAATTGTTTAGCGGGATAGCCATCCCCGTCAATTGCTGAATCATGGACTCGGCGTCATTACCGGTATAACGCTTGCCCTGATTATCCGTGATCTGTACCCCATCAGGCTGGGTGCGAAGGTCAAGCTCTGTACTGCCCAGCGGGTTGGTGAGCAGCAAGCGGTAACGTTGTGGCGGCGTATCCTGCCAGAAAAAATTGGCTGATACTCTTTTCTTTTCGGAGATATAGGCAAAAGAACCGCGGGTTTGATATTGCGTGAGTTGCTGAACCGATTTCTGATGCTGCTGCCACTCTGCGGTGGTAGGGCTTTTTCCCGAACCAGTCGGCTGGTTGAGGCTACAAGCGGTGAGTAACAGGCTGGCTAACGGCAGTAACCGCAGGCAACGGACGGTATTTATGGGCATGTCGCGTGATCCTATCAGTCAAATTAAATGCTACAGGGGATGCCACGCTAACGAGCTTATTGCTTAGCGTCAATGTTTGTTCTTCCCTGTGGTGTCGGTTATTTCTGGTTATAGAGTATATACGCCCAAAATAATTCGAGTTGCATGACGGATATACCTCATATGGGGGGGATCGCGTGCCGTCGCTTTTCTTGCTTCCCCGCATCAAGTAGAATGCCACTCAGACGAAACCCATACTAACATCGGTATTACTCAAGAATTGCTCAATGACCCTGCTCGCGCTTGGTATTAACCATAAAACTGCTCCTGTTTCTTTGCGGGAACGCGTTGTTTTCTCTCCAGATACGCTGGGGCAGGCTCTCGACAGCTTGTTACAGCAACCGCTGGTACAGGGCGGTGTGTTGCTGTCGACTTGCAACCGTACCGAACTGTATCTGAGCGTCGAAGAGCAGGAAAACCAACTTGAGCAGCTCGTTAATTGGTTGTGCCAATATCATCATTTAGATCCGGACGATGTGCGCAATAGCCTTTATTGGCATCAGGATAATGCGGCAGTCAGTCACCTGATGCGGGTTGCCAGCGGGCTTGACTCCCTGGTGCTGGGCGAACCTCAAATTTTGGGACAGGTCAAGAAAGCCTTTGCCGAATCGCAGCGTGGACAGTCGCTTTCCGGCGAACTGGAACGTCTGTTTCAGAAATCTTTTACCGTAGCCAAGCGCGTTAGAACGGAAACCGATATTGGTGCCAGTGCGGTGTCGGTAGCGTTTGCTGCCTGTACGCTGGCAAGGCAGATTTTTGAATCGTTGGCTGATGTCAATGTGTTACTGGTCGGTGCTGGAGAAACGATTGAATTGGTTGCCCGCCATTTACGTGAACATCGGGTTCAACGTATGGTCATTGCCAATCGTACTCGTGAGCGCGCGCTGGCGCTGGCAAATGAAGTTGGTGCGGAGGTGATTACACTCGCGGAACTTGACGAACAGCTAGTCCATGCGGATATTGTCATTAGTTCGACGGCCAGTACGTTGCCAATTATCGGGAAAGGAATGATGGAAAGGACGCTGAAGGCCAGACGTAATCAGCCGATGTTGATGGTCGATATTGCAGTTCCTCGTGATATTGAACCTGAAGTAGGTAAGTTACCCAACGTCTATCTTTACAGCGTCGATGATTTACACGCGATTATTCAGCATAATCTTGCACAACGTAAAGCCGCTGCTGTGCAGGCTGAATCCATCGTCCAGCAGGAAAGCGCCGATTTTATGGCCTGGATGCGATCGCAATCTGCGGTCGAGACAATTCGAGATTATCGGGCTCAGGCTGATGAGTTACGTGCGGAAATGACGGCGAAAGCATTGGCCGCTATTCAGCAAGGACATGATGTTGAAACCGTGATCCAGGAATTGACGCACCGGTTAACCAATCGTTTGATCCATGCTCCTACCAAATCCCTTCAGCAGGCCGCCCGTGATGGCGATCTGCAACGTTTACAAATTTTACGTGACAGCCTTGGGCTGGACTAGCATTCATCTCTCTTAACAGGATTTAACCGCCCGAATGAAGCCTTCTATTGTTGCCAAACTGGAAGCGTTACAAGAACGCCATGAAGAAGTCCAGGCGTTACTTGGTGAGCCCAGCGTTATTGCTGATATGGAGCGTTTTCGTGCGCTATCGCGTGAATATGCACAGCTCACTGATATTACTCGCTGTTTCCAGCAATGGCAGCAGGTGCAGGAGGACATTCAAACGGCAGAATTGATGCTGGATGACGTGGAAATGCGCGAAATGGCGCAAGATGAGCTAAAGCAGGCGAAAGTGGCTAATGACGAGCTGGAACAACAGCTTCAGGTGCTTTTGTTGCCGAAAGATCCTGATGATGAACGGGGCTGTTTTCTGGAAGTACGTGCAGGAACGGGAGGCGATGAAGCAGCTATTTTTGCTGGTGATCTTTTCCGTATGTACAGCCGCTATGCCGAAGCTCGCCGCTGGCGCGTGGAGGTCATGAGTGCCAGTGATGGTGAACATGGCGGTTACAAAGAAATTATTGCGAAAGTCTCCGGTGAGGGCGTTTACGGTCAGTTTAAGTTTGAGTCTGGCGGTCATCGTGTCCAGCGTGTCCCGGCTACCGAATCTCAAGGTCGTATTCATACGTCTGCCTGTACCGTTGCCGTGATGCCTGAGGTTCCTGAAGCCGAACTGCCGGAAATCAGTCCGTCTGATTTACGTATCGATACCTTCCGTTCTTCTGGTGCCGGTGGTCAGCACGTTAACACCACTGACTCCGCAATCCGAATTACTCACTTGCCGACAGGCATTGTGGTTGAATGCCAGGATGAACGGTCACAGCATAAAAATAAAGCTAAGGCGCTCTCTGTGTTGGGGGCGCGGATCCGTGCCGCCGAGATGCAAAAACGTCAGTTGGAAGAGGCGTCGACACGTCGTAATCTGCTGGGGAGTGGCGATCGTTCAGATCGCATCCGAACCTATAATTTTCCTCAGGGAAGGGTGACCGACCATCGTATTAATCTAACACTTTACCGTCTGGATGAAGCGATGGAAGGAAAGCTGGATATGCTGATTCAGCCGATCGTGCAAGAATATCAGGCCGACCAGCTCGCCGCATTGTCTGACCAAGAATAATGGATTATCAAACCTGGTTAACGTTGGCAATAAACCGGCTTGCGGGTGGCGAAAGTCCAAAGCGAGACGCTGAAATATTGCTAGGGTTTATTACCGGCAAATCGCGCACGTTCCTGTTGGCGTTTGGTGAAACTCGTCTGACGGAGACTCAACTGCATGATTTGGAGGCATTGTTAGCCCGGCGAGTAAACGGTGAACCCGTTGCGTATTTAACGGGAGAGCGTGAGTTTTGGTCACTGTCGCTTGCCGTGTCGCCAGCAACGTTAATTCCCCGACCTGATACCGAATGCTTGGTTGAACAGGCATTACAGCGGTTGCCGCACGGTGCTAACCGCGTATTGGATTTGGGGACGGGAACAGGAGCAATCGCGCTATCTATCGCCAGCGAGCGTCCGGATTGTCAGATTACAGGGGTTGATATTCAACAAGAAGCTGTGGCGCTGGCCCGGCATAATGCGGCTCGGTTGGGCATAAATAATGTCCATTTCCTTCAAGGGAATTGGTTTTCGTCGCTAACGTCAACCGGTTTCTCCATGATTGTCAGTAACCCTCCTTATATTGATGCAGCCGATAGTCATCTTGCGCAAGGCGACGTACGTTTTGAGCCAGCTAGTGCATTGGTTGCTGATGAAAAAGGGCTCGCCGATCTGCGTTTTATTATTGAAAATGCCAGCGATTATTTGCAACCAGGTGGTTGGCTGTTGTTGGAACATGGCTGGCAGCAGGGGAAAAACGTTCGTCAGCTATTGCAGCAGCACGGGTTTGTACTCGTCGAAACCTGTCAGGATTATGGCGGTAATGAACGAGTCTCGTTTGGACAATGGAAAAAATAAATATGATCACTAAGGGGTAAGTTCGCGTGATGCTTTTTCTTGGTTTTGCTTATTTGCACATGATTACTGTTGGTGCCAGCCTTTTTTTATTTGTTTTGCGTTTTTTCTGGTTATGCCGCCAGTCTGCAATGCTGCAACAGCGTTGGGTGAAGATTATCCCACATATTAATGACACCTTGCTGCTGATCAGTGGTGCTGGTTTGGTTTTTATTAACCACGTTTATCCTTTTACGGCAGAACAAAGCTGGCTGACTGAAAAACTATTTGGCGTTATTATTTATATCTTCCTTGGCGCGATAGCCTTGGGGAAACGTCCGCGTAGCTGGAATATTCGCTGGCTGGCGTTTATTTTCGCCTTGGTATGCTTCTACCTGGTTACCCAGATTTCGCTTACTAAGTTACCGTTGCTGATGGGATAACTATGAGTTCTATTGCTGATTTTGAATTCAACCGTTCACTATTAAGTGAAGGTGTCGTTTTAGTTTCACAGGCCATTCGCCGTGACTTCCCCGCTCAGGATGTGCGACAAAATCTGCAACAACTGGTTGATGAAGCTCGTTCGGTCATTTCTGACGATATTGAACAGGACCTGCAACTTGAGAAGTTGATTGAGCTTTTTTTTCATACCTGGGGGTTTGGCGGGGCGAGTGGGGTATATCGACTTTCAGATGTGCTTTGGCTGGATAAAGTACTTGAATCACGTCAGGGAATGCCGGTTTCTCTGGGGGTGATTTTCCTGCATATTGCCAATGAACTTGGTTTGCCGTTAATGCCCGTGATTTTTCCGACACAGTTGATTCTTCGGGCTGACTGGTTGGATGAAGAAATGTGGCTCATCAACCCTCTCAATGGTGATACGTTAAGCGAACATGTTTTGGATGTGTGGCTTAAAGGTAACATTGGCCTGTCATCACAGTTGATGGACGAAGACTTGGATGAAGCCGAAAATGTGCTTATCGTCCGAAAAATGCTTGATACCTTGAAAGTGGCATTGATGGAAGAAAAGCAAATGGAGTTGGCGCTGAGAGCTAGCGAAGCGGTGTTGCAGTTTGATCCAGACGATCCCTATGAAATCCGCGATCGTGGTTTGATTTATGCCCAACTGGATTGCGATCATATCGCGTTGTCCGATCTAAATTATTTTGTCGAGCAGTGTCCAGAAGATCCGGTAAGTGAAATGATTAAAGTTCAGATCCATTCCATTGAGCAAAAACACATTGTTTTACATTAATCTGTTTTACATTAACTGGTTTTACATTCATTAGCCTTGACTCACATGGATGTCAGTGGCATCCACATTATGAGTGCAAGAGCATTTTACACTGATCTAATTTCGAGTTATCCGACATTAAGGTAAAAGTATGAAGAACAAAGTGGTCAAGGTAGGCGATATTCCGGTTGCCAATGATATGCCTTTTGTCCTGTTTGGTGGCATGAATGTTCTTGAATCACGTGATTTAGCGATGCGTATCTGTGAGCACTACGTTACCGTGACGCAGAAACTTGGTATTCCATACGTGTTCAAAGCGTCGTTCGACAAGGCTAACCGTTCCTCTATTCACTCTTACCGCGGTCCTGGTTTGGAAGAGGGGATGAAAATCTTCCAGGAACTAAAACAAACGTTTGGTGTAAAAATCATCACGGATGTTCATGAGTCTCACCAGGCACAGCCGGTTGCAGATGTCGTCGATGTGATTCAGTTGCCAGCATTTTTGGCTCGTCAGACGGATTTAGTTGAAGCTATGGCAAAAACAGGGGCAGTGATTAATGTGAAAAAACCCCAATTTGTCAGCCCAGGTCAAATGGGCAATATCGTCGATAAATTTATTGAAGGCGGCAATGATCAGGTTATTTTGTGCGATCGTGGCAGTAACTTTGGCTATGATAACCTTGTGGTAGACATGCTCGGTTTCAATGTGATGAAACAAGCATCTCATGGTGCACCGGTTATTTTTGATGTGACTCACGCATTGCAATGCCGTGACCCGTTTGGTGCTGCCTCCGGTGGCCGTCGTGCACAGGTCACTGAATTGGCGCGAGCGGGTATGGCAATCGGTTTAGCTGGGCTGTTTATTGAAGCGCATCCAGATCCAGCCAACGCAAAATGTGATGGTCCTTCGGCGTTGCCACTAGATAAGTTGGAACCGTTCCTGAAGCAGATTAAAGCGATTGATGAACTGGTGAAAAGTTTCCCCGAGTTGGATACCAGTCATTAAGCCTTCGTCGCTTTATCTGTTGCATAAAAAAACCCGCATTTTTGCGGGTTTTTTTATGCTGGTATGCCGTTGTTAAGACCCGGCAAAACCATGCGATTATTTATACAAATCGGCACTGATTGTCATGTTGCTGCCTTTATTCTGCCACTGTTTAGTAATGTGGTAGTATTTTGCCCCTTTTTGAGCGGCGCGTTTGGCAACGGCTTCAGAAACCGCTGGCATGTTAGTGAAGTTACCGCGGAAGTTGATGGAGTCGAACGGCACCATCTGTGCGGCGGTTGCGTTGTTAAGTTCTTCAATTTTTGTACCGTCAGACAGCGTTACGGTGTAACGACCACCCTTAGATGACTGTGTTTCGAAGAAATTACCAATATTACGGCTCGGGCTTCCTGAGTTTGCCACGCCAGGAATTTCTACTTTTGCTGCCTCTGCGCCACCTGCTGCCAACGCAGCACGACCCGCATCGGAATCTGCCGGGATTAAATCGGTGCTCTGAACCTGACGTTTGGGTGCATCCGCTTTATAAATGTAGGCGGTCACCTTCTGATTTGCACCACTGGAGTTAACATCGACTTGTCGTACGATATAGAACGAGTCGGCGTCTTTATCTTTTGCCGCTTTTGCAATGGCATCATTAAGATCCGGTTGGCTACGGAAAAAACCGCTTACGGTCACGGTATCAAACGGTTCCAGGCTATAGGCCATGTCTTTCGGTAACTCTTTTACGCCATAAAAGGTACGTAATTCAACGGACTGGCTTACCTTCGGCGCGTCTTTGTGGTAGAGGTCAACGGTGACATTCCAATTACCACGAGAGTTTACGTCGGTCATCGCCTGAACATAAAACGAGTCTGCGCCTAATTTATCCGCGCGCTTTGATGCTGCCGCTACAGCTTCATTTATCGCATTGAAACGCCCAATAAAAGAGATCCGCTCAAATGGCTGTAATGATTCAGCCTGCTCCGGCGTGAGTTCCTGTGCTGCGTATGCTGAAAATGCAGCTAATGAAAGTAACGTGGATGCGATAACGGTGGTTTTCAGCTTCATAAAAAATCCTTTCGCCTGATGCTTTTGGTTTATAACGGCCTGGCAAGCAAGATATAACAGAATAGCCCGTGATTATCGCATGGAATAATCATGGGTGCTTTAGCATTTTGAGCAACACCCAGCGTTATTTCTTTACCGATGAAATAGAGAAAAACTCTAATAATAACCGTTAATGATTGTTTTACCATCATAAGGGATATTTATCAGGCTCTCTGTATTAACAAGCCAGTAACACATCATTTTTGTGAAATGCCCCTGAACAATACTTCAATAATAATGCTACAAAAGATAAAGATAAGCGTGATTTATGACCAAAAAAAGTAGGCTATCCCCGTGATAACTCGGCTTTTGTGTGAAATTCGTTTTATGTATGGATCATCGATCACATTTTCAGTAGGTTATAGGTGAATTTGCTTAAAGAGATACAGGGTGCAGTAAGTCTCGGCTGATTCATATTACAGATGCAGTGAAAATAACAACCTTCGTTAAAAGGGAATCAGTATGCGTATTGGTGTACCAAGAGAGCGGTTGACCAATGAAGCCCGTGTCGCAGCAACGCCGAAAACGGTTGAGCAGCTGCTGAAATTGGGTTTTGAGGTCGCAATAGAAAGTGGGGCTGGGAAATTAGCCAGCTTTGATGATACGGCATATCAGGATGCGGGCGCATCCATTGTTGATAATGCTGAAGCCTGGCAGGCAGATATCGTCTTGAAGGTGAATGCACCTCTGGATGATGAGATAACGCTGACTCGGGCCGGAAGTACGGTCGTTAGCTTTATTTGGCCCGCACAGAACCCTGAACTGTTGGAAAAATTGGCCGCTCGTCAGGTGACCGTACTGGCGATGGATTCCGTTCCTCGAATTTCCCGTGCGCAATCAATGGATGCGCTCAGTTCAATGGCGAACATCGCAGGCTATCGCGCTATTGTTGAAGCTGCGCATGAATTTGGTCGCTTCTTCACTGGCCAAATAACTGCGGCGGGTAAAGTTCCGCCAGCAAAAGTCATGATTATCGGTGCTGGTGTAGCAGGGCTGGCTGCTATCGGTGCCGCCGGAAGTCTTGGTGCCATCGTGCGTGCTTTTGATACTCGTCCTGAAGTTAAAGAACAGGTCAAAAGTATGGGAGCGGAGTTCCTTGAGCTAGATTTTGAAGAAGAAGCGGGAAGTGGCGATGGCTATGCCAAAGTTATGTCCGAGGCCTTCATCAAAGCAGAGATGGAATTGTTCGCGGCACAGGCAAAAGACGTCGATATCATTGTCACGACGGCATTAATTCCTGGGAAACCCGCTCCGCGACTGATCACGAAAGAGATGGTGCTGAGCATGAAACCCGGCAGTGTGATCGTCGATCTGGCTGCTCAGACCGGTGGTAACTGTGAGTTGACTGTCGCTGATCAGGTTACTGTGACGGAAAATGGCGTCAAGATTATTGGTTATACCGACCTTCCAAGCCGTTTACCCACGCAATCATCCCAACTGTATGGCACCAATCTGGTTAACCTGCTGAAACTCTTGTGCAAAGAGAAGAACGGTGAGATTGATGTCGATTTTGACGATAACGTCATTCGTGGTGTAACCGTCATTAAAGATGGCGAAGTTACCTGGCCGGCACCGCCGATTCAGGTTTCCGCACAGCCACAACAGGCTAAACCGGCTGCTGCAGTGGTGAAAGAAGAAGCAAAACCGGTTTCCCCGTGGAAGAAATATGCTTTCCTGGCATTGGCGATCCTATTATTTGGCTGGTTGGCGAATGTCGCACCGAAAGAGTTTTTATCGCACTTCACCGTCTTTGCCTTAGCTTGCGTCGTCGGTTACTACGTTGTATGGAACGTTAGTCATGCGCTGCATACCCCGTTGATGTCGGTAACCAATGCTATATCCGGCATTATCGTTGTCGGGGCATTATTACAAATCGGCCACGGTGGTTGGGTTTCTTTCTTCTCTTTCATCGCCGTATTGATTGCCAGCATCAATATTTTCGGTGGTTTCACCGTCACTCAGCGCATGCTGAAAATGTTCCGCAAAAATTAAGGGGTAACACATGTCTGGTGGATTAGTTACAGCTGCATACATTGTTGCCGCGATCTTGTTTATTTTTAGTTTGGCTGGGTTGTCTAAGCACGAAACATCCCGACAAGGAAATATCTTTGGTGTCACCGGGATGACCATTGCTTTACTTGCCACGATTCTGGGACCGGATGCCGGGAACGTGGGTTGGATTATCGTTGCGATGGTGATCGGTGGTTCGATCGGTGTCTATCTGGCACGCAAAGTTGAAATGACCGAAATGCCTGAATTGGTGGCTATCCTGCACAGTTTCGTGGGGTTGGCTGCGGTATTGGTCGGATTTAACAGCTTTCTCGATCACGGAGAAATCACCGATCCGGTGATGGTGAATATCCATTTGACGGAAGTCTTTTTGGGAATATTCATCGGTGCGGTCACCTTTACGGGCTCGGTGGTCGCGTTTGGTAAACTGCGTGGCAAAATTTCATCTAAGCCACTCATGTTGCCTCATCGTCATAAAATGAACCTGGCCGCACTGGTAGTTTCTTTCCTGTTGTTGCTGGTCTTTGTTAATACAGGCAGTGTCGCGTTGCAGGTTATTGCATTACTGCTGATGACCATCATTGCACTGGCCTTCGGCTGGCATCTGGTGGCATCGATCGGTGGGGCTGATATGCCCGTCGTCGTCTCCATGCTGAACTCCTATTCGGGTTGGGCCGCCGCCGCCGCTGGTTTCATGCTGAGCAATGACTTGCTGATCGTAACGGGTGCACTGGTCGGTTCTTCCGGGGCTATTCTGTCCTACATTATGTGTAAGGCCATGAACCGTTCATTCATTAGCGTTATTGCTGGTGGGTTCGGGACTGATGGCTCTTCTACGGGTGAAAGTGAGGAAATGGGCGAGTACCGCGAGGCGTCGGCGGAAGACGTCGCCGAACTACTCAAGAACTCGACCTCTGTGATTATCACGCCGGGATATGGTATGGCTGTCGCACAAGCGCAATACCCGGTTCATGATATCACGGCGAAACTCCGTGCTCGTGGCATTAATGTTCGCTTCGGTATTCATCCGGTCGCTGGACGTCTGCCCGGTCATATGAACGTTCTATTGGCAGAAGCTAAAGTCCCTTACGATGTCGTGCTGGAGATGGATGAGATCAATGATGATTTCGCTGATACCGACACGGTGCTGGTCATTGGTGCTAATGATACGGTTAACCCTGCGGCTCAGGAAGATCCACACAGCCCTATCGCGGGTATGCCAGTACTGGAAGTGTGGAAGGCACAGAACGTTATCGTATTCAAACGCTCAATGAATACAGGCTACGCTGGTGTTCAGAATCCACTGTTCTTTAAAGAAAATACCCAAATGTTGTTTGGTGACGCAAAAGAAAGCGTAGAGGCGATCCTGAAAGCACTGTAATTCGTGTTTGAAGAAAGATGACAAGGGGGCGATATCGCCCCCTTTTTACATGTTTTGAATATTCAGTTTGCAACAGGGTATGGGCTATGCATCCCCATTTTCTTCATCTTCTTGCGAGAGTGGAGAAACAAAATCGTCCGGTTTGATGGTCAATAAATCACATTTCAGATGATCGATGACGTGTTCCACGGTATTACCGATGAAAGCGGCAGAAAGCCCCGTTCGGCCCAGTGAACCTAAGACGACGACCCCTGCTTGCAGATGTTCGGCTAAATCAGGAATCACTTCCTCTGGTAAACCTTTTTCTACATGTGTAACGCGTTCATCAAGCCCAAACTTCTGACGCAGTGACTTCATGGCAATCAGGTGCTGACCGCGAATGGCATCGTTGTATACGCCAGGGTCAAAATCCGGTAACTCAATGGCGATATTGATGGGGGTAACCGGATAAGCGCCAATCAGATGAACTTCGGTCTGATTCACTTGCTTCGCCAACTCCAGCGTTTCGGTGACCAGTTTAATATTGAGTGGATCGTGATACGGATCTTCACTGGCCAAATTGACGGCAACCAGCGCACGACCTTCTTCAGGCCAAGGCTGATCTTTTACCATCCAGACCGGGCAAGGGCATTTACGGAGTAATTGCCAGTCGGTAGGGGTGAAAATAACGGCTTCCAGCCGATCATGTTGGTGTGCCATTTTCAGCAGTAAATCATGCTGTCCGGCAATGACTTCCCGGATAATGGCTTCAAAAGGTTTATTGTGCCAGACGACTTTAATCTCTATAGGAACGCCTGCCTCAAGATAATATTTACATTGCTCCGCAATCCATTCGGTACGTTGCTGAATGACGCCTTGCCGCATTTCGATCCGCTCATCAGGGGAAAGCAGAGTCGTCATTTCATAAGAGAAATCATAAATCGGCAGAAACGCCTTGATGCGACCACCAAGCCGCTGAACCAGATAAACGGCCCGACGCAGCGCGGGTTGGTCATCCTGATTCGGGTCAATAGCGACAAGTAAATTCTGATACTTTGCCATAGTTCCTCCAAACAGCTGTTAATCCACAGCCTGTAAATTAAGAGTACCCCAATGGCATCATTTTGGACAATCTCTTTGAAAAACAGATGGCGAGTGCCGGATCAATAAAATAAGAAAATCATCGATCCGGCAGAATGGGTTAGGCTTTATTACGAGGTGTACCAGCGAGTTCGGAGAGTGAATCGATATTCTCAATCGTAATGTATTTGCCTTTGACCGCTAAAATACCACTCTTCTGGAAACGACCAAGCAGACGGCTAATCGTTTCCACGGTTAATCCCAGATAGTTGCCGATATCGCCACGCGTCATGGTTAACCGGAATTCTCGAGGAGAAAAGCCGCGTTGGGCAAAACGGCGTGATAAGTTATAAATAAACGCGGCCAGACGCTCTTCTGCGTTTTTCTTTGAGAGCAGCAAGATCATATCCTGATCGCCACGAATTTCGCCGCTCATCAAACGCATCATTTGCTGGCGTAAATTGGGCATCTTGCCGGAGAGGTCATCCAGGGTTTCGAAAGGAATTTCACAAACCATGGAGGTTTCTAAGGCCTGGGCGAAACTGGGATGTTGGGCGTTACCAATCGCATCGAATCCCACCAGATCGCCTGCTAAATGAAAACCGGTGATTTGTTCATCGCCTTGCTCAGTGATGGTGTAACTTTTTATGGTACCGGAACGAATAGCGTACAACGATTTCAGCTCATCCCCAGCTTTAAACAACGCTTGCCCTTTTTGGATCGGTTTTTTCCTTTCAATGATATTGTCGAGCTGATCGAGCTCATGTTCATTTAAGGTAAAAGGGATGCACAACTGGCTGATGCTGCAATCCTGGCAGTGGATGGCACAACCGCCAGACTGAATGCGTCGAATAATTCGCTTTTCCGGGATCATAGACTTTGCTCAGGCGATAATTGATATTGGTCAATTTTAACAGCTTTTATCGTCGGTGATAAGACTACTCATCCTTCGAAAAGGCCTACAAAGAGTGAACTAACTATAAATTTAGACGAATACTTAGTCTTATAGCGGTTAACGATCAGTATGTTGTTGGAAAAATATTCACGATAACGGCAACGTATCCTGCTGTGGAAAATATCCTTCATGGGTCAATAACCACTGTTTGCGGTGTACACCACCTGCATACCCCGTTAAAGCGCCGTTGGCACCGATTACCCGATGGCAAGGTACGACGATGCTGATGGGGTTTGAACCATTTGCCATGCCGACCGCACGAGATGCAGTAGGGCGCCCCAACCGTGCTGCTAATGTGCCATAAGTCATGATCTCGCCAGCCGGGATCTGACGTAATTGTTGCCAGACCTGTTGTTGAAATTCAGTTCCTACCGATGCCACAGGGAGTGTTTCAATGACGTTTATTTCCCCCGCGAAATAGCGTTGCAGACTTTCCGTTAATCCTCCAGGGTTATCACGAGGTTCAAGGGAAAACGGCGTGTGGCGATAATGGCGATTAAGCAGGTGGTAGAGTTTTTCTTCATATTCGCTCCATTCGACGGCACGAAGATGATTATTTTCATCGGCAATAATCATTAATTCACCAATTGGCGTTGGCATTTTGTCCAGAAAAAAAGTCTGCATAGTGGTTCCTTACGTGAGTGATGACGCCAATACTTGAGCAAACATCATAAGCCATCAGTTCGTTATTGGAATGTAACCATCCCTAAAATATTCAAATGCGTATTATGAGAGATGGATCATGTCAATCTTCATCCTACTGCCGGATTTTGACCTCATATGGCAATATTATTAAGGTAAACGCGCCAGTTGTACTCTACTTTCTTATAGTTAAAGACACATTTTTATGGATACGTAATGTCATTGTGAAAATCACGTCCCTTCAACTGGCATGATCCTGTCAATCAGGTGAGCTCTTTTAAGATTGCCACGGTTATTTGGAGAGAATACGTAGAATGAAAAAGAAATATGCCATAGTCGGCACCGGTGGGCGAGCAGGGTTGTATCTGGAGTCAATCGCCAGAGATTATCAACAGGAAGGACGCTTCGTTGCATTCTGTGATACTAACCAGACACGAATGGATTATGCGAATAAAATAATTAGCAAGTTTGGTCATGATACGGTTGTTACTTATCCAGTTGATCAATTTGAGCGAATGATTACTGAGACAAAACCCGATATTGTGATTGTCACGTCAATCGACAGAACCCATCACCATTATATTATTCGATCAATGGAACTTGGCTGTGATGTTATTAGTGAAAAGCCTATGACTATTGATGAGGAAAAATGTCAGGCAATTATTGATGCGATTGAACGTACGGGACGTAAATTACGTGTGACGTTTAATTATCGTTATGCACCGCACCACAGCAAGATTCGCGAGTTAATTGCGGCCGGTATTATCGGCGAGGTGTTTTCGGTCCATTTTGAGTGGTTGCTTAATACCGAGCATGGTGCCGACTATTTTCGTCGGTGGCATCGCGATAAACGTAACAGTGGTGGGTTATTGGTGCACAAATCAACTCACCATTTTGATTTGGTTAATTTCTGGCTGGATAGTGAGCCTGAGACTGTCTATGCACAAGGCGATCTGCGTTTTTATGGTAAAGCGAATGCAGAAAACCGGGGTGTAACACAATTTTATTCTCGTTCACATAATAGTGCTGCAGCAGAGAATGATCCCTTTGCATTGCATATGAATAAAAGCGAACAGTTGACGGTGCTTTATCTGGATGCCGAGCATGAAGATGGTTATTTGCGTGATAAAAGCGTTTTTGATGATGGAATTAATATTGAAGATGTGATGGGTGTTATGGTGCGTTATAAAAATAAAGCCATCATGACTTACTCATTAAATGCCTATTTGCCCTGGGAAGGGTTAAATGTGGTGTTTAATGGCAGTAAAGGTCGATTGGAAATGAAATTGGTCGAAAAATCCTATGTAAATGGCGGTGGACAAAAAGAGGATGAGGGCGCACTGAATACCTGTGAAATAAACGTGTATCCCATGTTTGGCGAACCTTATGAAGTACATGTTGAATATAAGAAGGGCGGGCATGGCGGAGGCGATCAGGTTATGTTAAATGATCTATTTGGCACACCAGAACCCGATCCATTGCATCGTGCCGCTGATTATCGTGATGGTGCCATGTCTATTTTAACGGGTATCGCCGCTAATCGCTCTTTGCGTACCGAGCTGCCTGTGAAAATAAACGATCTGGCGGTGAAATTGAGAAAATAAACAGAGAGAGAATCTGCCTGAGCATGTTGTTGCTCAGGCAGACATGCTTAATATCCATCGCATCCAACGTATATGAAACGAAACTCGAAGTATGACGAGTATAACGTCCCCACGATTTACCTGCAGTGTGGGTAGAAAACCACCGATATTAATATAATAAGGGTACTATTATGGCAAACGTGTTGAACAAATGGCCTTACCTACTTCTCTTCAGTGCTATGTTACCACTAAGTGCAACCTTTACTCAGGCCGCTGAAATACGTATCTCATGGTGGGGTGGAAACCAGCGACATGAGGCTACATTGGCGGCGATTAACGCTTTCCAGAAAGAAAACCCTTCGATTACGGTGAAAGCAGAATATGCCGGATGGGACGGCTATCTCTCCCGGTTGTCAACGCAAATGGCTGGAGGGCAAGAGCCTGATGTCATTCGTATTGACTGGAACTGGTTACCGCAGTTTTCCCGCAATGGTGATGGTTTTTATGATCTGAATAAGCAGAAAGCAACGCTGGCTCTTAGCGATTTCCCTGACAAATATCTTAAAACCGCCGATGTGAAAGACAAACTGCAAGGTCTGCCGCTCTCAATGACCTCACGTAGCTTTATTTATAATAAAGCAACATGGGAAAAGGCTGGCGTTGCCTATCCAAAAACCTGGGAGGAGTTATTTGCTGCTGGGCCGATTTTTAAGCAGAAGTTGGGTGAAAATTTTTACCCCCTAGGGGTGGCACAAGGATCATCGGATTTGTTGGATATTCTGACGCTGGGCCGTAGCTATATGACACAAAAATACGGCATTGATCTTATTGATGAGACAAAACAAAGCATTGGCTACAGCCGCGAACAGGTCCGGGAGCTTTTCCTATTTTATAAACGTCTGACGGATTCTCATGTGATACCCGATCAGCGTTATTTCTCATCATTTGGCCGAACGAATGTGTATGAAATTCGCCCGTGGATTAATGGTGAATTAGGTGGCATGTATTTATGGGATTCAGCCATTTATACCTATTCCAGTAATATGCCTAAAGAAGCTGTTCTGGAAAATGGGCCGTTTCTTACCATGGATGGGGCGAAAGATTCTGGTATTACGACTAAACCCTCATCGCTCTTTTCTATTGGCAAGAATAGTAAGCATCCTAAAGAAGCGGCAATGCTGATTCATTTTTTGTTGAGTTCTCCGGCTGGAGTGAAAGCGGTAGCATTACAAAATGGCATGCCAGCTAACCCCAATGCGGTAAAAATGCTTGAAGAAGCGGGAATTATTAATCCGGGTAACTTGCTGGCTAATGCCTATCGTGCCGCGGCAGAACAGCCTGAATCCAACGTGCCGGTTTCACCCTATATGGAGAATCAGGAGTTCGTCCAGTTGTGGACCAATAGCTTGCAAAAACTGGATTATAATAAGGCACAGAAAGTCGACGATGTTGCCGATGAATTCATGAATGGGGCGAATCGTATATTAAAACGTGCTATTCGCTAATATTCGTTAATGTATTGATTCATCACCCATCCCCGCAATTCGGGGATGGGTTTTTGACAGGTATGGCTACTTTATCACGCCACAGGCCATGCGAGCACCACCTCCGCCCAGTTCCGCTGGTGTATCGGCATAGTTATCGCCACCGACATGAACCATTAATGCGTGATCCTTCACTTCTGAGAGCGACTTAATTCTCGGCGCTAAAATCGGGTAGGTTGCCGTTCCATCAGCATTGACAACTAATCCGGGAAGATCGCCAAGATGCCCCTGATCGTTATAAGGACCAAGATGTTTACCGGTTTTCTCAGGATCAAAATGCCCACCCGCTGCTAAGGCGGGAACCGATTTACCCTCTTTTTCAGCAGGTTCACACCTGGCATTCGCGTGAATGTGGAAACCATGAATACCTGGTTCCAAACCCTTAAGATTAGGTGTCAGTAGCAGTCCATAGCGAGTTTCCGTCAGTGTGACTTCGCCAATATTTTTTCCCTGGCCCGTTGGCAGTACTTCATTCAGTGTCACCTGTATGTCGGTTGCGAATGAAGAACAGGAAAAGATCATGCCTGTCAGGATAAGTGCCTTCAGTTTCATTGTCTTTTACCTCTCGGATTGCGATCGTGATATTTATTGTTTATACAGAGATAACGTCTCACATCGGAATGAAAGAATAGTAGAGCTAGGCAGTTCGTCAAATCACACGCATTGCTAGTGAATTTGGTATTCACCTAAAATAAGTGGTTAAGTCACTATGGATATGAAAAGTGGGTTATTAATTTTTAGATGGTCTGAATATTGACCTAATGTGATTGATAGCATGTGTGAATGTTGTGGTTTTCGGAGGAGCGGTTCATGAATAAGAAGTATGCGCCCAGTCAAATATTTTTCCACTGGGTCATTTTCGTTTTAATTGTTGTGACATATGGTGCCATGGAGCTCAGAGGCGTTGTGCCTCGGGGATCAAATGCACGTGAATGGATGCGAGTAATACATTACACCTGTGGATTGAGCGTATTGATTCTGAGCGTGGTCCGCATTTTTATTAAAATGGCGCATAAAGAACCACCAATTGTGCCAGCGTTACCACGCTGGCAGCGTATTCTTTCCAAATCGGTTCATGGTGTGCTTTATCTCCTGTTTATTGGCCTGCCGTTATTGGGCGTATTGTCGCTTTATTTTGGTGGTATCGAATGGCAATTTTTTACCTATTCAATGCCGTTGAGCGCTGAACCGGATTTAATCATAGAAAGTGATCTCATCGATTGGCATGAAACTATTGCCACGGTTGGTTATTTTATTATCGGACTTCATGCCGTTGCCGCGCTTTATCATCATTATGTGGTGCGTGACAATACGCTGATCAGAATGATGCCAGGAAATAGAAAAGGGTAAGGGGCAATGTTACTGCGTTGACGGTGATGTGAAAAACACGCACAAGAACGGAACATTTTTGTGCGTGTTATGCTTATTTCTCGACAGGTTTAATCAACGTTAAAATAGTCGCTAATGATTCACGCTGCTCAGCGTTGACTTCTCGTCCCGCAGAATACCCAGCATTTTGGACAATCGTTTCATTCAAGCCGACTAACCAATCATAGATATAAAAAGCGGTATTGTTGGTTGGCGTCAATGATAGTTTAGTTAAACGCTGAGAAGCGCCGAAACTGACAGCTTGTTTCTCTGGTTTAGCAAAGATTTTATGGCCGCGATTAATTCGGCTGGCAGGGCGCAAGGCCTCTTCCATTTGCTGAAATCCTAACCAGGCGACGAAATCTCCCAGAACGGTGAGCACCCGGGAAACTTGACGGTCTGCCTTACTTTCACGATGTACCCCCAGTTGTTCACTATCGACCAACATACCGACTAGCGCATCCTCAATACCCAGACGAATGCTGGCGGTGATGAGTTCTTCCACCAAAATCTCAATCGTCGTTTTTGTCACGCCCAGCAACTCGATCAGAGGCGCATTTTCAGGTAAGCCACGTAGATGGTTAATCCAATAGCGATAGACATGATGAGCGTATTCCGCTTCGTATCCATGGTCGAGGGCTTGGACGGGAGAGGTCGACTGCGGCTCCAGATCGATCGGTTCGTCGGCAAACAGATCAATATCGATCCCGATACCAAAAGGATCGACGCTGGCGGATGGCATTCCAACCTCTTCGGTTTCCGGATGATAAGTACCATATTCGGGTTGGTTTTGCTGCTTAAGATAGAGACGGCGTAGTTCATCACGAGAAGGGAGTAAGCGCTCCAGCAATTCTCCGTGTACGCCTGTTCTGGTCTGCAATGATTTCAATAGAATTTCAGCGATACGCTGTTTCTTTTCCGGACTATCGCTTTCAACGGGCAGGGACCAGTTACCCAGTAGATTATCCTTCAGATCACGCTGAACTTCGCTGAGTTGCTCACTAATGCGACCCAGCTTCACTTCGCGATGAACTTCAGTGCCTAGCCAGGTTGCCATTCGCGTGACGCCGCGTTTGTCCATTGCCAGCATGGTTCCCCATGCATCGCCGGGATTACCGACATAACGTTGCACCGCAGCATCATAATTCTGTCCGTGGGTAATACGTCGATCAAACTTGGTTACCGCCCAAATCAGGCCGGGCTTACGATGGCTACGGATTTGAGTATTTTCACCCTGGGTTTGTCTAACCCAGTGATCCAGCGCCTTACCAACGGTCTTAACCTCTTCGCGTTTGCCTGCCGCAGAACAAACCATCAGGATATTCATTTCCTGATTATCGGTATAACGTTCTAGTAAATACGCTCGCTTGGCTCGCAGTAGCGTTTGTGCCAACGGATGACTCTCGGTGCCAGCGTTTTTTGCCGTTTCTGAGGTATCTTCTGGTTGTTCAATATCCCCGATGCCTGGGAAGTCCAGAATATCGACCTGTTCAAATAGTGCTTCGCGGGGGGCTGAATGTAGAGGAATCAACAATTCAACAGCTAGCATGGTCAATTCAGCCAACGATAATTCGACGGTTTTTCCGGCACGACCGTTTAATACCGGACGAACCAGTACGCCAGGATCGAATGTTGTATTAAGGCGAGCCAGCGTAGCGCCGTTAATAATGCCGTTAGCCGGTTGTTGCTCGTCATCGACCAAAATGCGTAGCGGTGCCAGCACCTTGCTGGTGCCGGAAAGATGCTGCAAGGTGTGGGCAAAATGGCGATAGGCCGCCGTCAGCGTTTTTAAATCTCCCCACAGTACGGAAAACAAATGTGCGCGATCGTCGATGCTGAGATAAGGCGCTAACTCTACGGCTACCGGCCAGTAATGCGTTTCCAACTGTTTCTGGCGTTTGGCATCGTGACGAGCCAGATAATCCCATAGTTCGACGACTTCATCGCGAGTGAATCCTTCTACGGGTTCTGGCTGGCGATGCCGCAGCAACGTTTTCAAGTGCTCGGTAATATGGTACTCGTCCAATTCTTCAAACGAGGTTTCCTGATTAAGTTCATGCAGGAAAGCATTCGCCATAATTTTGCCGATATCTACTTCGCTAAGCAGTAGTAGTTGTACCGGGAACGATTTATTTTTCACGCCAGCCTGACGGCTAAAACGTGTAACTAACGCTGTCGTCTGATTCGTTGGGTTAATATTCGTCAAGAAATCGAGTTGTTGCCCTTCGAATGAAGTCTCCAGCTTACCGTTCTCTCCGGATGCTAGCGCAGAAATTAGATAAGATTTACCGGCCTGTGACAGGCCAAAGAATCCTATGGCGATCTCTTTGAGTGCGACATCTGCCAGGTGTTTGGCTTTGTTACGATGGCGACGTAGTTTGACAATCAGGCGATCGGCTTCTATATCAAGCCGTGGCGCATTTTGTCGCGTGTTCTCAACCCAGTCGATGGCCTGATCTACGCCCTCGGTGACAGCTTGTAGCTGGCTATGGAGTCGGCTGGAGAGTTGCTTGGGCGTTAATGGTCTCATTTTCTAAATACACTCCCACTATCGATCCAGTAATGTGTTGCGCCTGTTCCGTTAGCGGTTAAGGTGTTTAACTTAAGTCGTAAATGCGCCGGGGGAATGGGCGTACCATCTTCCAGCTCGGCACTCGCGATTTCAAAGCGTTCGGGGCTATCCTGACCATCGCCTTTTGTGACGGCCAGTTTGACGCGCAGAATGCTATCACCCACGACTTTTCTCGCTAAATCCTGATCGACAATCGATAACGTATACAGTGAAGAGGCAGGCCAGCGTTCGTTATCTAACTGACGAAACCCCAGACAGAGGGAACCGCGAACCTGGAAACTGATATCGGGCTCCAGCTCAAAATCGGTTTCATCCAGATCGATATCGCTGTAATACACGTTATCCGTCGTCAATGCGTTATTACTGTCCATCATGCCGAGATATCGGATGGTAGAATAGGGCTGAAAATCACCGACTTTGAAATAGAAACCAGGTAAACGCAGGTCAAGCGCCAGCAGACAGAGCATTGCCCCAACGGCGGCGGTCGATTTTGGGTTATCAATGCGCCCACGCTTATTGAACGGATACCAATCATTCGTGTGGTAACCATCCAGTGACAACATGCGGTTAATCGGTAACGGTTGTAAATGGCGGAACAACGCTTGAATACCGGGGAAGCGAGAAGGGCGTCCAGTCAGTAACAAAATATCGCAGGAGTAGAGTGATACCACCTCGGACATCAGGCGCAGATTCTGCGTGATATTCATGCGGTTGGACAAGAATTCGCCGTGTAACTTGCTCAACTTAAGGATGAGCGGCACGTGTAAAATATCAAATGGATTGTCATCAACGGGGAGTTCGCGTTGCACCTCCGTATTAATGTATTCCAGCACTTTTGGCGTGGGATGTTGCGCTAGCAGTTCGGCAAATGTTGATTCGATTTCGGCGCTGGTATCCAGTGGATCAAATCCCTCATAGGCTTCCAGAATCGAACGACCAATGGGAATAAAAATCTGCAATGTGACCTGTTGGCGCAGCGTAAGCTGTCCGTCCATACGGCCTTCATGACCAAACAGCTTTGCCATTAGGGCGTCAGGGCTGGGTACCCCTGCATTCTTCAACGCGGCATGCAATGCAGGCAGAACATACAACTGGATGACATCAAGCAGGATGTCATCTCCGGCGACTTTAAAGCCTTCGCGGAACAGCAAACGCGGAATAATTTTAACGTTGTTGCCGACACCGTCATCCAACAGATACTGAGTAATAGCCAGGTCTGTTGTCCCGCCGCCAATATCAATTGACGCAATGCGCAGGGTTTTCCCCGCAGGTTCGCCTTCAGCCAGTTCTTTATCTGGACGTGCCATGCTGGCAAAGAAATCCTCAGCCCGTCCACCAAAATTGACCTGTGCTTCGTTATAGAGATACACCATTTGCCCGCAGGTTGCCTCATCCCATTCGATTTGCACTTCCGGTACGGGAACCCGGCTTTTTTGTTTATCTAATGGTGTCGTAAAATCGTCATCCATCGGGTGCCAATTCATGGCCTTCCACACCAGCGCGATAGCTTCGTGCATACGGCGACGGAAAATCTCACGTTCTGGCTTCGGCATGGCGGAAGGTAATGTCAGAATAATATGACGTAACTGACGCGGTGCCGAGGTGTGGATCATTTTCAACCGCTGTGCGGCGCTATTCATCTGCATCATTGCCTGAACTAAAAGTTCAGAGAGCATAAATGTCATGATGGAACTGCGACTGTAATGCGGAGAAAAGACCGGTAAACGCTCATCTAATGGCTGATCGTATAACGGTTGGCCTTCGTCGTTGAGCAGGATGGTTAATGGCATAGCGGTTGCTAACGGTTCATTTGGTGACTGTCCGTCAGACTGACTGAAACGCCAACCGGGTGCATAGCTTTCTTCATCCCACAGATAACGACGTGGACTGGAGATCCCTGTCGAACCTTCTGTTCCCTGACGCAATAGCGCCATTCGGCTGGCTTCACGACCCACGCGGGTAATCGATGGCCAGATAAAGGCATCATCGCGACCGCTTTCTACCGAGAAATTCTGCTTACCAAATTTTGCCTGGGCGAACTCGACGCGGCTTTCGAACAGTTCGTTATAGAGATAGTGAGGCTCACCCAGATCGCGCAGTTGTAGCTCGTAAGTCTGTTTGAGACCGTTACTCTCATCAGCATGATCTTCAACCAGAATACCGCAGGTGTGTGAGTTACCGACGTCAAGAATCAGGTCCACATTGACCGCTGGTTCTTGCAACGTATTCGTATTAATGCGTATTTCTGGCACGGATAGTTGGTTACCCAACATATCCAACAAATTCATATAGTGAGCCTGATACTCAAACCCTCGGAGTGCCGTTTTTATATCGCGGGCATCCCGTTTCTCTCGTTCACTCGCCTGCTGAGTGAAGATCTCTCTCAACCAGCCATCCACCCAGGTTTGGTCCAGAAACTCACCTAACTCATCGCTATGGTAGGCTAAGGCAAAGCTGCCACCGGTTTTAATGTCATTTTCATTCGGTGCCAGCGCTTCATAAGGATGGCCTTCCGGATAGACCTTGGTATCAAACGCGAGGCAGATACGGTGCGTGTTACCATCTTGATCCGGCGTATCCAGTTCAAGTATTTGCACCCGAGCCCAATTATCCGGCCCGCCCATAAAAGTACGTGGCGGATTGAATCGCAGGAACGGAAGCGGTAGCCAGACTTTTTCCAATAGCTTCAGCGATTGTTCGAGTGAAATACTCAGTTCTGGCTTGACGACTTCAGGCAAACCAACGGGCGAAGGCAATAAATATTTATCTGTCTGTTCATCGTATATCAGGCGAAGCAGGGGCCCGTTCGCGCTTTTACGCACATATTTGTTAGACGAATCCGCACTTGCTTGTGGTTTTAACGCGAAATCCAGAAACTGGATTCCGCTGTCCTGAATCAGCGTAATTTTTTGTTTGTAATCAGTAATCGTTGCCAGCATTAGGATTTACTCTCACGCTTTATCGTCATAGGGAAGACCGAGTCAGCGTCGTAACGACCGATGCACTCTGCGGCGCCAGCGCCTTGTTTACACACGAGTTCCGGCATCTGGAAACGGGAGTTATCGCTGCAACGCGCTTTGGTTCGGCTGTTGATAACCAAATTCCCCGAGCTCATTAATCCAGCTTCAATATCCACTCGACAAGTGACACCGTCACCATGTGTAATCCGCGCAGTTCCTTTACCGTTCCTGATTTGATATCTCAGGCTTGGTGGTCTGCCCGTGATCGGAGGGGATTTTGCATCCACTGAGACACGCCAGTTTCCATTCAGGAAGTTAATCGATCCAATACGAACCGCATCGGCAGGCATAACCAGATCGTCTTTACCCGCCGGAGGAACGACAGGAGCCTCGGGAACCGGTGTTGGCTCCGCTGGTGCGGCAGCTATTTCTTTTGGTTCGGCAGTAGCAAGCGACGGAGACGGTGGTGCAACTGGTTTCTCAGCAACTGTCGTTTCTGCTGCTGGTGGAGAAACCGGTGTGGCTTTTTCGACTGAGGGTACGGTTTCTGGCGGTACACTTTCGGAGGGTATTTTTTCCGACTGTTCTACGGTCTTTTCTACTTCAGGCGAAGGAACCGATGTTGATGACGGTAGTGCCCGTTTTTCCGGTTTTACGGTTGCAGCGATGGATGAGGCGTCTTGTGTAGCCTGATGGTCTGACATGCAACCACGAATCTGAAGAGACAGTATCGCCATCAGTCCGGCAGCAGGCAGCAACCACCACATACGTAGCCATGGGCTACGTGCTGTTGTAATCGCAACGTCAGGGGCTGGAATCGGTTCTGGCTTGATGACCGGGGTCGGTTTTGACTCAGATGCCTCTGGGACAGTCGGCACTTCTGGCGTTTCGTCATCTTCCGGCGTCGTAACATAAGCAGCCGCTGGGGAAACAAAAACCGGTTCTTTCTCTTTTTCTGCCGGGCGCAGGCAATCAAGAGCATCGGAACGTGATTTTTTATCCAGATTGACGAATCCCCAGAAGGTCAATACCGGTTTACCGTCCACCAAATAAACATGGTTCGGCCCTGGGAATTGAATAGTTTTAGCCAGCAGGACACCAAACAGTTTCTGACCTGATTTTTCCGCATGCTGTGCTTTTTGGCTAATCTCAGCCACGGAAGCTTGGTAGGTTTCCAGTTGTTTCAGGGCAGCACTGCGTTCTTCTTCACTGGCTGCAATCCACGAAGTCACTTTACCGTCAATGGGTGAATACCAGTCAATCCTATCGCCGCTTTCATTGGGCTGGGGGATGGCCAGACAGTCTGCGATTTGTTGCTGTTTCCTGAGACGTAATGTTTCCCGTAGTTGAAGTGCTGAGGCGTAAACTGGCTGACCATTTTCGCCCAATGCCAGAAAGTCATCCAAACTCCCACTACGTAAAAATAATTTTGCCACGCAAAAGAGACCTTTTGTAATAAATGCCTAAGGCAGAAAATAGAGTGTAACTTGCGACAGGATATACTGTAGTACCCATGATGGTGAATCAAACGCTTAAAGAAGTGACAAAATTAACAAATATTTAAGCCATAGATGGCATAAAAATCGGTACTAAGGAAGAAAAAATCGTGATTGTTCCATTTCACCAATAAAAGCTGGCGAAAGAGGAACAAGACGGAAAGCGAAAACGATATGGTTTAGTGATTGATGTTAACGTCGGCCTCGGTGGTTGGTATTCGCCGACCATTCATATGTCGCTGAAACGTCAGGTTTAAACTTATTCTTTTTCTTTTCAGCCCGGGATTTTTTCGCTGCCGCCTCACGTTCCTGCATTAACTTATCAATGTAATCGTCTTTTATACGGTTATTTTCAGCGTTAGTCAGCGTACGTCCCAGCTTTTTCCTTTCTTGATCGAGCCGTGTCTTTAACTGACGTTGCTCGCTCTCTGTCATATCTTTTTGGGTTAATCGAGGCATCGTATTTCTCCTGTTCAAGAAGGCGGTTTCATTGTAGAGGAAAAGCTTGGATGGGTCATAAAAATCAATAGCGAGTTGATCGGAAGCGGAAACAACAGCGTATCGTGCCTTATCTGACGTTAATTGTTACGTTGGATTTTTAATGTTGTGTTGCTCTATTTGGGTGATGGCGTTAAAAATAATTTAACTTATGTCATGAAAAAACAATAGAATTGGTTCTGATGCTTGCATCCAAACGCTGCAATGGCGTGGTGAAAATTTAACAATAAGAACATTGGACCATGAACGAGGTGGGTACACGTGTTCCAGATGCATGTCGTGTTCTGAATAAACTGGGAGTTAAACAATGAATAGCGTAACCAAAATCTGTTTTTCGGTCTTGCTGGCCAGTAGCTTAATGGTGCCTACTTTCGTCAATGCGACGGTTGCGGCGGATATGCGAACGATGCAAGAGAGTTATGTCAGTGCAAGTAAGTCTGAAGATATTGCTACATTAAAAGCAGCACTGACGACGTTTCGCGATAGTGTTACCCGTGCCAAAACTCAGGTGCCACCGGATTTTGCTAATCAACCTGCTGATGGACCGGACAGAAAAGCCTACGTAGAAGGTTTGGATAAACTTTTGGAGAAAGTCGACAGTGCACTGACATTAGCCAATGAAGGCAAGTTAAAAGAGGCTAAAGCATCCCTTTCGGATATCGTTTTACTAAGAAATGAATATCATAAAAAAATGAGAGGGTAAGTTAAAAGGGGACGTTATCGGGTGCCATTAATGTGTTGTATCCGGCAAATACTCATTCAGATTCTCATAGGCGATAGTGTAAAGCATGTGCTATCGCCTGTGGCGAACGTAACTGGCGTTTGGTAACAAGTGGTTTTATTATCGCCTTTTGAACCATCAAGACTGCGCCCCCGAAAGGAATGACGATGATACAAAATCGAGGACAATTCTGGCTAAGGATAACCGGATGACGTCACCTTTACGCGATTCAATGAACGATAGCAAAGATACGCAGTACAGAATTCTTGAAGCGACGCTGGAGGTCATACTGGATCACGGTGTAAGAGGGGCGACGTATCGCAGAATTGCGGGAAAAGCCGGGTTATCACCGGGAACGCTGACTTATCGCTACAGTAGTATTGAAATGCTACTGAATCGTGCATTCGCTTACATGGTCGATGGTATTTCTCGCGAATTCCGTGTCCGTCTGGAACAGGCTAAAGATATAGATGGCGCGCGTGAAGCCGTGGTCGATCTGATCTGTGGGGATATTTGGGCGACACCTCGGCATCTGACGTTAAGTTTTGAACTTTATGCGCTGGCATCGCGTAAAGAAGAATACCGACTGATATTGCAAGAGTGGATGACACGTAGCAGGGAATCACTTCATCTCCATTTTAGTATTGCTACCGCTTGTTCTCTGGATGCAATGATAGAAGGATATACCATTCATAACTACTTGAATAACGACGTTGTTAGCCGTGAGGATATATTGGACACGGTGGTGAAACTGACGTCCTGACACTATATTTCACGTTTTTCCTATTGATAAAGTGCGTAATGAAACTGGTGTAAAATCGGTTGTATTCGTGCGATAGTTATTCGTACAAATGTACGAATTCTGTTTAAAGACGAGAACATGGCCACTAAACCTGTCATTAATAAATTAGCGCTGTTCGGATTGATGTTTTTACCGGGCTTCAGTTGGGCAACGTGGGTCACCCGAACGCCTGTGATGCGCGATGTCTTGAATGCTTCAACGGAAACCATGGGAATGATTCTTTTTGGTTTTTCATGTGGATCTATGCTTGGTGTGTTGAGCGCTGGAAAAATTATTAATGTTTTCGGTATTCGTAAAACCATGTCGGGTGGTTTTCTGTTTCTCCTGTTTGGCTTGCTGGTGCTTGCCGTATCTCTTTCTATTCGTAGTACGCCCTGCGCGTTTATCGGGCTGTTATTTTTCGGCACGGGAATTAGCCTGGTAGATATCGCGGTTAATATTGAAGGTACGGCGTTCGAGCAACATTTAAAGAAAAGCCTGATGACGACGCTGCATGGTTTTTTTAGTTTGGGGACATTGATCGGCGCATTGGCAGGCATGATGATGACGGCTTTGGATGTTAATACCACTTTCCATTTTGCTATGGTTTTTGTTTTCGCGTTGCTGGCGGCCGTAGTGTTCATGCGTCAGATGCCATGGCTGAGCGATCAGGCCAGCGCCCGACAAGAAGCGAAAGGCGACTACAAGACCCAGGTTTTCAATGAACTGAAGGATCGACGCCTATTGGTTTTAGGCGTGGTTATTCTGGCAATGGCGCTTGCGGAAGGTTCTGCAAACGACTGGTTGCCGTTGTTGATGATCGATGGTCATCATTTTGGGCATACTGCGGGAACGCTGGTTTATGTTGGGTTCACCGCAGGTATGACATTAGGCCGTTTTGCTGGCGGATTCTTTGTTGATCGTTATGGCAAAGTCAATATGCTCAGATTCAGCGCGGCTTCTGCTGCAATCGGACTGGTATTGGTGATCTTTTCTGATGCTCAGTGGCTGGCAGCGGCAGCGGTGGTTTTTTGGGGAATCGGTGCATCATTAGGTTTCCCGTTGACGATTTCCGCAGCAGGAAGTGGAGAAAACAGTGCGGTACGCGTTACTATTGCCGCGACGCTTGGTTACTTTGCGTTTCTTGTTGGGCCACCTGCGTTGGGCTTTATCGGCGAGGTCGCTGGGCTACGGATCGCCATGCTGCCGGTGCTCGTTATGGTGATACTGGCCTTTGTCTGTTCTTCCTCGGCGCGTGATGAGCGTACGGGCAGAACGGCACCTGAAACTTCATGCTGATATTAAAGGATTTTTACAGAAAGGATTATTATGCGACTTCGTATTCGTCCGGTATTGATAGCCGCCTCTGCCTCTTTATTTTTAATCAGTTGTACGATGGATGTGGCGCTGCCGACCCGAGAACCATCTGTGTCAGGTCAACCTGCTGGCATTACTTTTCAGAGAATGAGTTCTGCTCCCCGGCAATCGGTGAAAGATATTCAGGAAGCCGATCTTAAGCCTGGCGATTTACTGCTTTCCTCAACCATCGGTCTGACATCTGTTGGGATCCGTCTTTTCAGTACGTCCGCTGTGAGCCATGTAGCTATATATATTGGTGAAGGCGAAGTGGCGGAGGCGGTTGGTTCCGGCGTACAAATTGTTACCCTGCAAGAAGCAATGGATCATAGTAATAAACTCTTCGCATTGCGCATGCCAACCTTGACAGAAGAGCAGGCTAAAACCATCCGGGCATTTAGCCAACAGAAGATAGGTAGCCGTTACAATTACAGGGGCATCATTGAAATGGCTCCATTTATGGTAACGAAGCAGCTTTGTTCATTGAACCCTTTTTCTAAAGAATTTCGGCAGCAGTGTGTACAAGGCATGGCTGCGGCGCAGTTAAGCACACCTACGGGTGAAGAAGCATCCAGCTACTTTTGCTCACAGTTTGTGATTGCTGCGTTTGAACATGCAGGAAATCCGCTGACGGTAGCATCGGCAGGCTGGGTCAGCCCTTCAGATTTACTGCATATGCGGGAAGGGGATATTGCAACGTTAGCGCCGAATACTGAGTTGGATTATGTTGGCCATATTAAGCCAGGTATTTATCTCAGTGCCAGACGGCTCATCGGCATGTGATGCGTACTGCGTAAGGCATTTTTACGATCAAACTTGTGCACAAATCAACCATATGGTTATAATAATATGACCATATGGAGGGATTAATGATGAAATTATTTACCCCGACGTTACCCGCTAAAACACCGGACAACCTCTGGCGATATGCCGGGCTCAACCATGCCGATGGTATTATGCTGGTTGATGAGATCGACAAGGGCTTGGAAGGTGAGGTAGCGAGCCGCATTGTTTCATGGGCGCAAATTACTCAAGCTGACCTTCGCCGTATGACCGGTATTCCAAGCACAACCTTTAGCCGTAGCAGCAAAACACGTTTTAGTCCTGACCAAAGCGAACGTATCGTGCGTTTTATTCGTGTGTTTGATAAGGCGGTTGATTTATTTGAAGGCGATAAAATCAAAGCACTAGAATGGCTCAATGAACCAAGCCGGGCGTTGGGATGGAAGCAGCCGTCTGAATTGTTATCCTCTGAATCTGGTGCCTATGAAGTAATGAGGCTCATCACGCGCCTGGAACATGGGGTCTATTCTTGATCGTTTATCGCCTCACCAAAACTCGCTACTTGTATACAGCCTGGTCAGGGCAGGGAGCAAAAGAAGCTGGAGGGCGCTGGAACAGCATTGGGATGGCGATGATTTACGCATCGGGTACTGCGTCACTCTCAATGCTGGAAACGCTAGTGCATCTTCACGCAGCGAACCTGCTTGACTCCTATACCTTGTTGTCTGTCGATATCGCGGAGGCGCTGATCCAGACTATCGATGAATCACAATTGCCAAGTGATTGGGGGGCATCTAAAGCTCCCTCGGAATTAGCCAGTATAGGCGATCAATGGCTTAGTAGTGGTACTTCTGTCGCATTGCGTGTTCCCAGTGCATTATCACCCGTTGAATATAATTTTTTACTTAATCCCACACACCCCGCGTTTCAGAAAATGGTAAATGACGCAGTGCATATTAATTTCAAGTTTGACGAACGACTGAAATAACGTTGTGTCACCAGTTTTACACAAACTGAATAACTGATAGATTATATATTCATATAGCTATTCATTAACCTATTCATTAAGTGATTCATAGCGATGATAAATCGATCTGACATGATACGCCAATTGCTACGCCATGAACCAATGAGCGTAAGGCAACTAATTGATATTATGGAAATTAGTCAGCCTACCATTTCACGGGATTTAAAAGCGCTTGGTGATGATGTCGTTCGAATTGGATCGGGGCCATCTATTCAATATGCTTTATGCGACGTTTTTCGCGGGTTTCGTTCCGCCCCCGTTTACCGCATAACCGAAGAAGGGCAAGTAAAATCACTTGGTAAACTCATTCCGGTTCATCCCAGCGGATTTGTCATGGAGCAGTCTGACAAAGTGAGTCTTTATAGCGATGGGCTACCATGGTGGCTATTTGACATGAGACCACAGGGATATCTGGGACGCGCGTATGCATCAACCTATTCAGCCGAGCTTGGCTTATCGCCTAATCCAGAAGATTGGTCAGACACTGATGTTATTAGAGCCTTACTCGCTCATGGGCACGATGCTGTGGGGAATTTATTAATAGGGGAACAGGCAAGAAACCAGTTTCTGGAGATGGCGTTGCCTACACCAGTTGATCGAGCCACAACATATCCCACGCTGGCGTTGGCTGCTAGCTCCGGTGAAGTGCCTGGTTCATCTGCTGGAGGCGAACAACCAAAATTTTGCACCTACACGGAACGTGGTCATGTGATAGTGAAATTCACGGCTCTGGACGATAACCCAATAAGCGAACGTTGGCGCGACCTGCTACAGGCCGAACATCTTGCGTTAAAAGTGCTGGGAGTAGAGACAGAAGTATTTGATTTTGGAGGACAACGCTTCCTAGAGATCCCCCGGTTCGACCGTGTAGGTCAACTGAGCCGTATAGGTATCGTTTCTTTACGGGCGCTGGAGGCAGAATTTGTCGGTCGGGCAAGGGATTCCTGGCCCATTCTGGTTAATGAACTGGTTAAGCTGGGGCTTGTTCATCCTGAAGCAGCTATTGGCACAGCAAGGCTTTGGGCGTTTGGAATGTTGATCGGCAATACTGACATGCACCACGGTAATCTATCGTTTATCAGTAGCCATGGTCATCCGTACCACCTTGCACCAGCCTACGACATTCTGCCAATGGGTTTTGCCCCGAAATCAGGTGGCGGAATAGTGAATACACTTCGACCGGTGACATTACTTGAAGTGATTAGCGGGGAAATATGGCAGGAAACACTAGAACTGGCTGAGAACTTTTTTTCTTTAGCCAGGGATTGCGGCCGTTTTTCCGTCAATTTTGGTCCATGCCTTATGGCGTTGCGTAGCCACCTTGACGAAGTTAGATCGCGTATAGCGCGCTTGGGATAATACTCGACATTCGTCAGAGAAAAGAAAAACTGCGCAATGCGCTTCCTGCAAAGCGTGTTTTATCTGCGGCGCGTTGAACAAGCGCTTTAAGTGATTATGGCTGAAGACAAGAGAACGCATCAGCGATAACGAATCACGCTGGCCAGAACGCCAGATTTTGCCTCCTTGTCCATTGGTTCGCATAATGTATATTATGTTAAATAACATGCGGTGATAAATAACTTCATATGTACCCATGGCTTTGGCCCTGCCTTCCACATTCTTTGTATTAGATTGAGAGTACAATTTATTTCCATTTAGGTTTCACATCCATCAGGCGTTGACGTCCCTCAACATTTTGCACAGGCGCTTCAAGCAGTTCAATAAAAGACTGATAACAGGCATCGTCCAAGACGAACACACGTTGATCCAGAATGATATTCTGGGCCTCATCTAGCGCGGATATTAATTTGCTTATCTCGAGTCGGCTTACGGACGCTGGTTTGCATGGGATTCTCCAGTTGGTAACAAATTGCTATACGAAATTTAATCTGCTATCGCTGAAAAGTCTGAATGATTCGCATGTTTCTCAAACTGGATTAGCTATTGTCGTTGAGTTAACGAGAGATGGCATTTTCTTTACAGATGTGCGGATAAACCGTAGGTTGCTTCCCTGCCCCAATTTTGCTCCAGCGCCTAAATAACCGCAGCAATACAAAGTTCTTCGCTTTCCGCTAGCTGTGTTTTTAAAACGGATTGCTCAACCTGATGGCAAGCGCGTTCGGTTGCATCTGATAACGAATAGCCTTTTAAAATCCAGGCGGTTAATTCGGCAGAAAAAAGATCACCGGTTCCTTTTGGTGAAATGGGTAATCTGGCATGTTTAATGACGGTCGCTTCATCTCTAGTCACACAAATAACATGGATATTTTTTGTATCCACCGCCCCTGCTGCACTGGTCACAACCACCCATTGAGTATTTCCCCGAAGCAAGGTTTGGGCAGCGGAAATAGTCTCTTCTGTGCTGCTGATTGTTTTTCCGCACAAACATGCTAACTCAAATGCATTTGGCGTTAATCCGGTAGCCATGGGTAGCAGATACTGGCGATAATATTCGTTTATTTCCTCACTGACGTAGTAACCACAGTCGGTGTCGCCCATGACAGGATCAAGAATAACCTGAATATCTTTATTGATGGTCCGAACAATATTCAGCCATTCGGCAAGTGGTTTTACCAATACAGGTGAACCAATATAACCAATGACGATAGCTTTGACGTATTTTAGCCCATCTCGTTCGAGCAGGCCTTTAAGAAAGCCTTCAAACCATTCAACAGGAACGTTACCACCATAACAGGTCGGATAATGTGGTGTATTGCTGAGGATGACGGTTGGTACAAATGAAACCCGTAAGCCGTGCTGCATTAAAGCCGGAACGGCAATACTGTTTCCGACGCAACCATAAATGACCTGTGATTGGATAGAGATAACGTCATATTTCGCTGGACCAGCGAAATGGCCACTGTGTTCAGGGTTTGGAGTTATTGGCACATGTTTCACTGTAATTCCTTACTTATTGCAATGAGTTTCGATAAATCGATGCGTGAGTTCATCATATTTTTTCTCAGACCATGTAGCATTTTTATTGGTTTCCAGAGTGAAAACACTGCTTCCTTGATCTCGCTTGTCTCTATGCATTTTCTTATCTGATTAACGAAAGAAACCCAAAAAAGAAGTGCGGGCAAGGCTATCGCTTGGTTATCGCTCAAATGTTGCATCATCATGATCCCTTTGCGTGTTAAATGTGCAGCCATGTTCATTCGTGCATGATAATCACCCAGTGAATAAATGAATTTATTTTATCTTTTCAGGGCCAATAGAAGAACGTGAGTTTCCCTGCTTTGGGCACCATTATCATGGATGGAATATTATTCCATTTTTTTATAAAGGATGAGATAGCTTGTCGTAATAAAAACTGGCGCGCTTTGTGCTTTATCTCTCCTGCCATTATGTAACTAAGGAGAGTGTTTTGATGAATTTTTTAATGAATGAAAGCGACGTGCTAAACCCAAAACGCAGAGCATTATTAAAACTTTCAGGCGCCCTGCTGGGAAGTGCCGCAGTTGTGACAGGGTTCAGCCCACGGGTTTTGGCTGAAACACAGGCTGAAAAAACGGCCTTCTCAGCACCAACACGTGATAACCCTATTCGTATCAATTTCAATGAAAATCCGCTGGGAATGTCACCCAAGGCGCAGGCTGCCGCACGGGATGCCGTTGTCAAAGCTAATCGCTATGCAAAAAGCGAGATCCTGATGCTCGGTAAAAAATTAGCTGAACACCATCAGGTTGAACAACCATCCATCTTATTGACAGCGGGATCATCGGAAGGCATTCGGGCCGCAATTGAAGCTTATTCACCGCTGGGCGCTCAGTTAGTGATACCTGAGCTTACCTACGGAGACGGTGAGCATTTTGCCAAGATTGCCGGTATGACAATCACCAAGGTTAAAATGCGAGATCGTTGGGCGTTCGATATTGACGGAATGAAATCAGCTGTCGCCAGCTATAATGGTCTATCGCTGGTTTATCTGGTCAACCCTAATAACCCTACGGGGACGATCACGCCAGCCGACGAGATCGAACCTTGGATCGCGAGTAAACCTGCGAACACCATGTTTATTGTTGATGAAGCTTACGCCGAGTTTGTCAATGATCCGCGTTTTCGCTCTGTTGCACCGATGATTAGTAAAGGCGCTGAGAATGTCATCCTGCTTAAAACATTCTCCAAAATCCATGCGATGGCCGGCATGCGTGTCGGGTACGCGGTTGCACATCCTGACGCGATTGCATTGATGGGACGGTATGTTGCGGGTGAAAAAATCAATTTCAGCGGTGTCGATGCAGCTCGGGCGTCTATGGATGACCATGCGTTTATCGCCTACAGCAAAAAAAGTAATGACGTATCCCGCCAGATTTTACTGAAAGCGCTGGATGAGTTGAAACTGCCCTATCTGCCATCTGAAGGCAATTTTGTCTTTCATCAGTTGGTTGTACCATTAAAGGATTATCAAAAACATATGGCGGATTCTGGCGTGTTGATTGGTCGTGCTTTTCCCCCGGCGGATGACTGGTGTCGAATCTCTCTTGGTACACCGGAAGAAATGCAGTGGGTGGCGGATACAATGCGTGAGTTTCGCAAAAAGAACTGGATTTAACCTTCATAGCTCCTTTTCTTGACGTCCTATTTTTTCCTGTCTTCTGGCGTGGCAGGCTCTCGGTTTCGAGTGCCCGTCACCCTGAATGTGCCGACTAACGCTTGACCCATAGGGAATTGCGCGGCTAAATGACATCAGGCCTCTCGTTGATTTTTATTGATATCAGGCACAAACAAGAGTTACGGCGCGGTCTTTCGCATCGATGCCCTTTAATTGGGAATCATCATGAGCACAGTCAGAGGAAAAAATATGATTATTTTTGTTACCGGCGCAACTGCTGGGTTTGGTGAGTCAATTACTCGTAGATTCATTAAGGAAGGTCATAAGGTGATTGCCACGGGGCGTCGTCAGTCGCGTCTGGACGCATTGAAAACCGAACTGGGTGATGCACTGTATACGTTAAAGATGGATGTTCGTGACAGACAGGCCATCGAACAAGCGATCGCATCGCTGCCTACTGAATGGCGGAGTATTGATGTGCTGGTTAATAATGCTGGTTTGGCGCTGGGACTGGAACCGGCCCATAAAGCGTCGCTGGATGACTGGGAAACCATGATTGATACCAATAATAAAGGATTGGTGTTTATGACCCGGGCGTTATTGCCGGGAATGGTTGAACGTAACATTGGGCATATCATTAATATTGGTTCGACAGCAGGCAACTGGCCCTATTCTGGCGGCAACGTTTATGGGGCGAGTAAAGCGTTTGTTCAGCAGTTTAGTCTTGGATTGCGGGCCGATCTGTTTGGCACCGGAGTTCGCGTCACGAATATTGAGCCCGGCCTGGTCGGAGGCACTGAGTTCTCCGCTGTGCGTTTTAAAGGTGACGGCGATAAAGTTAGCAAAACGTATGGCAACACTACGCCCCTAACACCTGAAGATGTGACTGAGGCGGTGTTCTGGGTGGCAACGTTACCAGCGCACGTTAATATCAATACGCTGGAAATGATGCCTGTCAGCCAATCATTTGCTGGCCTTAGCGTGTATCGCGAAAGTTGATCAAAAGTTGATTGCGAGAGACTTTCGTTAAACGTCACTATTTTTCAGTATGTATTCGCAGATGAAGGCGATAAAAATCGCCTTTTTAGTGAGTACACTCTTCATCACGTAATGTAAAAACTTCATAGCCATCTGCCGTTACCGCAATCGTGTGTTCCCACTGCGCCGATAGCTTTTTATCTCGAGTGACGACGGTCCAACCATCTCGCTTCATCTTAATTTTTGCAGAACCTTGGTTGATCATCGGTTCAATCGTAAATGTCATACCTTCTTCCAGGACGATGCCTGTTCCTGGAGAGCCATAGTGGACAACCTGAGGATCTTCATGCATTTCTCTACCAATGCCATGACCACAATATTCCCTCACTACGGAGTAACCCTGCGCCTCAGCAAATTTTTGAATGGCATGGCCGATATCGCCCAATGTTGCACCAGGTTTTACCACCCGAATGCCCTGCCACATTGCCTGATAAGTGGACTCGACGAGTCGTTTCGCCAGTGGCGATACGTTTCCGACCATATACATTTTGCTTGAATCAGCGATAAACCCATTTTTTTCAAGAGTAATGTCTACGTTGATAATATCGCCGGATTTCAAATGGTGTGTCTCAGATGGCATGCCATGACATACGACTTCATTTACCGACGTATTAAGTACGTAAGGAAAGTCGTATTGCCCTTTACTGGCGGGCCTTGCTTTGAGCGTGTTGGTGATAAACTCTTCGGCTAAATCGTTAATTTTCATTGTTGAAATACCAACCTGAATGAAAGAATCCAGATAGGTAAAAACCGAGCTCAATAATTTGCCGGATTCACGCATCAGCATGAGTTCATCACTGTTCTTTAATACAATATTTTCCATTGTTAATCTTATTGCTCCACTGCGGCTAATTTTAGTTGCTGTTGCATGATCTCGATATAGGTCATGTTGGGGTTAGTTTCGGCCAACATCCCGATTTTTATCCAGAATTCAGCTTGCGCATTGATAGAGCGAACCATTGCGGTACTGGCCTTACGGACCTCTTCATGTAGTTCATCATTAATTTTTACGATCCCCATGATGTTCTCTGAGTATATAAAACGTATATATATCGTATATTCACATGTCGGTGACGGCAAGCATTAATCCAGCCGTCTATCATGGCATTCATTATCTGGTTATGGTGCTGTTGAGTTGAAGGATGGTAAGCTAGACTTTGTCATTGTTGTTATCGTGGCGTTTGTTTTCTTCATTTGTCCTGTCAAGGTGAAACATGAACCAATATTCTTTTGCTTCTCTGATCCGGGCCTTGATCCCGCTCTCCATGGTGATGGCGGCCGTTATCTGGCAGCCTGCCGCATCGGCAGACACCCGCCATGTTGTCATTGAATCTGGCGATAGCGCTTTATCTAAAGAAGCCGCTCGTCAAAGTAGCGAACAGTGGAATTCAACTCGCTCTTTGCGCAATAAAGTTAATTCCCGAACTGAGAAAGAATTCGATAAAGTTGAAAAAGCGATCGATGGTCGTGAAAAGTGCAACGCCAGTTATAATGTGAATGCGTATTGGGAAGCCAATACCGATCGTTGCCTTGATCGCCGTACGGGGCGTCCGGTCAATCCTTGATTTTTGGTCTACTCTTTTATAGCAATCGCCATTTATCTGATGCTTATTTCTAATAGATTTTGCGTTTTAGGATCGGATAAATGGCGGGATGTAATTCAAATAAAAGGGTGACAGTATGAAAAAGATAATGACTTTTGGCGCGGCTTTATGTGTGATTCTCCCTCTGGCAGCGCAAGCGTCTTGTGAAAGCGTTCAAGCTGATATTTCACAAAAAATCATCAATAACGGTGTGCCTGAATCCGGTTTTTCATTGGAAATCGTACCTAACGATCAGGTGAATCAGGTTGGTGGTCAGGTGGTTGGCCATTGTGAAAATGATTCACAAAAGATTGTTTATATCCGTCATGCCGATGGTGATGCGCCGTCAGAAAGTCAGCCAGCGCAACCCGCACAATAACGTGCTCCCCATACAATAAACATCAACGCGAACCTGGAATAATAAAGGTGCAATCGTCGCACCTTTATTATTCTCCCGTTCCCCTGTCTGTGGATACCTGCCAGTAACGAAAAAAGCTACCGGGATGGAGAATTTTGGCTCCCTGGACGTTGGCAGGCTGGGATCATGTAAGCTGCAAATAGCGTAATAACGGCAATCAATGCAGAGACGACAAAAACCCAGTGAATAGACGATGAGACTTGCAAGGAAAGCGCATCGAGTTGCGCTGTGCCCATTAAATTTCTGCTTTGGGTATCCATCAACGTTTGCAGTGGATCCGCCATTTCCGGTAATCGCCAGTGAAGATTGATATTGAGTGTTGCGCCAAGAATGGCGGTTCCCAATGCGGAACCTAACATACGGGTAAACATCGTGGAGGCGGTTGCAATGCCCCGGATAGAGTAATCAACGGCATTCTGTACCGAAACTAAAAAAGTCGTATTGCACAGTCCCATTCCTGCACCGATTAAAAATGCCGCAACACGAGCCCAGTTTAAGTCACTGCTTTGATCGAGAGTCAATAACGCCAGACTGCCTATAATAATCAGTACGCCACCGCTGACCGCCGTGAATCGATAAGATGTCCGTAGCATCAAACGACCACTCAGGGTACTCGCCAATGGCCAACCAATTGACATTAACGCCAGTATACTCCCCGCTTCCAGCGGTGTTTTGCCCATAACGCCTTGTATAAACGTCGGTAGAAATGCACTGACTCCCATCATTGCAGCGCCGATAATGAGTCCGCCCAAATTGCCCGCGACGATAACCTTGTTATGCCACAGAGCCAGTGGGAAAAGTGGCTCAGGTGTACGGGTTTCTTGTCGGTACAGTAATACTCCGCTAATGAATGCGATGAGTAGCAGCGGAATAACCCAAAGCCCGAATACTTCTGCTTGAAGTAGTGCCATAAGCAGGCTTGCGACTGTCACCGAAAGATAAAAGGCCCCTGCCCAATCTAACCGATGTGAGCGTTTATGATTAACGACTGGCAGATAACGAGCCAGTAAAAAGATGGATAATAATCCAATCGGCACATTGACCCAGAAAACCAATGCCCAATTGAAATGTTGCACGATAAACGCACCTAGCAGCGGTCCGACGATAGCAGAAATACCCCACACGCTGGAAAGATAACCTTGTATTTTGGGCCGTTCGGTACTGCTATAAACATCTGCGACAATGGTAAAAGCGATAGGCGTGATGGCACCTGCGCCCAATCCTTGAATCATGCGAAATAGGATTAACCATCCCATGTGTGTCGAGAATCCACACAGCACCGATCCCAGTAAAAATGTGATGGTGCCAATGAAAAAAATACGTTTTCGGCCAAAAAGGTCAGCCAGACGGCCATAAATAGGAATGCTGATTGATTGTGTCAGCAGATAGCCCGCGAAAACCCACCCTAACAGAGAAAAACCGCCAAGATCGGCAATAATCGTCGGCAGTGCCGTTGCCACAATGGTGACTTCGATGGCAGCAGTAAACATTGCCAACATACAGGCAATCAATACCCAGTGACGATGAGGAACCGGTGGATGCTCAGAGTTATTCGCTGTTTTCATTACGTTTTCGATGGAGGAAAAGAGTTCTGTTTTTGAGTATATCAGGTGTTATCAGGCAGGCGTATGGCGTAAAGGAAAAGAAACGATTTCCGCTTATGTACGAGCAAAAGCCTATTTTATTGTGTTGACTGGGCATCACATCGTGTAGACAACACGATGTGTATGAATGCTAATTCATCACTGGAGAGAGATCGATATAGGTAGATAAATCTCGTTGTTCAGCCCGAGGAAGATAAGGTAATTCGCCTAACTGTGGAGCAGGAATCTTTTTACGGAGTACGGTTATAATTTCCGCATAGTTTGCCAATCCGGGATTAATTCGGTTGGCAACCCAGCCCATCAAGGGTAAGCCGTCATTAAGAATGGCCTGAGCCGTTAATAGGGCATGGCTAATACAACCTAACTTTATACCAACCACTAATACTACGGGCAGTTGCTCCTGAATAACCCATTCGGAATAAGGACGCAAATCGTTCATTAGCGTACGCCAACCGCCACTGCCTTCGACAACCACAACGTCTGCCTTTTCGTTCAGATATTGTAAACCTTGGGTCATCGCGCTGTAGTTAATGGGAGAGGCGCTGGCGCTAATTTCATCTTCCAGTAAGGCAATGGGGTTAACTTGCTCATAGGTTAGTTCCAGTGTTGAAGCCGACTGCAATAGCTGAGCATCTCGGTTCCGCATACCCTCTTCAGTTTCCTGGCACCCTTTCGCAATGGGTTTATAACCTGCAACGGATTTGCCACTCATTGCCAGCTTTTGTAATAGCGCTCTGGAAACCACCGTCTTACCGACGGCAGTATCTGTACCTGTGACGAAAATACGCTTCAACATGAGATAAACCCCACTCCTGGCCACCTGAAAAATAACAAGCACAACAAAATGCTTTCCAATTGCGAAAGTCTAGGCGATGCACTGTTCAGGCAGTTTGCGTTAGCTCAATGTTTTGTTTCTCTGGGCTCCACGCCCAGAAGGCGAAAAACAGTCAGGAAGGTAGAAATGCCGGTTACCCTTGTAATAGTTTGACCAGCAACGAACCATTATACAGAGCATCTTTCACTAGTGCGGCTCCAGGCATGGTTCCTTGATTATAAAACTGTGTCGCTTCTACCTGAATATTATTACTGTATGCGGGAAATGACTGCTGATGGATGCAACCCATAATCGCCGGATACAAAATATTGGCTGCCCGGTTAAGCGGTGACCCAACCAAAATTTTATCCGGGTTGAATAAGTTGACCATGATGGCGACGATCCTGCCGACGTTACTACCTACATCATGAATAATGTTTTTTGCCAATGCGTCGCCAGCAAGCGCCGCATCACATAGGCTGTCTACGGTAAGTGGCGAACCATGCAGGATCGAACTCATTGAGGCGTTCATTCGTTGTTGAGCAAGTTCAAGCATACTTTCAATGCTGGCTACGGTTTCAAGGCAACCATGATTACCGCAATAACACCGCTTGCCATAAGGATCAACCTGCGTATGGCCGATTTCGACTAAATTGCGGCTCCCTGCATGCAAAATGCGCCCACCGGTAATGACGCCAGCGCCGACGTTATGATCAATCACCACTTGAATGACGTTCTGCGAGCCACGAGAAGCACCATATAACGCCTCTGCCATGGTCCAGGCGCAGATATCATGTTGCAGATAAACCGGAAGTCCAGTGCGTTGTTCCAGCTTAGAGCCGATAGCCATCTCTTCAACATTATAAAACGGCATCCGGTGAATAATGCCCGTCGTCGCATCAATAATACCGGGTGCGGTAATTGCGATAGCGGTCAAACGTTCCAGTCGTTTTTGATGACGAATGAAGAATTTATCAATTTCATTCAAAATTCGATCGAGCAAAGGTTGAGGATGTTCAGCCGGAAGTGGAACGTCGTCTTCAACCACCAATTTGCTGCTCAAATCACGCAGAGCCAATGTCATCGTGTTATTGCCAATGCGAACGGAAAGAAAATGCCAGGCCTGAGTGTCAAGAATCACACCAATTGCGGGGCGTCCTCGACTGCCTATATCCTGATATTCTGTTTCCTGAACTAAATGCGCTTCCAGGAGTTCACGTACAATCTTGGTGATACTGGCGGGTGCCAGTTGAGCGCGCTTTGATAACTCAATGCGTGATATTGGACCGTACTTATCGATCAGTCGGTATACCGCACCGGCATTCATTTGTTTAATTTGATCGATGTGACCTGGTTGACCATCGGCAATCACAAACCTGGCTCCTACTCTTCATTGCGGATACAACTGAACATTCATTTCTACTGCGCAGGGTATTAATGGTTTGATTGTATTACATGCTATTTTTTACACTGCAAAATAAAAAAACTGCGGATATGGTGGGGCTTTTCACCAAATCCGTCAAATATTTGATTCGTTATGTGATTTGTCGCACATATCGACTCTGTTATCACGTCAGCATTAAATTAATTAGCGTTCTTGCCGGGGTGCTGAGTGGACGATGCCGAGCGGTAGCTAACCACACGTCTGTTGTGGCATCACTTTCGATCAATGAGATATATTTCACCCCGTCCACGCGAATCCGCAAAAACGAGGCAGGAAGAATGGAAACCCCCAGGCCCGCAGATACCAGTCCGACAATCGTCATCGCCTCACCGACTTCTTGTGTGATGTATGGGCTTATGTCGTATCGCTTTAGCAACGCGAGTGTTTTGTCATAAAGCGCCGTTCCTACGGCTCTGGAGAAAAACACAAAAGGCTCTTGCGCCAGTTGTTTTATACTAATGGAACCTTCGGCCGCATATCTGGCTAGCGGGTGCGCTTCATGTACGACAGCGACGAGCGCTTCGTGCAAGAGTAATTGGTGTTCGAGCGCTTCGGGTAAGGGATTGTTACGCATAACACCAAGATCGAGATTTCCATTCAGTAATGGTTCAATTTGTTGCTTGGTATTGAGTTCAATCATCTGAATATGTACTTCTGGATAAGACTGCCTAAACGTCAGCAAACTACGTGATACTTTTTTAATAAACGGTGCAGATGAAGTGAAACCAATCGTTAACTCCCCTATTTCTCCTCGTTGGATACGAGCGGCGCGTTCTGCCGCTTGGTCAACTTGATCGATGATTGCCCACGCCTCTTTTAGAAACATGGTGCCGGCAGGTGTCAATTGTACGTTCCGGTTATTTCGCTCCAGCAATCTTGCCCCCACTCGCTCTTCCAATATCTGGATTTGCTGGCTTAGCGGCGGTTGAGAAATATTCAAGCGTTCTGCCGCGCGGCCAAAATGCAACTCTTCAGCCACCGCGATGAAATAACGAAGATGTCGAAGTTCGATATTCATATTTTAAACGTCTTAATTGTAATGATTAATCTATTATACAAAATAATTTCGCCATCCTATGCTTTCTGCATCATTTTTGTTTTCTATTGGTTATCTCTTTAAGGATGTGTTTTGAGCATTCTGCCATCTTCAGCAACGGTATCGGTTATTGATCATTCTGGTACGCAAATAAACGGCAAAACGCCCTATATTAAACGAGGCACCTCCCTGTTTACGCGCGTTACGCTAGCGTTGTTTTCTGCGGGGCTTGCCACGTTCGCACTCCTTTACTGTGTACAACCCTTGTTACCGGTGCTTTCACATGATTTCGCCATTTCTCCCGCGAGTAGCAGTCTGGCACTTTCGGTGTCCACGGTGATGTTGGCCATTGGGTTGGTGTTTACCGGCCCTTTGTCTGACACGATTGGACGTAAAAACGTGATGGTGGTATCCCTGATGTTAGCCGCTATTTGCACGCTAATTTGTGCATTTATGACCAGTTGGCATGGTGTCCTGATCATGCGGGCAATGATTGGTTTGTCACTTAGCGGCGTGGCGGCAGTTGCTATGAGCTATCTGAGTGAAGAAATTCATCCCAGCGTGTTAGCGTTTTCAATGGGGCTATATATCAGCGGTAACTCGATTGGTGGTATGAGCGGTCGTCTGGTTAGCGGTGTTTTGAGTGATTATTTCCCCTGGAGAATCGCGATCGGGGTGATTGGCATACTTGCGTTAATCGCCGCACTCACTTTCTGGCGAATTTTGCCTGAGTCACGCCATTTCAGAGCAGGGTCTTTACGGCCTAAATCACTATTATTAAATATGAAGCTCCATTGGCATGATGCTGGGTTGCCGCTTTTATTTTTACAAGGTTTCTTGTTGATGGGAGCGTTCGTTACCCTCTTTAACTACATTGGCTATCGACTATTGGGTTCGCCCTATTTTCTCAGTCAGGCGGTTGTGGGGTTTCTCTCCATCGTTTATCTGACCGGTAGTTACAGCTCGCCTAAAGCTGGCGCGCTCACTTATCGTTTCGGGCGGGGGCCTGTATTAAGCATTTCCATTCTGCTGATGTTGCTCGGGTTAGGTATTATCGCGCTGGAAAATCTTCTTTTTATTTTCGGTGGCATGATGCTGTTTACTGCTGGTTTTTTTGCCGCCCACTCGGTAACCAGTGGTTGGGTTGGTCAGCGAGCTCGTCGGGCGAAAGGCCAGGCATCGTCAATGTATCTTTTTTCATATTATCTTGGGTCCAGCCTCGCAGGTACGTTAGGCGGAATCTTCTGGCATGCTTATGGTTGGGCTGGCATGACCTTCTTTTTAGGAGGATTGCTACTATTCTCTTTATTGATTAGTTTTCGATTGAACCGACTTTGACCTAACCTATCGTGAATCCCCCGATATCCCTGTTAGAAAGGAAAATTGACGCTATTGCTGATGTATTCGTTTTGGACTATAAATATAAGTATGTTGTAACTAAATAGATATACTTAATGAATCACTATTTACTGATTGAACAAATGAACCTCTGTTTCTCCACATTGGAAAAACAACTCGCACTCATGCATTCCCTGTTTTCGTCATTCCCCTTACTTGCAGCCCGAGTGTACACCCTTCCCGATATCACAAAAGGCACAGAACATGATCCTATCGAAAATATCCCAGTGACCCAATATGTCGGTAAGAAAGCTCGTGACCTCGGTTTGGCCCATTTTCAACGTTTATTCATCCATGATTATTCCGAAACGATCAGCAGCAAAGCAGCCATTCGATTACCTGGTGCACTGTGCTTTTCCGTTAGTCAGAATGAATATCTTCAGGCTAGCCAACTAATTAACAGCATCAATACCTTGAAAAAAGAACTGGAACAAATTATCACCATTGATTCGGGTTTAACCCCAGAGCAACGTTTCGATTTTGTCCATACCCATTTGCGAGGATTGATTACACTAAGCGCCTATCGTTCAGTCACGCAGATAACGAATCCAACATCGGTACGTTTTGGTTGGGCAAATAAACACATTATTAAGAATATGAGCCGTGCGGAGCTCCTTGAGAAACTGGATAAAAGTAGAAGAGCCGAACGAAATCAGGCCCCTTACAGCAAAGAACAATGGGTTGAATTGATTGAGCACGAAATTGAAGAGGTATTACGTTTGCCAGAACATGCAAAATGGAAAATAAAGCGACCGGTAAAAGTACAGCCTATTGCTCGTGTTTGGTATGCGGAACAACAGAAACAAGTCCAACATCCTTGCCCTTCCCCGCTGTTAATTTTTAATCATCAGGAAAATAGTGAGGGAATGCCACAAATAGGAGAACTCAACCATTATGATGCCAATAACATCAAACATAAGCATAAACCGCAGGCCGTAGCGCTACGTTTACTTATTCCCCGTTTACATCTTTACACCGATAGCTTCTAGAAAAAAGCCTACTGATACAAACCAGTAGGCTTTTCTTCATCACAGGACGCGTGTTTTACGCTTTTAAACTTCCCACCATATCCTGCGGGCGAACCCATTCATCAAACTGGGCTTCGGTCAGATAGCCCAGCTTTAAAGCAGATGTCTTTAATGTCAGACCTTCTTTATGTGCTTTTTTAGCAATCTCAGCCGCTTTGTCATAGCCAATATGCGTATTCAGTGCAGTAACCAGCATGAGAGACTCATTTAACAGTTGGTCGATTCTTTCACGATTCGGCTCAATCCCCACCGCACAGTGCTCGTTAAAGCTTTTCATGCCATCAGCCAGTAAACGAATAGACTGCAAGAAATTATGAATCACCATCGGGCGATACACATTGAGTTCAAAGTTACCGGATGCACCGCCCATGTTGACAGCCACATCATTCCCCATGACCTGACAACAAAGCATTGTCATGGCTTCACATTGTGTCGGATTCACTTTCCCCGGCATGATGGAGCTTCCCGGTTCATTTTCCGGAATGCTGAGTTCGCCAATACCACAACGCGGGCCTGATGCCAGCCAGCGAACATCGTTAGCGATCTTCATCAATGAAGCAGCCAGCCCTTTCAGGGCACCGTGACCATGAACCAACGCATCACAGGTTCCTAATGCTTCAAATTTATTTGGCGACGTCACAAACGGTTGTCCGGTCAATTTTGCCAATTCAGCAGCGACACGTACCGCATACTCAGGATGTGTATTTAATCCCGTACCTACAGCCGTCCCCCCCAACGCCAGTTCACTAAGATGTGGAACGCTATGTTCAATATGCTTCAGGTTATGTTGCAACATGGCGGCCCAGCCAGAAATTTCCTGGCCCAACGTCAACGGCGTCGCATCCTGCAAGTGGGTACGACCAATTTTCACGATATCTTTGAACTGATTTGCTTTCGACGCCAACGTCTGATGCAGCGCCTTCAATTCAGGAATAAGGTGTTCATTAATCGCGATCACCGCGGCAACATGCATCGCGGTAGGGAAAACATCGTTAGAACTTTGGCTCTTATTAACATCGTCATTAGGATGAACCAACCGACTATTCCCGCGCTCTCCGCCTAATAATTCACTGGCGCGGTTAGCCAACACTTCGTTCATATTCATATTGCTTTGAGTGCCAGAACCCGTTTGCCAGATAGCCAGAGGAAACTCGCCAGCATGCTCTCCCCCCAACACCTCATCTGCTGCCTGAACAATCGCGTTACCACGTTCGGCGGGAAGTAAATTGAGATCCATGTTGACGCTGGCGGCGGCCCGTTTGGTCTGAGCCAGTGCATAAATCAGCGCTCGCGGCATTTTTTCTTCGGAAATACGGAAATGCTCCAATGAACGTTGCGTCTGAGCCCCCCACAGGCGATCGGCAGGTACATCAATCGGTCCCATTGAGTCTTTTTCAATACGCGTCGTTGTCATTACCTTTACTCCTTAACATTCTGGATGGGGAATAGCCTTAGTTTCACTCTCTGGCATTCTGGATGGGGAATAGCCTTAGTTTCACTCTCTGGAATAGTGGCACACAAAACATTACCATGATGTGAAGCGATACAGTGTATTCATCATTGGCTGGTTTTCTAACTAATTTAACCAGTTAAATTATATTAACTCACATGTTGTATAACATTCGGGAGCCAACATGCAAAAAATGCTCAACCGTGTCCAGCATTATGCCTGGGGCAGTCAACATGCACTGAATGAGCTTTATGGCATTGATAATCCGAATAATTTGCCAATGGCGGAATTGTGGATGGGCGCTCATCCAAAAAGTAGTTCCCATGTCATTGATGAAAAAGGCCATGAACATAACCTCCGTGAAATAATCGCAGAGGACTTATCCGGTCATTTAGGGGAAGCCGTCGCACAACGATTTGGTGAATTACCCTTTCTGTTTAAAGTTCTCTGCGCCGAACAACCGCTGTCTATTCAGGTTCACCCCAGTAAATCAGCCGCTAAACTCGGTTTTGCCAGAGAAAATAAGGCCGGAATGCCACTGGATGCGGCAGAAAGAAATTATAAAGACGCGAATCACAAACCAGAATTGGTCGTCGCACTGACGCCTTTTCAGGCCATGAATGGATTTCGAGAATTATCTGAAATTGTGACGCTCCTCCAACCCGTAACCAGTGCACATCCCTCTATCTCTGCGTTTTTGCAACAGCCAGATAGCAAACACCTCGCGATGCTGTTTGCTAATCTGCTCAGCATGACGGGTTTGCAGAAAAGTCAGGCGTTAGGGGTGCTCAAGGCCGCATTAAATAGTCAACATGGCGAACCCTGGGCTACTATTCGAGACATTACTCGTTTTTACCCAGATGATTGTGGTTTGTTTTCCCCGCTACTACTGAATGTCATTACCCTTCAACCCGGTCAAGGCATGTTTTTATATGCACAAACGCCTCACGCCTATTTAAACGGCGTCGCACTGGAGGTCATGGCTAATTCAGACAACGTGTTACGGGCGGGATTAACACCAAAATACATTGATATTCCAGAATTACTCGATAACGTTAAGTTCGAAGCAAAGCCGGCGGCACAATTGTTAACCGCCCCAATCAAGCAAGGAAATGAGCTGAATTTCCCGGTTCCTGTTGATGATTTTGCCTTTTCTCTGCACTACCTGAATGATTCTCCACAAGCGCTTTCACAGCGTAGCGCTGCTATCATTTTTTGCGTTGACGGGGAGGCGTTGCTGCAAAAAAATGATAGGCAACTCAAACTTAAAGCCGGAGAATCTTGCTTTATCTCTGCCAATGAATCGCCGATAAACGTTCAGGGACAAGGATGTATTGCTCGGGTGTTCAATCACCTACCTCGTTAACCAATCGTTTTGTTATGCTCTCAAACAAGGGCAAAACTTTTAATAAAGGATAAATTAAAATGAAGAAGTCGTTAGTCGCCACTGGCATTGTTATTGCTTTGGGAGCCATCTGGACAGGTGCTTCCTGGTACACGGGGAAGCAATTTGCTCAGCAACTTGATGGCCTTACCGATACATTGAATACCCAGTTGAAAGAAACCTATCCTGATGCGGGTCTCAAAATAGTTTACCGTGATTATCAAGGCGGCATATTTACCAGTACATTCTCTTACGTTCTTCAAGCTGATGGCTCGGCAAAAGGCGCGACATTCCTTACGCCTGATGAAGAAATAGTCCTAAATCAAACGATCTCTCATGGCCCTTTTCCGTTAACCCAACTGAAAACGTTCAACTTAATTCCCGCGCTTGCCTCTGTACACACCGAATTTGCTAACACACCAGCAATGAAAGAGGTCTTTGAATTAACGAAGAATAAATCGTTTTTGACGGCGGAAACGCGCGTGGCTTACAGCGGCGATACACAATCTGTCGTGACTTTTATCCCTGTCGATTTTCAGAAAGACGATCAAACGTTTACTTTCAGCGGAGCCGAATTCCAGTTGGCTGTTGGTCAGGATTTACGTAGCAGCAAGCTTTCAGGAACGATCGGCCACCTCATGAGTGAAAAGAAAGGCCCATGGAAGAGAACCGAAAAATTCGAGATGAGCGATTTCACTCTGAGTGGTAATAACGCTAAAGGTAAGTTTGATCTCGATTTAGGCGACGCCAATGTTACCGTTAAATCGATGACATTTTCTTCCGACAGAAGTGACCCGGTCACGTTAAATAACGTTTCGATGCAAACTAGTGTGACGGAGGATGACAAAAACTTAGCGAGTAAATTATCGTTGGGATTAGAATCACTCACGGTGGCTGGCCGTAACTTAGGTTCTGGTGCAGTGAATATCACAATTGCTCAGCTTGACGGAGAAGGTACAAAACAGTTTGCAACGGCTTATCAACAGAATGTTAATAAGCTGCTACAGCAGACTAGAGATCTTAATCCGTCTATTTATCAGTACGAAATGACCAACACGATCCTGCAACACCTTCCTCAATTATTGAAAGGAAACCCAGCGATCACGATATCCCCTATCAGTTGGAAAAATAGCAAAGGCGAAAGTACATTTACCCTGTCATTGGATCTGACCGATCCACAGCAAAATAGCGCAAGCGTCGCCGATAGCAGGCTAGCGGATAAAGAAAAAGTCATTTTGCAAGCAGTGAAAAAACTGGATGTTAAGCTGAATATACCTTTAGCCATGCTGACAGAATTAATGGTGCAGTCAGAATCGAAACAACCGACCACCGAGGAAGAAAAACAGAAGGCAAATAATGAAGCGATGCAACGGGCTAAAATGTTCGCAAGCATTGGTCAAATGAACCATTTCTCGGTGACCAAAGACAACGCTATTACCAGTTCGCTGCAATATGCTGACGGTCAAGTTGATTTCAATGGTCAGAAAATGTCATTAGATGAATTCATTTCCCCATTTATCAGTCTACCGGCTGAAGAAGAAGGTGAAGAATCACAGCCTAGTGGTCATGAACACCCGGTATCCCCCATTCCCGCACCATAATCATTAACGTCGAAAATCGCTAATGGCGGCCAATGTGCCGCCATTAGTGCAAATTATGAACGCATTCTTTTATCACGACGAGATCCGCTATGTACGCATTCAGGGCCTTAATGGAAACACACCAGACAGCGATCTATTTTACGGCGGTGGTCCTAGCCGCGCTCGTTGGCAGATTGATTCCTGACTCCACCACACTGGATATGGCGATCAATCCGGCGCTAGCCTTCATGCTGTTTGTCACGTTTTTGCAGGTACCAATGACGACGTTGGGGAAAAGTTTCACCCAATGGCGCTTTCTTGCTGCGCTACTGAGCGTCAATTTTATTGCGATCCCCCTATTTATTTGGATTTTACTGCCGTATTTACCCGATAACCCGATGATTAGATTTGGGATGTTGTTGGTATTGCTTGCTCCCTGCATTGATTATGTCGTGACATTCTCTCAAATCGGCCAAGCCGATGCGCCACGACTGTTGGCGGCTACACCGGTGTTGTTAATGGTGCAGATGTTGGCGCTCCCTCTTTATCTTGGCCTGTTTCTCAGCCAGGAAGCCGCTGCCTCTGTCCAGTTCACCCCATTTTTACATGCATTTATCTGGTTGATTGCGGCTCCACTTCTGTTGGCCGCCGCCATTCAATGGGGAAGTTCGCGACAACAATCAATAAGACGACTGGCAGCAGGTTTATCCTTTTTTCCCGTTCCGGCAACCGCACTGGTGTTGTTTGTTGTTGTGGCGTCAGTCATACCGCAACTTCAAAACGCATGGCATTCGGTGTTATCCGTTTTACCTTTTTACCTCTTGTTCGCTATCGTCGCCCCTATTCTTGGCTGGATGGCAGGCCGTTTTTTCAGGCTTGATTCCGCCAGTGGACGTGCTGTGGCATTCAGTGCAGGAACCAGAAACTCGCTGATTGTCTTGCCTATCGCGCTTGCTATGCCCGGTGCAACGTCGCTATTGCCGGTCATCATTGTGAGCCAGACACTCATAGAATTACTAAGCGAGCTGGTCTATATCCGGATAATTCCTCGGCTTAACGCGCATTCCTCACAAGCAGGCGTTAGTCATTAGATTCACTAATGATTTCTAATGAAATAAAAACGATTTTTTTGCGACAATATGAATTATTTGTTGCCGTTTTTTCTTATACTGCATCGTACTAACGACTAACAAATACCTAACCGGTTTCAACGCGCAACAGCTATCTGGTTATCGCATGTGCAACTTGAAAAATGATAGGTATATCAAATTTAGTAAAGAGCACATCATGATTGATTCACGACTCCCGTTGACCGATATTCATCGTCATCTGGACGGTAATATCCGGCCACAGAGCATTCTGGAACTGGGGAGACAGTTTAACGTTGTTCTTCCTGGCCATGATCTGGACACCTTGCGCCCTCATGTTCAAATCACCAACAATGAACCTGATTTACTGAGCTTTTTGCAGAAACTGGATTGGGGGGTAACCGTTTTAGGCTCACTGGATGCCTGCCGACGGATTGCTTACGAAAACGTTGAAGATGCTGTCAACGCTGGGCTGGATTACGCTGAGCTGCGTTTCTCTCCTTACTACATGGCGATGAGTCATAACCTCCCCGCTGCGGGCGTGGTTGAAGCCGTCATTGATGGCGTGATGGCAGGTTGTCGCGATCACGATATTGATATCCGCCTGATTGGCATTCTAAGCCGCACATTTGGTACCGATGCCTGTCAACACGAGTTAGATGCGTTGCTCGCCTATCGCGATCAGATTACCGCACTTGATCTAGCTGGCGATGAATTGGGCTATCCCGGCGATCTTTTCGCGTCTCACTTTCGTCAGGCACGCGATGCCGGGTGGCGTATTACCGTGCACGCGGGTGAAGCGGCAGGCCCCGAGAGTATATGGCAAGCCATTAACACGTTGAAGGCTGAGCGCATTGGGCATGGTGTTACCGCGATTATCGATAGCACATTAATGAAATATATGGCTGAACACGGCATTGGTATCGAGTCGTGTCTGACATCCAATATCCAAACCAGTACGGTTGAGTCACTGGATCAACATCCGCTGATCCATTTCCTGCGTTATGGTATTCCTGCCACAATCAATACCGACGATCCTGCGGTTCAAGGGATTGAAATCAAACATGAATATGAAATCGCTGCACCGTTGGCTGGGTTAACCGCCAGAGAAACCCGGCAGGCTCAGGAGAATGGCTTGAATATTGCTTTTATCAGCGAACAGGACAAGCAAAAGCTGCGTGAAAAAGTGTTAAAACGCAGTGAAGCATCGTAAGTTAGCGGCTAGCGCTCGTTGCTGATGAGATAAGAAAAGCGGCTTACTGAGCCGCTTTCAGAGTGATGACAACGCGCTTGCTTACTGCCTACTTCCTATTATTTGTTCAGTTGGTTTATGCTGTTTAGCATAGCGTTGCGCCAATGCCGCGCACACCATCAATTGAATCTGATGAAAAATCATCAATGGCAATACCATCGCGCCAACTGCCGCGGCAGGAAATAATACGTTGGCCATCGGAATACCATTTGCCAGGCTTTTCTTCGAACCGCAGAACACAATGGTAATCTCATCCGCAGTATTAAAGCCTAATTTACGGGCCACCAGCGTATTGACTATCAACACGATACCCAACAACACGATGGAACATCCCACCACCGCCAATAAATACCATCCATCGATTTGCCCCCAAATTCCTTGCACCACGGCTTCACTAAAGGCGACATAAACGACCAGAAGAATGGATGATCGGTCAGTCACGTTAATCAATTTACGGTGACGATCAACCCAGCTTGCAATCAACGGTCGTGACAGATGCCCTACTACAAATGGCACCATTAACTGCATAATAATAGAACCAATAGCATGTAACGTATCCGTTTCTCCACCCTGAGTATGCATCAACAACCCCACCAGGATCGGTGACAGAAAAACGCCGAGAATGCTGGAGGCAGACGCACTACAAATCGCTGCCGCCACGTTTCCGCCAGCCATAGAGGTATAGGCTATTGCGGACTGAACCGTTGCGGGTAATGCACACAGGTAGAGGAAGCCCAGATAAAGCGTCGGTGTTAACACCACCGGCACTAACATCGTCATTCCCATGCCAAGCAAGGGAAAAAGAATAAAGGTACTAGCAAATACAACAAGATGTAGTCGCCAATGCCCCATTCCAGCGGTAATGGCTTCACGAGATAGCTTTGCTCCATGCATAAAAAATAACAGTGCGATGGCAGCCGTTGTTAAGTACTCAAAAAAAACTTTGGCATTTCCTTCACAGGGAAAGAATGACGCCGTAATAACAACCAAAGTTAATATCAACAAAAAACTGTCAATCCGTAGCCGCTGTAACCATCCCATTATCGGTATACCTTTCTACTGCTTAATTAAATAGTAAAGGCGATCCTAAGATCGCCCGCTTAAACCAAACGCCAATATCTGTGAGAAACATCGCCGCTTTCGATAGAACAAAAAACGGCGGGCAGCAAATGCCTACCATTGGCAACACGACACCTAACTATTCTTAACTGTCATAACTTTTTTCTGTTGATAAGAAAGCAATCCTAATTCAATTAACTCCATCACGTTGATTGCCTGATGGACACTGACAGGATTCTCCCCCTTGCCACTAAGCGCATCGCGAATCGCGGCATAATAAGCCGGATAATTACCCGGTATCGTCGGAACCACCTGTTCAGCCATCACGCCGTCCCGATGTAAAGTCAGTATGCCATCACGTTTATCTTGCCCCCAGTTTTCTACCGGTGGACGCTCGCCAGCTTTCAGATGCTCTTCCTGTGGATCAAGACCATATTTTATAAAGCTACCGCGAGTGCCATGAACAATATAACGTGCTGAAGCAGCAGCCACCAGCATACTGGCATGTAATACAACCCGGCGCTGTGGGTAAATCAGCGTAGCATGAAAATAATCAACCGCCTTACTGCCGGGTCTTAATTGTGCCATATCGACCTGAATAGCCACCGGTAGACCGAATAACTGTAATGTCTGATCGATCAAATGCGGTGCCAGATCATACCAGATACCGCTACCTTCACTCCCATCCTCTCGCCAACGATGACGAACTTCAGGTCGGAAACGATCAAAATGGGATTCCATGTAAACCACGTCACCCAGCGTACCGCTATGCAACAGGTTACAAAGCGTCAGGAAATCACTATCCCAACGGCGATTATGAAATACAGAAAGCAGCTTTCCAGTACGTTCGGCCACCGCACTCAGTTCATGCGCTTGTGACAACGTCACGGTGAAGGGTTTATCAACCACCACATGCTTCCCAGCTTCCAAAGCCTGACGAACCAGTAGGAAATGCGTGTCATTTGGTGTAGGGACAACGATCAGATCAATATCGGGATCGTTAAATAACGTCTGCGGTTCACGTTCTACACGTAATGTTGCCCAGTCAGCATGCACTTTATCCGCATTACTGCTGGAAACTGCAACCAATTCCATACCCGATGTCCCGGCGATCAGCGGCGCATGGAAGGTTTTGCTGGCGTAACCATACCCCAGCAACCCGACACGAACGTGATGACTCATGAAGATTCCCCTTAGTGACTTTTTACCGCATTACCTCATCATATTGATTCAGTATAGCACCAAGGGGACGTACACTCTTTGGGCTAATTGAGTCCCCTGTTCACACGCCAATTGCACCAGAAACATGATTTCCCCATTGCGGTGAATCATTATTTTTGGCTGACGGATAATTGATCTCACTGCTGCGACGACGAAAATCACTCGGACTCACGCCGACACGTTTGCGAAACACTCGGGAAAAATAAAGCTGGTCGTCATAGCCCACGACTCGACCAATGTTGGCAATCGACTCCTGCGTCGTTTGTAACAATAATTTGGCGCGGATAACACGCTGATCCTCACGCCAACGCAAGATGTTAATGCCCACCTGTTCACGAAATAAATGCGCAAGACGAGACGGTGATAAACACACATGTCGCGCCACTTCATCAATTCGCAACTCACCGGCCAGATTACTGGTGATAAACTGACACGCCTCAATAACGCGTGGGTCCATGATTTTCTGCGGACTTTGCGGATCTTCCTCCATTGCTCTTAACAATAAACGTTCGAGCAGATTCATCCCCAACTCTTCAGAAAAACGCCGTCCGGAACGCTGGGTTTGCTCAATATTGGCAAACAACCGATCAAACTCCAGTAATAACTGGTTATTCGGCAGACTCAATCGCCCCACACCACAATTTTTACTATGCCACTCAAGCCAGTCGGCCCAGTAGGCGCGAGGTCTGAAATAAACCCAACGGTGGTACCAACAATCGCTACTGGGTGAGCGACCATAGAAGTGTTTTGATTTGGGTGGAAATAGGAGCAAGTCTCCAGGATTACAATAGAACGTATCGTCACCCTCAAAAATCTGTCCTTGCCCTTTGATGGTGAGATTAATGATATATCCCTTCATGCCATCGGGTCGGTCAATAAAAAAATCGAGCGGTCCTTCAGCCAAAATAGGCGTCAACCCTGCAACCAGGTACGCGTTAAAAGAATACCCCGGTAGCAACGGATTGGACTGGGATTCATGCGCCATACGGTGATACATCGAACCTCCGGAACACGTTAAGCCATCACAAAATGTCTCTTTTTCACACCTGCTTTCATCGCGTCATCGCCATTAATCAGGGCACAGTTTCATCGTCTACTGGATGAAAGAAATACCCGCTTACGCGGGTAAGTCAAATAAATAAGTTTTTATACTGTTTTCTTCGACATCTGTTTGTAACGGTCGAAAATCACTGCGGCCAGCAGGATCAGCCCACGCACGACATATTGTGCAAACGGCGAAATGTTCAACAGGTTCATGGCATTCTCTACCGTTCCCAGAATCAGGACACCCGCCACAACATAAGAAATCTTGCCGATCCCACCTTTCAACGATACCCCACCCAGCACACAGGCAGAAATCACGATTAGCTCATAACCGATGGACGTCATTGGTTGTCCGCTGGTCATACGAGACGCCAGAATAATCCCCGCCGCCGCCGACACCAAACCAGAAAGCGCGAAAATGATAATTTTGGTCCGCACGACCGGCACCCCGGCCAGACGAGCCGCCTCTTCATTGCCGCCGATAGCCAACGTATTACGACCAAATGTGGTCTTATTCAACAATAAGCCAAACAGCGTCATACACGCCACGGTGATCCAGATCGGTGCGGGCAATCCCAGCCAATTGGCATAACCCAATTCAAAAAAACGTTCATCTTCAATCCCAACCGCTTTACCATCAGAAATGATATAGGCTAGCCCGCGAGCAATCTGCATGGTGGCCAGCGTGGTGATCAACGCATTAATTTTGAGCCGGGCAATAACAAAACCATTTAACAAACCAAACGCCATTCCCAGCAGTAAACCAGCACCGACGCCAATCCACAGACTTTCACTGATATTGATTACCACCGCCGTTGCCACACCAGCACAGGCAATAATCGATGCGACTGACAGGTCGAAATCACCGGAAGCCAGGCAGAACAGCATTCCACACGCGACCATCCCGGACATGGAGATCGCCAGCCCCAGCCCTTTCATGTTGATGAAACTAGCAAAGTTCGGCACAAAAATAGCGCATCCTACAAACAATACGGCAAACACAACCAGCATGCCGTAGTCATCCCAAATGCGAGACATCCCCATACCATTCTTTTTCTTTTCAGGGGTAGCAGACGTAACCGTTGACATTATTTTGCTCCTTCGCGGTCAGGCAACCGCAGATTCGATATCGGGGGTTCGTAACATTGCCAAGCTCAGTACCTTTTGCTCTGTGGCCTCGTCATGTGAAAGCTCACCAGAGACTGCACCTTCACGCATCACAATGATCCGGTCAGCCAGCCCAAGCACTTCTGGTAAATCACTAGACGCGAACAGCACCGCAATCCCTTGTTTGGCCAAGGTATAAATCACGTTGTAAATCTCGTGCTTGGCTCCCACGTCAATTCCGCGAGTCGGTTCATCCAGCAGAATCACTTTCATTTCCTCCGAGAGCCAGCGGCCAAGGATGGCTTTCTGCTGATTCCCTCCGGAAAGGTTCATGATCAGTTGTTCCGCAGAAGGTGTCTTGATATTCAACGCCGTAATACGGCGAGAAGCGTTATCCTCTTCCCACTGGTTATTGATGATGAAACCGGCTTTCACACTTTTTCGCCGAGCACTGATGTTTATATTGTCTCGTACGGAATGGACGGGAATAATGCCATCCGCTTTACGATCTTCAGGACAGAGCATGACTCCCTGACGAATAGCGTCAATCGGCGAATTCACCACCAGCGGTTTGCCATCCAGCAACACCTTACCTGCCGTTATTCGGGTGGCACCAAACAACCCCTTCATCAACTCGCTACGTCCAGCGCCCACTAGCCCAAACAGGCCGACAATTTCACCCTGCCGGACATTCAGAGAAATGGTCGATTTAACGCCCGGCGCTTTTACCTCTTGCAACGTCAACCGTTCGTCGCCATGCGGACGCGGTGAATAGCCATAAATATCCCCCAGATCACGCCCGACCATGGCTTGTACCAACAGTTCATGATTAACCTGCTGCATATCGTCGAAGGTACGGACATAGCGACCATCTTTAAACACGGTGATCGCATCGGCCAACGCGAAAATTTCTTCCATCCGGTGCGAAACATACAAAATGACGCGCCCTTCACTGCGTAATTCTCTAATTACCCGAAATAATTGCTCTATTTCACGGGCGGAGAGCGAACTGGTGGGCTCATCAAACGCAATAATTTTGGCATTACGAGCCAGTGCTTTGGCTATTTCCACCATTTGCCACTGGCCGATCGACAAGTATTTCAGCGGGGTATCGGGATCAAGATCCAATCCCAGATGCTCAAGTTGCAGTTTTGCCTCATAACGCAGCAGAGAATTATTGACCATGCCATATTTATGCGGTAACTGGCCGAGATAGATATTCTCAGCAATGGTCATTTCCGGTATCAGGTGTAATTCCTGATAAATAATGGCAACCCCGGCATTCAGGGCATCCATCGTGTTATTAAATTGGACTGGCTTATCCTGAATATGAATTTCCCCAGCAGAGGGGGCATAGTTGCCACTCAGGATCTTCAGCAACGTGGATTTCCCTGCCCCATTTTCCCCCATCAATGCATGGATCTGTCCAGTTTGGCAGGCAAAACTAATATCGGAAAGTGCCTTAACACCGGGAAATTCCTTACCAATTCCATGAAACGACAAATAGGGTGACTGTGCTGTCATGTCCGTTTCCTCATGGTTAACCACCGGCTTTACCCCGTGGAGTGTCGATTCCGCCATTTTTTGGCTGGCTGAATATATCCAATAGATAGGACATCCTTGTCCTTTCTGACTTACATCAGACCTTTTTTCTCCAGCTCAACCTTGAAGTTTTCGCGGGTGATCAGCACCACGTCCGTTACTTCGGTGAATTTTTCTGGTTCAACGTTTTTGGTTACCCATTCATTCAGCATCTGGATACTTTTATATCCATGAACATCCGGGCTTGGCAGCAGTGAACCATAGAAGCCGGTCGCCTGACTCTTGGACAATTCACTCACGGCGTCGACACCATTGATACCGATACCAATCACGTTATTCGCTTTGAACCCCTGCCCTTCGGCAGCACGCACGCCACCCAGCACGTTGTTATCGTTAAACGCGACGATCAGCCAGTTTTTTACTTGAGGATGCTGGACCAGCATAGAGTTAGCGGCATCAAATGCGCCGGGGATATCATTGGATTTGGTTGGAACCTGATAAATTTGTTTTTCAGGGAAACCGGCAGCCTTCAGCGCCCCTATCGAACCAGATGTCCGGCGACGGCAGGTATCCAGCTCATCGCAGGTAATCGCCATGACGGCGGTTTCTTCCACCTTCCAGCCACGATTATTCATTTCTTTCCACAGTTCCTGACCCTGACGCTCACCTATTTTGGTCGCCGCCATCATAACCAATGGCACCGTATCCATCGGTTGCCCTTTGGCATTGACAAACTGATCGTCAACCGCGATGACTTTCAAATCATAACTGCGTGCTTTAGCCATAATGGCCGGCCCCAATTTAGGGTCTGGCGTACAGATAACAAAACCTTTCGCCCCGCTGGCCGCTAAACTATCAATCGCATTCAGCGTTTTTTCACCATCAGGTACAGCGATTTTAATGACATCAAAACCGAGATCTTTTCCTGCTTTATCAGCAAACTTCCATTCAGTTTGAAACCAGGGTTCTTCCGGTTGCTTAACCAGAAATCCCAGCTTCAATGTCTCAGCGATAGCTGATTGTGACATAATGGCCGCCAGCCCAATCGTCGCTAGCACCTTAGTGAATTTATGCATGATCTTCTCCGATATGGTTATCTTTGTATACGCCAGCCAGGCTGATGTATCTCATCGTTCTCGGTAAAGCATTTCAGGTCTGGATAAAGGAAAAACACAGACTTAGTATCACACCTTTACTCAGTAGCATTCAGACGCTTTATGTTTTAGCGGGTATTTTCATCAAGAATGGAGAGCGCAATCACATCCCGGAACAACGACAGGTTTGTGCATACATATAGCAAATTTAACCAGTTGTTAACTTTTGACGATCATCACAAAATGACTGCTGGCGACAGAAAAATGCATACTTCCAGCTAACAACTCCTCACATCATCTCTGCCCCCCTGTCTATCGTTACAGCAATGAAATCAGGTTGAACAGGAGCGGAGCAATGAGTACGGGTGCGATTACGATTGGCCTCGATTTTGGCAGTGATTCGGTACGTGCCCTGGCGGTTGATTGCCAGTCCGGGCAAGAATTAGAAACAGAAGTGGTCTATTACCCTCGCTGGCGTGAGGGGAAATATTGTCAGCCTGCCAATAATCAATTCAGGCACCATCCGCTGGATTACATCGAATCGCTGGAACAAGCCATTAAGGTGGTAGTGAGTCGTTTAACGACGGAGCAACGCCAACAGGTTATCGGTATCGGCGTTGATTCCACTGGTTCGACGCCCGCCCCCATTGACGAACAAGGACACGTTCTCGCCCTGCGCCCTGAATTTGCCAATAACCCAAACGCCATGTTCGTTTTATGGAAGGATCACACGGCAATAGAAGAAGCGGAGGCGATCAATACACTGTGTCGCAGCGGGCAATTCCCTGACTACACGCGTTATATTGGTGGCGTTTACTCTTCCGAATGGTTCTGGGCAAAGATCCTGCATGTTTCGCGTGAAGATCAGCAAGTCCGTCAGGCTGCCGTATCGTGGATAGAACTCTGCGATTGGGTGCCAGCCCTACTTTCTGGAACAAACGCACCAGCGCAAATCAAACGCGGTCGCTGTAGTGCCGGGCACAAATCCCTCTGGCACCCAGATTGGGGTGGATTACCCCCCAAAGACTTTTTACACGCTCTCGATCCCTGCCTCACTGAACGCCTGCAATATCCAATGTTTACCGAGACCTGGACCGCCGACCACCCTGTTGGCACGCTGACGCCGGAATGGGCGCAACGGCTTGGTCTGTCTGACACCGTCACCATCGCAGGCGGGGCGTTTGACTGCCATGTCGGCACGGTTGGCGCGGGAGCGCAACCCTATACGTTGGTCAAAGTGATTGGCACTTCAACCTGCGATATTTTGATCGCGGATGAATCCCGCATTGCCGATCGCACCATTGCCGGCATTTGCGGTCAGGTCAATGGCAGTGTGATACCCGGTTATATCGGTTTAGAAGCGGGACAATCCGCTTTTGGCGACATGTATGCCTGGTTTAGCCGTCTATTGAGTTGGTCGCTACAACAGGCCATCAACGATCACCCCGAACTGAAAACAACACTACAGGCCACTGAAGGGAAATTGCTTGAGCGACTCACTCAAACCTGGGCCGACAATCCAACGTGGGATCATTTGCCTGTGGTGCTTGACTGGTTTAACGGACGTAGAACGCCCTTTGCTAATCAGCGCTTAAAAGGCGTGATTGCCGATCTTAATCTCGGCACCGATGCAGCGACACTCTTTGGTGGTTTTATCGCGGCAACCGCGTTCGGTGCTCGCGCCATCATGGAATGCTTTGAAACGCAAGGCGTACCGGTTGAGAACATTCTGGCTCTGGGGGGCATCGCCCGTAAGTCCCCCACGATCATGCAGGTTTGCACCGATGTGATGAATCGTCCGCTACAAATTGTTGCGTCCGATCAGTGTTGTGCATTAGGCGCTGCGATTTTTGCTGCCGTCGCCGCAGGCGAACATACCGATATCCCTACTGCACAGCGCCATATGGCCAGCGGTATTGAACAGACACTCATGCCTGATAGCCAGCGCGTCGCTCGCTATCAGCAACTTTATGAACGTTACCAGCAATGGTGTCGACTGGCTGAACCCGCTTACAGCCCGAAAGCCAAAGCTTAACCATCGCTTATTTTTTCCCTCACGGGGAATATCAAAACAGGAGTCATCATGGATTATTTTAAGCAACTCGAAGTCTGGTTTGTTATCGGTAGCCAACACCTGTATGGCCCTGAAACGTTACAACAGGTAAAAGAAAACGCTGAAAAAGTCGTCGCAGGGTTGAATCAGAGTGGAAGGCTCCCGGTTAAACTGGTACTGAAACCCTTGGTTAAAACGCCTGATGAAATCACCGCACTATGCCGTGACGCAAACTATCAGGATCGCTGTATCGGCTTACTGACGTGGTTACATACGTTTTCCCCCGCCAAAATGTGGATCGGTGGGTTGAGTATTCTTAACAAACCGCTGTTGCAATTTCATACCCAGTTTAATGCGGAAATCCCATGGGACACCATGGATATGGATTTTATGAACCTGAATCAGACCGCTCATGGTGGACGTGAATTTGGGTTTATCGGTGCCCGGATGCGTCAGTCTCATCAGGTGGTAGTCGGTCACTGGCAGGATAAAAATGCGCACGAACGTATCGCTAAATGGATGCGGGTCGCCGCGGCCATTCAGGAAAGTAAGCAACTAAAACTGGCACGTTTTGGCGATAATATGCGTGAAGTGGCCGTTACCGAAGGCGATAAGGTCAGTGCCCAGATCCAGTTCGGTTATTCCGTTAGCGCCTGGGGATTAGGCGATCTGGTTGCGGTCGTGGACGACGTTTCCAAAGGCGACATCGATACCCTGGTTGAAGAATACGAGGCAAGTTATCAACTTACCGATGCCGTTAAACTTCATGGTCCCAATCGTCAGAACTTATTAGACGCCGCGCAGATTGAGTTGGGGATGAAACGCTTTCTGGAACAAGGCGGCTATAAAGCCTTTACCACCGATTTTGAAAATCTCTACGGTCTGAAACAACTGCCGGGGCTGGCCGTACAACGTCTAATGCAACAAGGTTATGGCTTTGGTGGCGAAGGCGACTGGAAGACTGCGGCGCTCCTGCGCATCATGAAAGTCATGGCGGGTGGATTATCCGGCGGAACGTCATTCATGGAAGACTATACGTATAACTTCCAACATAACAACAATCTGGTTGTCGGTTCCCATATGTTGGAAGTTTGCCCCAGCATCGCCAAGGAACAAAAACCCATCGTGGATGCGCAGCATTTGGGCATTGGTGGAAAAGACGACCCTGCCCGTCTGATTTTCTCCGTGCCAGCCGGTCTTTCACTCAACGCCAGCGTTATCGATATGGGCGATCGTTTCCGCATGCTGGTTAACATCGTCGATACCATTGAGCAACCGCGACCGTTACCCAAACTGCCCGTTGCACGTGCAATATGGAAAGCTCAGCCATCGCTGGAAACCGCAGCCGAAGCGTGGATACTGGCTGGTGGTGCGCACCACACGGTATTCAGCCAGGCACTGGATTTAGACTATATCCGGTTGTATGCCGATATGCAGAATATTGAGCTGCTTGTTATCGACAACGATACGCGTATTCCTGCGTTCAAAGACGCATTACGCTGGAATGACCTTTATTACAAACTTAGCGCACATTAAAAATAACCTACTATGATGCGAGGAGGCGGATAATGCCTCCTCCATTCCAAAGCGCGTCCGGCTTAAATCACAGAGCACCATTAACCTCTGGACAGCATTTCTCTCTTGCTTATACTGAATCACTTCAATTACATCACCATGTTGTTCATTAACTATGACCGTTCATAATTATTTGTTTAAATTCAGAAAAGTCAGTACGTCGGAAAGTCTGGAAAAACTCTTTGATCATCTCAATTACTCACTGACAGATAGCCAAGAGATTATCAGTATGTATCGTGCGGCTGACCACCGTCGGGCAGAATTGGTCTCCGGTGGGAAACTCTTTGATGTAGGCTGCGTCCCAAAATCAGTATGGCACTATGTGGTGTAACACCTTAAATGGCGTAACCCTTTTGAGTTAAAAACACGTCCTTTATCAGGCTTTCTGCTATAACCCCACTTTGAGTATGTTGTCGAAAGCCCGACAATACCCGATAATATGCGGGTTTTGTTTTTTTAGGCATCGTAATGACCGAATACGCTTTGTTATTTGTTAGCATCCTCCTGGTAAACAATTTCGTTTTGGTGAAATTCTTGGGGCTGTGCCCATTTATGGGCGTTTCTAAAAAACTGGAAACGGCTATTGGTATGGGGCTGGCAACAACGTTCGTCATGACATTAGGCTCCATGTTTTCCTGGTTGATCAATGAATACGTGTTAGTGCCGTTGGATATTATTTATCTGCGTACCATGGCATTTATTCTGGTATTGGCATTTGTCGTACAGTTTTCCGAAATGTTTGTGCGCAAGGCCAGCCCTGACCTTTATCGTTTACTCGGCATTTTTTTGCCCTTGATCACCACCAACTGTGCCGTTTTAGGTGTGGTATTGCTTAATGTGAATATGTCGCATGGTTTCCTTCAGTCAACCATTTATGGATTCGGCGGCGCAGCAGGTTTTTCCCTGGTCATGGTGCTTTTTGCCGCAATTCGTGAGCGTATTGCCGTTTCTGATGTGCCAGCACCGTTCAGGGGCAACTCGATAGCCTTAATTACCGCAGGTTTAATGTCACTGGCCTTTATGGGTTTTACCGGATTGGTGAAATTCTGATGACTGCGATTTGGATTGCCATTCTCACGCTAAGTGCCCTCGCACTACTTTTTGGTCTTATCCTTGGCTACGCTTCACGACGCTTTAAGGTTGAAGGCAATCCTGTCGTTGAACAGGTCGAAGCCATGTTGCCACAGAGTCAATGCGGCCAGTGTGGTTATCCAGGCTGCCGTCCTTACGCAGAAGCCGTCTGTTTGAACGGTGAGGACATCAATAAATGTGGCCCCGGTGGCGAAGCCATGATGCTCAAGCTGGCAGAAAAACTGAATATCGATCCTCAGCCGCTAAATGGCGATAGCGCCGTGTTGAACCCTGAGCGAAAAGTTGCATGGATCGATGAGAGTAATTGCATTGGCTGTACGAAATGCATTCAGGCTTGTCCGGTTGATGCCATTATTGGCAGTACCAAAGCCGTTCACACCGTTGTCAGTGATTTATGTACGGGCTGCGATCTTTGCGTCTCGCCCTGCCCGACAGACTGTATTGAGCTACGCGCCATCGCGCCGACCCCCGCTAACTGGAAATGGGATCTCGATACTATTCCGGTTCGCGTTATTCAAGTAGAACAACATGCTTAAGCTGTTTTCCGCCTTCAGAAAAGATCGAATTTGGGATTTCGATGGTGGTATTCATCCGCCAGAAATGAAAACACAATCCAGTCGGATTCCGTTGCGTCAGATTCCTTTACCTGAACAATTTATTATTCCCCTCAAACAGCACCTTGGCCCTGAGGGTGAACTGTGTGTAAAAGTTGGCGAAAAAGTGTTGCGTGGGCAATCGTTGACTATTGGTAAGGGACGGACGCTTCCGGTTCATGCCCCTACATCAGGCACAATCTACGCCATTCGTCAGCATATGACGGCCCATCCTTCCGGCCTGTCTGAGTTAAGCGTTATTATCACTTCCGATGGCGATGATCGCTGGTGTGAACGCCATGGTATGGTCGATTATCGTAATCATTCCATAGACAGTATTCTGAATCTCTTGCATCAGGCCGGTATTGCTGGTCTCGGAGGAGCTGGCTTTCCCACCGCCGCAAAGCTACAAGGCGGTCTGCACGGCATCAAAACGCTGATTATCAACGCCGCAGAATGCGAACCTTATATCACGGCAGATGATCGACTGATGCAAGAGTGTGCGGATGAAATCGTACAAGGCATTGATATCCTTAATTATCTACTACAACCCCAGCACACGCTTATCGGGATTGAAGATAATAAGCCGGAAGCAATTGCAGCGTTGCGTCATGCTCTGCGACAGCGTAACGATATCGCGTTGCGGGTTATTCCGACTAAATATCCCTCCGGTGGCGCAAAACAGCTCACGAAGATCCTGACGGGAAAAGAGGTGCCGTTTGGGCGACACTCCGCGTCTATTGGCGTTTTAATGCAAAACGTCGGTACGACGTTCGCGATTAAGCGTGCCGTCATTGACGGTGAACCCATGACTGAACGAGTGATTACCCTGACGGGCGAATCGCTTCGCCAACCCGGCAACGTCTGGGCTCGATTTGGCACGCCGGTTCGTCATTTATTAAAACAGGCTGGATTCCACGTCAATAAGCAGCCGATGGTGATCATGGGTGGGCCGCTAATGGGGTTTACGCTTCCGTCATTGGATGTGCCCATCGTCAAAATTAGTAACTGCTTGTTAGCACCATCTTATACAGAGATAGAACCTGTCGCCGAAGAGCAGTCATGCATACGCTGTAGCCGATGTGCGGACGCCTGTCCTGCGGGCTTGTTACCGCAACAACTCTATTGGTTCAGCAAAGGGCTGGAACATGAGAAAGCCCGTAACCATCACCTGTTCGATTGTATTGAATGTGGGGCCTGTGCCTATGTTTGCCCCAGCAATATTCCATTGGTGCAATATTATCGTCAGGAAAAAGCAGAAATCCGGGCTATTGACGAAGAAGTTCAGCGAGCGGCTCAGGCAAAACAACGCTTTGAAGCGAAACAGGCTCGACTAGAACGAGAAAAAATTGCCAGAGCACAGCGACACAAGCAAGCGGCGGCCAATCTATCGACCAACGATAAACAGGCTGTACAAGCGGCACTGGCAAGAATTCATAGCAAAAAAGAAGCGGGTGAAACTGCGAATGAAGCTATTGAAATCATACCGGGTCAGCAGCCAGATAATCGTGCCGCCATTGCCGCCCGAGCGGCACGCAAGGCCCAGGCTCGCGAAAAACAAACACAATTGGCAACCACTGAGGTTGAAAGTGTAAACCATTCGGATGATGTCGATCCTCGTAAAGCAGCGGTAGCCGCCGCATTAGCTCGCGTAAAAGCACGTAAAGCTGCCCAGAGTGTCGATACCGCACCTGAACTATCCGAGCCCACAACATCGGATAGCGTCGATAGTGTGAACGATGAACCTGTCGATCCACGTAAAGCCGCCGTCGCTGCGGCTATTGCCCGAGTGAAAGCGCGTAAAGCCGCCCAAAGTGTCGATGCAGCACCTGAACCATCCGAGCCCACAACATCGGATAGCGTCGATAGTGTGAATGATGAACCTGTCGATCCACGTAAAGCCGCCGTCGCTGCGGCTATTGCCCGAGTGAAAGCGCGTAAAGCCGCTCAACTTGTTGATGCAGCGCCTGAACCATCCGAGCCCACAACATCGGATAGCGTCGATAGCATGAACGATGAACCTGTCGATCCACGTAAAGCCGCTGTCGCTGCGGCCATTGCCCGAGTGAAAGCGCGTAAAGCCGCTCAGATGGCATCAAAGTTTCAAGAGGAATAAATGGCTTTCAAAATCGCGAGTTCTCCTTTTACTCATAATCAGCAACGCACCCAGCGTATTATGGTGCTGGTCATTTTGGCGTGTATTCCAGGAATGGTAGCGCAGTATTATTTTTTTGGTTACGGCAGTCTCATTCAGGTGGTTCTGGCATCGGTGACTGCATTAGTAACAGAATCAGTGACAGTGTCACTCAGGAAGTTCAACGTTCGTGCGGCATTATCCGATAATTCCGCCCTGCTCACCGCGATCTTACTCGGCATTAGTCTGCCACCGCTCGCACCATGGTGGATGGTTATCATGGGAACCGCCTTTGCCATCGTGATTGCCAAACAATTATATGGCGGTCTGGGGCAAAACCCATTCAACCCGGCAATGATTGGTTATGTGGTGTTACTTATTTCATTCCCGGTGCAAATGACCAGTTGGCTACCGCCTGCGCCATTGCAAACCCTCCCCATCGGTTTCTACGATACCTTACAAATCATTTTGTCGGGTCATACATCATCGGGCGATACCGTGCAGCAGCTTATGCATACGGTAGACGGCGTCAGCCAGGCGACACCGTTGGATTCGTTTAAAACGGGATTGCGTTCAGGTCAACAGCCTCAGGACATTCTGCAACAACCCCTATTCGCAGCAGGCATGGCGGGCCTCGGCTGGCAGTGGGTGAATATAGGATTTCTTATCGGTGGATTGTTTCTACTGGTAAGAGGAACCATTCGCTGGCATATTCCCGTCAGTTTCTTGCTCAGCCTGATGCTATGTGCGTCAATCGGGTGGCTACTGTCGCCAGAAAAATGCGCACCCCCCGTAATGCATCTGTTATCCGGAGCCACCATGTTGGGCGCATTTTTTATCGCTACCGATCCGGTGACGGCGTCAACCACCAATCGGGGTCGCCTGATTTTCGGTGCATTAATCGGTCTGCTGGTATGGTTGATTCGTACATATGGCGGCTATCCAGATGGTGTTGCCTTTGCAGTATTGCTGGCGAATATTACCGTACCGCTAATTGATTACTATACGAAGCCACGCGCTTACGGCCATCATCGCTAAGGATCCGTTTGCCATGCCTGTGCTTACTCACATTTATTACGTTTAATACTATTTATTATGTTTAATACCATGCGCCGCCACGCGACAACACTGGCGTTATTTGCCGCATTGACGACAGCAATAACCGCCGTCGTCAACAGCTTGACGGGACCGACGATTACCCAACAAGCGCAGCGACAACAAAAAATGTTATTGGATCAGGTCGTTCCTGCAGATAGATATAATAACGATATACAGCAGGAATGTTACCTTGTCACCGATTCAGCATTAGGCTCAACCGCCTCCCATCGTCTTTTTATTGCTCGCAAAGATGGCCTTCCCGTTGCGGCAGCGATTGAGAGTACAGCACCTGATGGATATTCGGGTGCAATAAAACTGCTGATTGGTGCCGATTTTTCTGGCAATGTTTTAGGCGTCCGAGTGACTGAACACCATGAGACCCCGGGTTTAGGTGATAAAATCGAGGTTCGTATTTCCGACTGGATAACTCGTTTTAGCGGTCAAAAAGTACAACACTCCGACGATGATCGTTGGGCAGTCAAAAAAGAAGGTGGGATGTTTGACCAGTTCACCGGCGCAACCATCACCCCGCGCGCCGTCATTAATAGTGTGAAACGTAGTGCGTTATTCTTACAAACGCTGCCATCGAAACTTAATACCCTGCCGGCATGTGGAGAGAATACATGAGTGAAGTCAAAAACCTGCTCATCCAAGGGTTATGGAAGAATAACTCCGCGCTAGTGCAATTACTGGGGCTCTGCCCGTTGCTGGCTGTCTCTTCAACGGCAACCAACGCATTGGGGCTTGGGCTCGCTACGACACTCGTGCTGGTTTGTACCAATGTCGCCGTATCCGCGCTGAGACGCTGGGTTCCGACCGAGATTCGCATTCCAATTTACGTCATGATCATTGCATCCGTGGTGAGTGCCGTTCAAATGTTGATCAACGCGTATGCCTATGGGTTATACCAATCACTGGGTATCTTTATTCCACTGATTGTCACAAATTGTATTGTCATTGGTCGCGCCGAAGCCTTTGCCTCAAAAAATCCTATCGGTTTATCCGCAATCGATGGTCTGGGGATGGGCCTTGGTGCCACCAGTGCATTGCTTGTTTTAGGTTCTCTACGAGAAGTGTTAGGCAACGGAACGTTGTTTGATGGTGCCGATCTGTTATTAGGCGGCTGGGCAAAATCCCTACGAATAGAGGTTATTCATTTAGACACACCTTTTCTCCTGGCCATGTTACCGCCGGGTGCCTTTATCGGTTTAGGTTTATTGCTGGCGGCAAAATATTTGATTGACGAGAAAATGAAACAACGCCGAGCACTTATTTTAGCGACTACACCAAAAAACACTGCCGGTAAGACCGCAGGGGAATCCTTATGAACAGGGCGAAACGAATCGAGATCTTAAGCCGATTACGTGCTAACGATCCCCATCCGACAACCGAATTAACGTTTAGTACGCCGTTTGAATTACTGATTGCCGTACTGCTTTCAGCACAGGCTACCGATGTCAGCGTTAATAAAGCAACCGCCAAACTTTATCCTGTCGCCAATACGCCAGAAGATATGCTGGCGTTAGGTGTCGATGGAATCAAAGAATATATTAAGACTATCGGTTTATATAACAGCAAAGCGGAAAACGTGATCAAAACCTGCCGCATTCTGATTGATCAACACCAAAGTCAGGTGCCGGAAGATCGTGCCGCATTGGAGGCACTACCTGGCGTGGGTCGTAAAACCGCTAATGTAGTCTTAAATACCGCTTTCGGTTGGCCAACCATTGCCGTCGATACCCATATTTTCCGCATCAGTAACCGTACCGGTTTTGCACCGGGTAAAAACGTCGAACAAGTTGAAGAAAAACTGCTGAAAGTGGTGCCGGCAGAGTTCAAAGTCGACTGTCATCATTGGCTTATTCTGCACGGTCGCTATACCTGCATTGCTCGTAAACCGCGCTGTGGTTCCTGCCTGATAGAAGATCTCTGCGAGTTTAAAGAAAAAGTGTATGCGTAGCCTTGGTGCTACGCCGTTCCCCTATCACCGTTAGTATCTCCCTCCCTACACGACGCTGTTACTGTATAAAACACCAAATAACCACTTTTTAAGGTAAATTCATTATTTTCAAGAATAAATTTAGTGAACGTTACTACCACGTGGTAACTATTTCAGATAACACTATCTCTTTCTTAATGAACAATTTTAAACCAAACTAAATATACCGTTATATGCAAAATATAAAACTAGTTATGCAACAATACCTACTCATATAAACTATATTTATATCAAAAACTCAGTTCATTTCACTCATGAAACACCTCTTATCATTTAAATGAAATAATCATTCAAAGTTAAATCAAAGTGTGAAATTAAACTCTGCATAACAATTGATCATCAGATTTTTTATGACACAAAAACCATATGTAACAAAATATGTAAGTCGACTTGCCTGTAGATAAAATCACGTCAAGATAGCGGGGTTTGTACTTCCCATAACAATCAAATGAGACGGCGGCTACGCTGCATCACTCATGTTATTTTCTCGCTCAAAAAAACGAGATATAAAAATCAGAGGTCTTTGTGTCAACAGCAAACCAAAACAACACATCCACAGAAAGCATCAGCATGAATGCTTTCAAACAGCCAAAAGCGTTCTATCTCATCTTCAGCATTGAACTATGGGAGCGTTTCGGCTTCTACGGATTACAGGGCATCATGGCGGTGTATCTGGTCAAAATGCTGGGTATGACCGAAGCAGATTCTATCACTCTGTTTTCCTCATTCAGCGCACTGGTATACGGTTTCGTTGCCATCGGCGGCTGGCTGGGAGACAAGGTTCTCGGCACCAAACGCGTGATTGTGCTGGGTGCCATTGTACTGGCATTCGGTTATGCCATGATTGCTTACTCCGGCCATAGCGTGTTCTGGGTCTATGTCGGGATGGCGACAATTGCCGTGGGGAATGGCCTGTTTAAAGCGAACCCCTCCGCGCTGCTGTCTACCTGCTATGCCAAGGACGACCCGCGTCTGGATGGCGCTTTCACCATGTACTACATGTCGATCAATATCGGCTCCTTCTTCTCTATGTTGGCAACCCCCGTGCTTGCTGCTCGCTATGGCTGGAGTGTCGCCTTCTCGCTCAGCGTGGTTGGTATGATTCTGACACTGGTCAATTTTATGTTCTGCCGAAAATGGGTCAGCACGCAAGGCTCTCAACCGGATTTCCAACCAATAAACCTGTCTAAACTGCTGGCAACGCTCGTTGGTGTTGTCGCACTGATTGCACTGTCTAGCTGGCTGCTGCACAACCAGTCTATCGCCCGCTGGATTCTGGCACTGATTTCGCTGGTCATCGTCGCCATCTTCATCAAAGAAATGCTGATGGTTAAAGATGTAGAACGTCGGAAAATGATCGTTGCCCTGCTACTGATGCTGGAAGCCGTCGTCTTCTTTGTGTTGTACAACCAGATGCCAACCTCACTGAACTTCTTTGCTATCCACAACGTTGAGCATTCGATTTTTCGTTTCACGTTTGAGCCGGAACAATATCAGGCGCTTAACCCTTTCTGGATTATGGTTGGAAGCCCCATTCTGGCCGCTATTTATAACAAAATGGGCGACCATCTGCCGATGGCGCACAAATTTGCTATTGGTATGGTGCTGTGTTCCGGAGCGTTTCTGGTGCTACCGTGGGGCGCAAGCATGGCAAACGAACATGGGATCGTGTCTGTTGGCTGGCTTATCCTGTGCTATGGGTTGCAAAGCATCGGCGAGCTGATGATTTCCGGTCTCGGTCTGGCGATGGTGGCACAATTGGTACCACAGCGTTTGATGGGATTTATCATGGGAGCATGGTTCCTGACATCCGCCAGCGCCGCGATCATCGCAGGTTACGTCGCCAATATGATGGCTGTCCCTGAAAATATCGCAGACCCGCATGTCTCTCTGGAAATTTACAGCAATGTCTTTATGCAGATAGGGCTCGTGACAGGCATTATCGCCATTCTGATGCTGCTGACCGCGCCAAAATTGACACGCATGACGCAAGATTCTCTCCCTGCAAGCAAGGAAGTAGACTCCGTAACACCTGCCGCTTAAACGCCAGATACATTACACACAAAAGCCAGATAGCTTAACGCTACCTGGCTTTCTTTTCGTTTGTTTGAGTCCGGTCACTTCACTGGTAAAGTGATATCTTTAAACATCGCTTCAATTTCATCATTGGTACGTAGCGCAACGGCGGTATCTACAACATCTCGCGTCAAATGTGGTGCAAACCGCTGAATGAAATCATACATATAACTTCTCAGGAACGTGCTACGCCGGAAACCAATCTTGGTTGTGCTGTAACTGAAAATACTGTTGGCATTGATTGTCACTAAATCAGTTTCAATTTGCGGATCGACAGCCATATTTGCAATGACGCCGACCCCTAACCCCAGGCGAACATAGGTTTTAATCACATCAGCATCCGTCGCGGTAAACACAATGCGTGGTGTCAACCCCGCGCGATTAAATGCCGTATCCAGCTCTGAGCGCCCCGTGAAACCAAAGGTGTAAGTCACTATCGGATAGGCCGCCAGCTCTTCAATGGAGATATCTTTCTTGGACGCCAGCGGGTGATCGGGTTTTACAACGACGGCTCGGTTCCAGTGGTAACATGGCAACATGATCAAATCATCATAGAGATGCAGCGCTTCTGTCGCAATCGCGAAATCCGCCGTCCCTTTAGCCACGGCTTCCGCAATCTGCGTAGGCGAACCCTGATGCATATGTAACGAGACTCGAGGGTAACGTTCAATAAACCCTTTGATAACGTTAGGAAGCGCGTAACGCGCTTGCGTATGCGTCGTCGCAACGTATAACGAACCTTTATCGGGATAGGTATGCTCTCCCGCGACAGCCTTGATAGCATCAACTTTGGAAAGGACTTCTCGTGCAATACGAATGACTTCCTGTCCTGCTGGCGTCACTTGTGTCAGATGTTTTCCACTACGGGCGAAAATCTGAATGCCCAGTTCGTCTTCTAGCATCCTGACTTGTTTACTGATCCCTGGCTGAGAGGTATATAACCCTTCAGCGGTCGAAGAAACGTTCAGGTTGTGGTTAACAACTTCAACAATATAACGAAGCTGTTGCAGTTTCATAATTTATCCCATTCCCAATTGAATTGTGCGTGCAGCATCTAAAGTTTGATGATGTTCCATGAAAGGAAATATGCTTTATCTATCCGGTACGCTGGCGCATATTTCATCACTTAATGTCATTTAATCATAAAAATAGTTTTTATATAACCACAATCGCATATTGTTCACAAAGAAACCTGCTATAGACCACGGTGAGATGGATGGTTATAGCCTCCAAAGCATCGATCGCCAGAATGAATGAAACCAGTATGCCAATGCAGGGTATATCAACGGATAATTATTCTCTCGGGTAAATCGCTATCCCCTTATCCAGATCAAAAAAGCCAGCCTAAAAAGGCTGGCTGGGGAATTTCACCGGTCGTTTATCCTCGCTCGAATATAACGGATAACACCGCTATTTCTTACCTTCGACCCACTTCCCATCGACATAAAACGCCGACCACCCGGTCGCCTTACCCTCTTTTTCCGATGAAACATATTGCTGTTTCGTCTTACGGCTAAAGCGCACCATCGATTTGTTGCCGTCTTTATCCGTTGCTGGGGCATCGGCTAAATAACGCAATTTTTCAGGCAAGCGATCTTTAAAGCGTTGTAATTCTTCCACCAGAGGCGCTCGTGTCTCACGAGATTTCGGGAACGTGTTAGCCGCCAGGAACACACCAGCTGCGCCATCACGCAAAACGAAATACGCATCCGACTTCTCGCAAGGTAACTCCGGCAACGGAACGGGATCTTCTTTGGGTGGAGCAACATCACCATTGCGCAGTATTTTACGCGTGTTGCCGCAGGTCTCGTTGGTACAAGCCATGTACTTACCAAAACGCCCCATTTTGAGATGCATTTCAGAGCCACATTTCTCGCATTCAACAACCGGCCCATCATAGCCTTTGATACGGAATTCGCCTTCTTCTATCTCATAACCATCGCAGGCAGGATTATTACCACAAACGTGCAATTTCCTTTGATTATCAATCAGATAGCTATCCATTGCTGTGCCACATTTTGCACAACGGCGCCGGGCGCGCAATGCGTTAGTCTCGGCGTCATCACCTTCCAACACATTTAGCACTTCCGCTTCTGGAATCAGGTTAATCGTCGTCTTACAACGCTCTTTCGGCGACAGCGCATAACCAGAGCAACCAAGGAATACCCCCGTGCTGGCCGTTCTGATTCCCATTTTACGACCACAGGTTGGACAATCAATGCTGGTCATCACCATCTGGTTTGGCCGCATTCCGCCGTTTTCCGGATCTTGCTCAGCCGTTTCCAGTTGCTTGCTAAACTCAGCAAAAAACTCATCCAACACGGCTTTCCATTCCGCCTGATTGTTTGCAACCTGATCCAGGCTGCTTTCCATTCGGGCAGTAAAATCGTAATTCATCAACTCGCGGAAGTTATCTTCCAAACGATCGGTGACAATTTCGCCCATTTTTTCCGCATAGAAACGACGATTTTCTACACGTACATAGCCGCGATCCTGAATGGTGGAAATAATAGAAGCATAAGTGGAAGGACGACCAATTCCCCGTTTTTCCAACTCTTTGACCAGCGACGCATCGCTGTAACGTGCGGGTGGTTTAGTAAAGTGTTGACCTGGCGATAATTGTTGCAAAGCCAATTTTTCACCCACAGCAACAGCGGGTAACGTGCGATCTTCATCATTTTTGCGCAACGCGGGCATGACTTTCGTCCAGCCATCAAAACGCAATGTACGACCTTTAGCACGTAACTGATAGTCCAACGCTTCAACAATCAACGTGGTGGAATCGTATTGCGCTGATGTCATCTGACAGGCGACGAACTGACGCCAAATCAGCTGATACAGTTTCTGCGCATCCGCTTCCATATCTTTCAGGCTGTCAGCTAAAACAGACACTGCCGAGGGACGAATCGCCTCATGCGCTTCCTGAGAATTCTCTTTATTACTGTAGTGATTCGCAGCATCCGGAAGATAGCGTTTACCAAAATTTTCGCCAATATATTCGCGAACCATGGTTAACGCATCCTGACTCAGATTGGTGGAGTCAGTACGCATATAGGTAATGTGGCCTGCCTCGTAGAGACGCTGCGCCATCATCATGGTTTTTTTGACACCAAAACCGAGGCGCGTACTGGCAGCCTGCTGTAGCGTTGATGTGATAAAAGGCGCACTGGGTTTACTGCTGGTTGGCTTATCTTCACGATCGGCAACAACATAGCTAGCTTTTTCCAGCAGGCTGACCGCAGCATAAGTCTGGGATTTATTGACTGGCTTAAACGGTTTACCATTGAAATGCGTGACCTGCATTTGCAACTGAGTATCGTTGCCAGAAAGCAAATCTGCATGTAACTCCCAGTATTCCTCGGGCACAAACGCTTTGATTTCGCGCTCACGCTCAACGATCAACCGAACAGCGACAGATTGTACACGCCCGGCAGATAGCCCACGCGCAATCTTCTTCCATAGCAACGGCGAGACCATGTATCCCACAACGCGGTCCATAAAACGACGGGCCTGCTGCGCATTGACGCGATCAATATTTAATTTGTCCGGTTTCTGAAATGCCTGTTGGATGGCATTCTTGGTAATTTCATTGAATACCACGCGGCTGAAACGTTTATCATCACCACCAATAATTTCCCGCAGGTGCCAGGCTATGGCTTCCCCTTCGCGGTCAAGGTCAGTTGCGAGATAGATGTGCTCGGCATTTTCTGCCAGCGTTTTCAGCTCAGAAACCACCTTCTCCTTACCCGGTAATATCTCATAATTGGCTTTCCAACCATGGTAAGGATCGACGCCCATACGATTGACTAGCGCGGATTTTTCATCCTTCTTGACAGCCTTTTTCGTTTTGTCTTTGGCTTTGGTGGAGTCCGCGCTCTTTTTACTGACTGAGCCACTCGTCGGCAAATCACGCACATGACCAACACTGGATTTAACCACATAGTCATTGCCAAGATACTTATTGATCGTTTTGGCTTTTGCCGGGGACTCGACGATAACGAGAGCTTTACCCATATGTACTATTACCTGCTTAATTCTGCTGAAAATCAGATATTTTCTGGGGGCATTCGCCGCAATAAACAAGGGCGAATACTCGATTAATTGTGGATTACGACGTTGCGTATTTATCCTGTCCGAATGCGCCATTTTTCCAAGGCGACACCGGTAACCCGCTATTCTGCCTGAATATTAACGTTGCCCATTACCACATTAAATCGGCACTGGCCGCCATGACGTAAAGAAAATATTCCACTGGCAGCACAAAATCCCACACTCTACCTGATAAATGACGCCACGCAACCTAATTAGCATGGAAACGACGTTTTAGCTAATCTGGACTGAACTCAGTATCGGCAGACGCGCGACGAAAATGAGTATATTTGCGATAGCCGCGTTTGACGCAGTACAATCACATCATCATAGAACCCCGACATCGCTCCTGACACCGCTATTAGAAGTTAATTTCGCTCCTTTACGACTCAGGACGGCGTTGAAAAAACGCAGGAGTAGGCAGTAAATGTCTAATGAATCTCAGATTCGTGAAGAAAAATCCCCGATCGATCGTCAAACATTGTTGACTGAAGCCAATACCCTCATTCAGGAACATGATGATTACCTCCATGGAATGATTGCCGAGGGCGTTGAGCAAAAAAACGGGATATTGGTTTTCCGTGGCGAATTTTTTCTTGATGAGAACGGACTCCCTACGCTGAAAACAACCGCGGTTTTCAATATGTTCAAACATCTGGCCCATGTTCTGTCAGAAAAATACTACCTGATCGATTAGCTACGCATCATTTCTTACGGTTAAAACAACGCCCGCTAAACTTGCGGGCGCTGACAGTGTCGTTCGTTTTTTCTCGCTTACAGCAATGGCTTATTGCCGCGCTGCCACCAACGTAGCATTAATCGTTCCATGGTATCGCCGGCACTACCAGTAAAGCGTTCAAGCAGGCGTTTACGGCGCGTATAACGCACACTGAGTACCTCATGGTTCTCCATTTCAGCAATCAATAAATCATCACTGGTGCCGATCGCATCAACCAGCCCCAGATCTTTGGCCTGTGAACCAAACCAGTGCTCACCCGTTGCCACAGCATCAATATCTAATGAAGGACGCATTTCCTGCACAAATTGTTTGAACAAGTGATGTGTAACGTTCAGATCTTCCCTGAATTTTTCTCGCCCCGCTTCCGTATTTTCACCAAACAGGGTTAACGTGCGTTTAAATTCCCCCGCCGTATGTAATTCAACATCAATATCTTTATTCTTCAGCAGACGGTTGAAGTTAGGGATTTGAGCCACAACGCCAATTGAACCGACAATGGCGAACGGCGCGGCAACAATGCGATCAGCGACACAAGCCATCATATAACCACCGCTGGCGGCAACCTTATCGACCGCGACCGTCAGGCGCACACCACCTTGCCGTAGTCGCTGTAACTGAGATGCTGCCAATCCGTAACCATGAACCACGCCCCCTGGACTTTCCAACCGCAGCAACACCGCATCCTGAGGTTTCACTACGGCTAAAACGGCAGAAATCTCTTCGCGTAACGAACTCACTTCGCCCGCATCCATACTGCCGTTAAAATCCAACACATACAGACAGGGTTTTATCTCTTTTTCTTCGCCGCGCTTAGCGCGCTGTTTATCTTGCTTGGCGGTCTCTTTTTCTTTCTTTTTTTCTTTTTTGGATAAAAACTTACGTTCAGCATCATTCATACAGGCTGATTGCATTTCCCGCTGCATATCACGGTACTGCTCGCCCAGATTCACTACCTGTAATTCTCCTTTATGCTGGCGCTTTCGCTGCGACATACCAAAGACCAGGATCACCAGCGCGCCAATCGCCAGCACAATGGTGAGCGCTTTAGCCAGAAACAAACCATACTGAGAAAGAAATTCCACAAAGACCGTCCTCATTCACTGAGTATTAAAACTGAGTATTAATATGATGTTGATTATTCTAACCAACTACACCACCAGCGTCGTGCCTTTATCCCGTCGCGAGAAAACCGCGAGCGCACACAGCGCTGAAGGATGATGTATAACCCCTTAACCTAACTGATGACGAGCGATATGGCGATATTATTCCTACCACTTCAATCTCTTCCGCTGCTTTTTACCGCACTTGCCACTATACCCAAAATAATTCAAGTTGCGTGAAGGCGGCAACCGCACGACAAATCGGTTTTAACCGATTTAAACAGCGCTAGCGCTGGCCCGCAGGGTGAGCTTCATTTATGAAGCTCATTAATCCCCAGGAGCTTACTCAGATAAGTGACTGGGGTGAGTAAGGACAAATTGGCTAAGCCAATTTGAACGCCGTTTACGGCGGCCCTTCAGGGCGAGGCTCAGAGATGAGCCGAGTATTGCCAACACACAAGCAGCTTGAAGTATGACGGGTATAAAACCGCAGCGTATTCTTCTCCGTAGTAAAACCTCGCTTTTCACATCGTCGAGAAGATAACCGTTCGGAATAAATGGCATGACTCTCATTGAAAACACGTGTTTTTTAAGGCATAACACCCTTTATTTTCATCCCAACTCAATATCGTTCTCCGCCAGAGCCGTCGTAATGACATGCCGCTCAGTCAAGGTATCTGGCCGATCGATTATCTGAAACGTGGCCTCGACGTCGCCACGTTAAGAGGAATGTCCTATGCACTATCAGCCCAAAAATGATTTGCTACAACAACGGATTATTCTCGTTACCGGTGCGGGTGATGGCATCGGTCGCGAGGCCGCGCTTACTTATGCTCGATTTGGCGCGCGCCTTATTCTGTTAGGTCGAACAGACAGTAAACTTCAGTCTGTAAAACAAGAAATCCAGCAAACACTGGGTATGCAAGCCCATACGCTAGTTTGTGACCTGTTAACGGCATCATCTCAACAGTTGTTCCAACTTGCTGGTGAGCTTGAACAAATTATCCCTCATTTGGATGGTGTCCTGCACAATGCAGGGTTACTCGGTGATATTGCCCCCATGACGGAACAATCTGTTGAAACCTGGCATCAGGTCATGCAGGTCAACGTCAATGCGGCGTTTATGCTGACACAAGCGCTACTCCCGTTATTATTGAAGTCCCCGAGTGCGTCACTGGTTTTCACTAGTTCCAGCGTCGGGCGTCAAGGGCGTGCGGGTTGGGGAGCCTATTCAGTGTCAAAATTTGCGACCGAGGGGATGATGCAAATATTGGCCGAAGAATATCGTCATACCAATTTACGGGTCAATTGCATCAATCCTGGCGGCACGAGGACCACCATGCGGGCATCCGCTTTCCCAGACGAAAATCCAGATAAATTGAAAACACCAGCCGATATCATGCCACTGTATTTGTATCTAATGGGCGATGATAGTCGGCGAAAAACGGGGATAAGTTTTGATGCTCAACCAGGAAGAAAACCCGGCGCAGCCGAATAACCCAATGAGCGTATCTAATGAGTGATGAACGTTACCAACAGCGTCAGCAACGCATCAAAACGCGTGTAGATGCCCGAATTGCAGCAGCCAGCGAAATACGCGGTATTCTGATTATTTTTACCGGAAATGGTAAAGGAAAAACGACGGCCGCTTTCGGCACGGTAACACGTGCCGTGGGGCACGAGTTACGCGCAGGTGTTATTCAGTTTATTAAAGGTGAATGGCCGAATGGCGAAAAGAATTTGCTGCAAAAGCATGGCGTTGAGTTTCAGGTCATGGCAACCGGTTTTACGTGGGAAACACAGAACCGTCAAACCGATACGGAGGCCGCATTAAAAGTCTGGCAACATGGCAAGCGAATGCTTGCCGATCCGCAGTTAGACCTGGTGGTATTGGATGAACTGACCTATATGGTGAGCTACGGTTACTTGGAGCTGGATGATGTTATCAATGCCTTGAACCAACGCCCGAGCGGACAAACCGTCATTATTACAGGCCGTGGTTGCCATCGGGATTTACTGGAAATGGCCGATACCGTGACGGAAATGCGCCCCGTTAAACATGCATTTGAAGCAGGGATAAAAGCCCAACAAGGTATTGATTGGTAAGTTATCAATCGAGTAAGCCAACGAATGATAATCACCGGAGAAATCACGATAAGTGACGTCTCCGGTGGGAACTTAAAGAAATTACCCGTTACGCTTTGGTTTTGTCGAGGTGCGCCTTGCTGGCGCTGAACTAACCTGACTGTGGCGTTTTATCGCCCGACGGATTTGATTAGCTTTTACCCGCCGACGCTCGCGCTCGATAGGTAATTTTGTCACCGTTTCTGAGGGTAGCTGTACCAGCTCGCGAAGGTAGTTAATATCGTCCAACGCCATCTCCGCCCAACCACCGCGCGGCAAACCTTTAGGTAACTGAATATCACCATAACGCACACGGATCAGGCGGCTAACCTGAACGCCTACCGCTTCCCACAGACGGCGAACCTCTCGGTTGCGCCCTTCCGTCAGCGTCACATTATACCACTGGTTCAATCCTTCGCCGCCTTGATAGCGGATAGTGCGGAATGACGCTGGGCCATCATCTAACTGAACGCCTTTACTGAGTTGCTTAAGTTTCTCGTCATCAACTTCACCGAATACGCGGACCGCATATTCACGCTCAACCTCATGGCTCGGATGCATCAGACGATTGGCTAACTCCCCATCAGTGGTAAACAACAATAGGCCAGAAGTATTCACATCCAGACGCCCTACTGCGACCCAACGAGATCCCTGAATTTTCGGTAAACGATCAAACACGGTAGGACGGCCATCCGGATCGCTGCGGGTGCATAGCTCACCTTCCGGTTTATAATAAATAAGCACGCGGCAAACGGCTTCTTCCGTTTCCTTCACCTGCACGACATGACCGTCAATACGAATCTTGGTAGATTTTGTCACTTCAACACGATCACCCAGTGTGGCAATTTTACCATCAACGCTCACGCGCCCTGCCTGGATGATACCTTCAATTTCACGTCGCGAACCGTGACCTGCGCGTGCCAATACTTTCTGTAGCTTTTCGCTCATTGAGCAACCTCTGCGTGTCGCCTTCCCAGGCGTCGGGGGGATTCATAACTCATAATAAAATTCAATGAGCTACGTAAAAATAATGATAAACAATGCCTTACAAAAAATGCTGGCGCGATTATACAGAGATTTGCGTGATTTGTATGCCCATTCCTTTTGTATAAGGGCTACTGGAACGGTGTGATATCCCCTGTTCCTTCACGCACAATCTGCGGTGACGCCTCGGTTAAATCAATCACTGTAGTGGGTTGTTGACCAAGAAAACCGCCATGAATAATTAAATCCACTTGTTTACCCAACGTATCCTGAATTTCTTCAGGATCGGACTCGGCAAAATCATTACCCGGCAACATCAGCGTGGTAGACATGAGCGGTTCATTCAAGGCCGCCAGCAACGATAGCGCGATCGGGTTCGAGGGAACGCGCAAACCTATTGTTTTACGCTTTTCATTCATTAGACGACGCGGCACTTCTTTCGTCGCTTTCAGGATGAACGTGTAGTTACCCGGCGTATTATTCTTCATCAGGCGAAATGCTGTGTTATCAACATAAGCGTACGTTGATAATTCCGAAAGATCGCGGCACACCAGCGTAAAGTTATGATTGCTGTCCAATGAACGAATGCGGCAAATACGCTCCATCGCATTTTTATCGCCCAGCATACAACCCAGCGCATAACCGGAGTCTGTAGGATAAACAATCACCCCACCCTTATGCAGAAATTCAACGGATTGCGTAATCAATCGCGGTTGTGGATTCTGCGGATGAATATAAAAAAACTGACTCATAATACGACCTCATTCACACCTTATTCATTACTGTGCCAGCGCCCGATGCTGCCAAACAGGTTCAACATCGGCAGGCAGCCACAATTTTCGCCCCAATTCAATCCAGGCACAAGGCTGATGGAAATCAGATCCTTGCGAGCCCAACAGGTGAAAATCACGGGCATAGCGCGCAAGTTGGGTACGTTCATCCGGCGCCTGCTGGCATTGTGCGATCTCCATCGCTTGCCCATCACTTTCAACAAACGTGGTTAACAACCGTTTCAACCATTTAGCGGTCAGATCGTAACGCCCAGGGTGAGCTAATACCGAAACACCGCCGGATTGATGAATCGCCTCAACCGCTTGTTTTATTGTACACCACTGCGGCGGAACATAGCCGATTTTCCCTTTCGCCAGGTATTTTTTGAACACCTGATTGATAGACGGCGCCGCGCCGATTTCTACCAGATAACGAGCGAAATGCGCACGAGTGATCTGCCCTCCCGATGCGAGTCGGCTTGCACCAGCCAAGGCATCAGGAATTCGAGATTTCTCTAAGCGGGCCGCAATATGTTCAGCCCGGTTTTGTCGATGTTGAACCTGTTGTCGTAGCAATTCACACAGGGAGGGATGCTCCGTGTTCATTCCTAAACCGACAATATGGATTTCATGATTTTCCCACAATGTGGAAATTTCTACGCCAGCAACTAGCCGCAAGGGTAATTGCTGATGATGGATCGCTTGCCGGGCTTCTTCCAGACCGCCGATAGTGTCGTGATCGGTGATAGCCAGAACATTCACTCTCATCGCGACAGCCCGCTCAACCAGTTCAGTCGGCGTTAGTAGGCCGTCCGACGCAGTCGTATGGCTATGTAAATCATAGAGAGGAAATGATGACAAAATAGAGTGAGAGGCATCTGACACAAGGTTATCCATCAAGAACAATCGTCGGCTAAAGCGGCATCATGCCATTAACCTTCACCAAATGGTAATGTCATGCCAGCCGTTCTTCCCTCATGCCAATAAAATAATGCATTTTTAGTGTTGACTTTTAAATCACGAACCAGTTAACTAGTACACAAGTTCAGTGTGTTGTTAGCGAGATGATGACATGGCGATGCAGTTTATTCATAAGAATGAAAATATTCGTAAAAATAAAAATAGTTGGTGGCGCTCTTCCCTTTCGCGGGTGGAGTAATCACGCATCGCTGTTATCGCACATGCAGATATTTCCAGGCCCGCTTATCCAGCGGGCTTTTTATTTATGAACAAATTTTTACGGGTAGCAATAATGCAAACAATGAAACCTCAACTGGAATTGCTGCGTACCGAGGTGGTATATCGCAACGATCCTAGCGCAATTTTCCACCAACTTTGTGGTGCCAGACCCGCAACGCTGCTACTGGAATCTGCTGAAATCGACAGCAAAGAAAATCTGCAAAGTTTGTTAATTGTCGATAGCGCATTACGCATTACCGCTCTCGGACAGCAGGTGTCCGTTCATGCCCTGACGGCAAATGGCGCGGCGTTACTCCCCTTACTGGATGCAGCGTTACCTGTGGACGTTATCAATGCGAGTCGTCCGAATGGTCGCGAATTGACGTTTCCTGACGTAGATTCACTACAGGATGAAGATACCCGTCTGCGTTCTCTCTCCGTCTTTGATGCCTTACGCCAAATTCTGACGCTGGTTGACAGCCCAAAAGATGAACGTGAAGCTATGTTCTTCGGTGGACTCTTCGCCTATGACTTAGTCGCAGGGTTTGAATCACTCCCGGCGCTCAGCCAACAACAACGCTGTCCAGATTTTTGTTTCTATCTGGCGGAAACGCTATTGGTTCTTGACCATCAAAAACGAATGACCCGGCTGCAAGCAAGCCTGTTTACGCCAGATAATGTTGAACGTCAGCGTTTACAACACCGTCTGGAACAACTACAGCAACAGTTGACGCATCCCGCACCAGCGCTGCCTCGCCAATCAATCGCGAGCATGACGCTAGATTGTAACCAAAGTGACGAAGCCTTCGGCGATGTCGTTGGTCAGATGCAACACGCTATTCGCCGTGGTGAAATATTCCAGGTGGTGCCTTCACGCCGTTTTTCATTGCCTTGTCCCTCTCCGCTGGCGGCTTATCAAACGCTGAAAGAAAACAATCCCAGCCCTTACATGTTCTTTATGCAGGATCAGGATTTCACCTTATTTGGTGCTTCACCGGAAAGTTCGTTGAAATACGATGCCGATAGTCGACAGATTGAAATTTATCCGATTGCCGGTACACGTCCGCGCGGCCGCCGCGCCGATGGCTCACTGGATCGCGATCTCGACAGCCGTATTGAACTGGAAATGCGTACTGACCATAAAGAACTGGCGGAACATCTGATGTTGGTCGATCTGGCTCGCAACGATCTGGCGCGAATTTGCCAACCCGGTAGCCGCTACGTTGCCGATCTGACCAAAGTCGATCGTTACTCTTTTGTAATGCATCTGGTCTCTCGCGTCGTAGGACGCCTGCGGGACGATTTAGATGTTCTTCACGCCTATCGTGCATGCATGAATATGGGGACGTTAAGCGGTGCGCCAAAAGTCCGTGCCATGCAACTGATTGCGGAAAGTGAGAAAACCCGTCGAGGCAGCTATGGCGGTGCCGTTGGCTATTTTACGGCTCATGGCGACCTCGATACCTGCATCGTTATCCGATCCGCCTATGTAGAAGATGGGATTGCCACCGTTCAGGCTGGTGCGGGCGTGGTTCTGGATTCAAATCCTCAGGCTGAAGCCGATGAAACACGGAATAAAGCCCGGGCAGTATTACGCGCCATTGCCAGTGCACATCATGCCAAGGAGATATTCTAATGGCCGATATTTTATTGCTCGATAACATTGATTCATTCACCTACAACCTGGTGGATCAACTACGTGCCAGCGGCCACAACGTCGTGATTTATCGTAACCACATACCAGCCGATACGATTATCGATCGCTTGCAGCATATGGAAAATCCGATCCTGATGCTCTCCCCCGGTCCGGGAACGCCAGCCGATGCAGGTTGCATGCCGCAACTGCTGCAACGTCTGCGTGGTCGACTGCCCATTATCGGTATCTGTCTTGGCCATCAGGCGATTGTCGAAGCTTACGGCGGTCATGTGGGTCAGGCCGGTGAAATTCTGCACGGTAAGGCCTCCGCGATCGAGCATGACGAAGCAGGCATGTTTGACGGTCTTCCGTCGCCTTTACCCGTTGCCCGCTACCACTCGCTGGTAGGCAGCAATATTCCCGATACGCTGACCATCAATGCTCGCTTTAACAATATGGTCATGGCGGTGAGAAACGATGCAGACCGCGTTTGTGGTTTCCAGTTTCACCCGGAATCAATTTTAACCACTCACGGCGCTCGTTTACTCGAACAAACGCTGAGCTGGGCTTTGGCTTAAAAAGGAAGGAATCGATCATGCAAACGTTACAACACACGCTGGAAAAACTCTACCGCGCAGAAAACATCAACCGTCAGGAGAGTCAGACGCTGTTTGCCGCCATTATTCATGGTGAACTGGAAGCCAGTCAGTTGGCCGCGGCACTCATTAGTATGAAAGTGCGTGGTGAGCACCCTGATGAAATCGCAGGGGCGGCGGCGGCATTGCTGGCCGATGCCCAGCCCTTTCCTCGACCGGATTATTTGTTTGCCGATATCGTCGGTACCGGTGGTGATGGCACCAACAGTATTAATATCTCAACCGCCAGCGCCTTTGTCGCAGCCAGTTGCGGACTAAAAATCGCCAAGCATGGCAACCGTAGTGTTTCCAGTCGCTCGGGTTCGTCTGACCTGCTGTCGGCATTTGGTATCAAACTTGATATGTCAGCGCAAACATCGCGTCAGGCGCTGGATGAACTGGGTGTCTGCTTCCTGTTTGCCCCGCAGTATCATCTGGGATTTCGTCACGCAATGCCCGTTCGCCAGCAGTTGAAAACCCGTACCGTTTTCAATGTGTTGGGCCCCCTGGTTAACCCAGCACGCCCACCGCTGGCGCTTATCGGGGTCTATAGCCCTGAACTGGTGCGCCCGATTGCCGAAACGCTACGTGTGCTGGGGTATCAGCGTGCTGCTGTGGTTCATGGCGGAGGGATGGACGAAGTAGCGGTACATGCGCCAACGCTGGTTGCTGAACTTCATCATGGTGAGATTGAAACGTACGAATTGACCCCTAAAGATTTCGGTCTGAATGAATATTCGCTATCGTCATTGCAAGGCGGAACGCCTGAAGAAAATCGTGACATTCTGGCATTGCTGCTACAAGGTAAAGGTGAACAAGCCCACGGCGCAGCCGTTGCTGCCAACGTTGCATTATTAATGCGCCTGTTCGGGCAGGAAAACCTACGTCAGAATGCTCAACATGCGCTAGAAGTCATACACAGTGGACAGGCTTATCAACGCGTTATTGACCTGTCAGCCAGAGGATAAAGTAGTCATGCAGGAAACGATTTTGAATAAACAGGAAACGGTGTTGAATAAAATAGTGCGAGATAAGGCCCTATGGGTTGAAGAACGCCAGCAACAACAGCCGCTGTCTACGTTCCAGCACGAAATCGTGCCAAGCCAGCGTGATTTTTATCAGGCACTTCGCCAGAATAAACCGGCGTTTATTCTGGAATGTAAAAAAGCTTCCCCGTCGAAGGGGTTAATTCGTCATGATTTCGATCCCGTCGCCATTGCGCAGGTTTATCAGGACTATGCTTCCGCTATTTCTGTTCTGACTGACGAAAAATATTTTCAGGGTGATTTTGCTTTTCTGCCACGGGTCAGCGCAGCGGTGTCACAGCCCGTGTTGTGTAAAGATTTCATTATCTCCCCCTACCAGATCTATCTGGCACGCTATTATCAGGCAGACGCCATTTTATTGATGCTATCGGTGCTTGACGACACTCAGTATCGCCAACTTTCAGAACTCGCCCATAGTCTGAAACTGGGCGTATTAACTGAAGTCAGTAATGAGGAAGAACTGCACAGAGCCATCCAACTTGAAGCTCGTGTTGTCGGTATCAATAATCGTGATTTACGCGATCTGTCTATCGATCTTAACCGAACCCGGACACTGGCTCCTCGTCTTCCTGCTAACGTGACGGTGATTAGCGAATCGGGGATCAACCGCCACGCACAAATCCGTGAATTGAGCCAGTTCGCTAATGGATTTCTAATCGGCAGCTCATTAATGTCTGAACCAGACCTGACCATGGCAGTGCGCCGTGTCATTCTGGGGGAAAACAAAGTCTGTGGGCTAACCCGAGCTAACGATGCGAAGGCCGCTTATCATAGCGGAGCATTTTACGGTGGTTTAATTTTCGTAGAAGACTCGTCGCGCTATGTTACCCCGGCACAGGCTGAAAACGTGATCGCTGGTGCTCCGCTTCATTATGTAGGTGTGTTCCGCAATGCGTCCATTGAGCATATCGTCAATATTGCTAAACAGCTCAAATTAGCCGCCGTCCAACTGCATGGTCAGGAAAACCAACAGACGATTTCTCAACTTCGCCAACAGTTACCCGCATCTTGTAAAATTTGGAAGGCATTCAGTATCAAGACGGAATTTCCCCCTCTCCATTTGCAGGATGTCGATCGCTATGTACTGGACAATGCTCAAGGAGGAAGCGGTCGCGCCTTCGATTGGTCTTTGTTGGAAGGTCAACCACTGGACAATGTCATGCTGGCCGGTGGGTTAAATATCGAAAACTGCGCACAGGCCGCTCAATTGGGTTGTGCCGGGTTGGATTTCAATTCCGGCGTTGAAAGCCAGCCAGGCCTGAAAGACGCCGATAAAATTGCCGCGGTGTTCCAAACGTTACGCACCGTTCAAACGAATAAAACTGCTCACCATTAAATGAATAAAAGACAGGAATATTATGACGTTACTTAATCCTTATTTTGGTGAATTTGGTGGACAATATGTTCCACAAATTCTGATCCCTGCCCTGCGCCAGTTGGAAGAAGCCTTCGTTAGCGCTCAGCAGGATCCCGATTTTCAGGCTGAGTTTTTTGATCTGCTGAAAAATTATGCGGGTCGTCCAACGGCCCTCACCTTGTGCAAAAATTTAACGGCGGGGACACGAACCAAGTTATACCTGAAGCGTGAAGATTTATTGCACGGCGGTGCGCATAAAACCAACCAGGTTCTGGGACAAGCTCTGTTAGCAAAGCGAATGGGCAAAAGTGAGATTATTGCCGAAACAGGTGCGGGTCAGCATGGGGTGGCGACAGCCCTCGCCTGCGCATTATTAGGGTTGAAATGTCGTATCTATATGGGAGCTAAGGATGTTGAGCGCCAATCGCCTAACGTTTTCCGTATGCGTTTGATGGGCGCCGAAGTCATCCCTGTACACAGTGGTTCCTCTACGTTGAAAGACGCCTGTAACGAAGCGTTACGGGACTGGTCCGGCAGTTATGAAAACGCGCACTACCTGTTGGGAACGGCGGCAGGTCCACACCCTTATCCCACGATCGTTCGCGAATTTCAACGCATGATCGGCGAAGAAACGAAAGCTCAAATGCAAGAAAAAGAAGGTCGCCTGCCTGATGCCGTTTTAGCCTGTGTCGGTGGGGGGTCCAATGCCATCGGCATGTTCGCCGATTTTATTGACGATGAGTCAGTGCGTCTGATTGGCGTCGAACCCGCAGGGTTGGGAATAGAAACCGGACAGCACGGCGCACCGTTAAAACACGGCCGCGTCGGGATCTACTTCGGCATGAAATCCCCCATGATGCAGACGACAGACGGACAAATCGAAGAGTCTTATTCGCTGTCAGCCGGTCTGGATTTTCCTTCCGTCGGACCACAGCATGCTTACCTCAATAGCATTGGTCGCGCCGACTATGTTTCGATCACCGATGATGAAGCGCTGGAAGCATTTAAGGCGCTTTCTCGCCACGAGGGGATTATTCCCGCGTTAGAGTCGTCTCATGCACTGGCTTATGCGCTTAAGATGATTAAAGAAGAGCCGGAAAAAGAGCAAATACTGGTGGTCAATCTGTCTGGCCGTGGCGATAAAGATATATTTACCGTTTACGATATTCTGAAAGAACGGGGAGAAATTTAATGGCGCGTTATCAACATTTATTCAAACGTCTGGCAGATAAAAAAGAAGGGGCATTTGTTCCCTTTGTGACGCTAGGCGACCCTTCCCCCGAGCAATCACTGAAGATCATCGATACGCTCATCGCCGCTGGCGCTGATGCCTTAGAACTTGGCATCCCCTTTTCTGATCCATTAGCTGACGGCCCAACCATTCAGGATGCCAATCTCCGCGCTTTTGCGGCCGGTGTCACGCCAGGCCACTGTTTTGAAATGCTGGCTGCAATCCGGCAGAAACACCCGGATGTGCCAATTGGTCTACTGATGTACGCCAACTTAGTATTTAGTAATGGTATTGATGCGTTTTATCAACGCTGCGCCAGTGTCGGCGTTGATTCAGTTCTGGTTGCTGACGTGCCGGTGGAGGAATCAGCCCCTTTCCGCGCCGCTGCACAACGTCATGATATCGCGCCGATATTTATCTGCCCGCCAAATGCCGATGACGAACTGCTTCATGAAATTGCTTCGCATGGCCGTGGTTATACTTATTTGTTATCCCGTGCAGGCGTCACTGGCACGGAAAAACGAGCGCAAATGCCGTTACACCACCTGATAGCAAAATTAAACGAATATCACGCTGCCCCACCGCTTCAGGGGTTCGGGATATCAGAACCCGCCCAGGTACGAGAAGCACTCGCGGCTGGCGCAGCAGGCGCAATATCCGGCTCAGCGATTGTCCGCATCATTGAAAAGAATCAGCAGCATCCCTCTGAAATGTTGAGCCAGTTGCGGGCTTTTGTTAGTGAAATGAAAGCAGCAACACGTTAATAAAACGTTATCCTCTTGAGCAATGCAATGCATTGGTTTTCTGGAGTAGAGCCCATGGATGGGCCAACTAAGCCAATACGCAATCAGCCTGAAGTATGACGAGCAATAAACATGCATCCACATGCATACGATCTCATTTTAGTATTGCACATCCCTTTATTAAAGAAATAACATCAAACTCAACAACTATTTTATTTCAAAAAAATCAAAAATGTAAAAATTAATTTCAAATTGAAATTAATTTTTTATTTTCTCGAATTATTTAAGATGAAATAGCGTTTTATTTCCACACTTCATAAAACAAAATCAAAAAATAAGAGGAAAATCACATAACTGAAATCATTTTTAATTTTTCTATTTTAAAGATCTTGTTCACATTACTTAAAGAAATAATAAATAGAATGGAACTCGCTGAACAAAAGTGGCAGCAGTTTCTAAATAATAATTCTCTTCGACACGGGAAAATAACATGAAAGTTAAAATTTTAGCGATGGTGGTAACCTCCTTAGTAAGTTTAAGCTCTATGGCGGTAACGATTGACTACCGCCATGAAATGAAAGATACCGCAAATGCAAACCACCAGGATCGTCTCCTGATCTCTAACCGTTTTGATAACGGTTTTGGTTTGTCTCTGGAAGGTAAATGGAAACAATCTTCTGGTGATAAAAGCGATCCGTATAATAAACCAAACAAACCTTATAACGAAACCGTCAGCAACGGCACTGAAGTCACCGCCAGCTATCTATACAAGTTTGACAAGACGTTCAGTCTGGAAGGTGGTTTCAACATGGTGACTGACTCCAACACCAATAACTACCGCCCATATATCAAGGGTGCAGTCAACATCACTGATTCCCTGTACTATAACCTGCGTTATCGTCCTTTCTACAAACGCTATAGCGGCAATATCGGCACAGCCAAAGATACAGATATGAAAGGCTATGCCATCACTAGCGTTATCGGTTATAAACTGCCAGCCAATTTCACTATTGAATATGAGTTTGAATACGTTAAAAACACTAAAGCTGGTAGCTTTGGCTACATATATGATAACGACAACGATAATATGACCCACGACGTGAAACTGTCCTACAAATTCGACAAAAACTGGACTCCGTATATTCAGTTAGCTAACGTTGAACAAGACTCGGCGACCGATCATCGTCAAACCCGTTATCGTGCAGGTATTCAATATAACTTCTAATTATTAATATTTTGTAAACACTATATTAATAAAGAAGTAGATATTCACTCATTGGTTTGTTAGTTCCTGTCTCTAAAAACGGCGGATATATTATCCGCCGTTTTTTTACATATATACCCAAAATAATTCAAGTTTCAGGAAGGCGGCAAGCGAAGGAATCCCGAT
>NZ_JBJYIN010000058.1:0-258 GCF_046237015.1 Pectobacterium hainanensis
AGCCCGGAATCGTGCCCTATATCTACGTGCACGGCCTCGACAGGATCCTCGAACGCATCACGGCCAACGGCTGCGAAATCGTGAAGCCGCCGTATCCGGAAGGAGACCTGTGGGTCGCCACGTTTCGCGACCCGGCGGGAAGCGTGATTGGTGTGTGGCAGCAGGGGCCGAGATAACGTCGGAAGTCCGGGCAATCGGCGATAATGGCCGCGTGCGTCGATGGCTGCGGATTGCGCTCATGGTTGGCTTCAGCGGCAC
>NZ_JBJYIN010000059.1:0-256 GCF_046237015.1 Pectobacterium hainanensis
TAGATCGTATTTTTTCTAAAAACATGCGCCAATGCATCAGGCAATGCTTTGATGCGCTGACCGATCTCATTAAAAATCGGCAGTGCAAACATGCTGACGCGGCTCGTATCAAAATCTTCGAAACTAAGATTATTCGTTTTATAATTCACATAATTACGGTAAGCATTCAGAAAACACTCACGCTCGGTCCGACTCAGCTTCTGCAGGGCCGTATAATCAGCGCCGACTTCAGCGACTAACTCACCATCAAATTGAG
>NZ_JBJYIN010000060.1:0-256 GCF_046237015.1 Pectobacterium hainanensis
CAAAACCGACGTTATTCAATCCGCTGAAATAGCGTAACGCGACGAGACCCTGATTCTGTGCTGGGTAAGCGCCCTAAACAACGCCACACCCCGATAAGCGCCATAGGTGATGAAATGGTGATTCCTGCTGCGTTATTTGGTGTCAGATAACTACCGTCTACAGATGAGCCGAATTCAATTATTCCAGCATCTGTATTGCAATGTGCAAACGCTAGTGAACCGATCTTCCCGACATCTGCAAAACCGAGGTTTTCTG
>NZ_JBJYIN010000061.1:0-251 GCF_046237015.1 Pectobacterium hainanensis
GTGGCCGGTCGAGTGACTTGATCAACTCGCCCGCGGTCACCAGTCGATCCGGAAGGTCGCGGACGATCAGCGTATTGGTGCGGGGATCCACCTGTACTTCGCCGCGGACCGAGAGGGCGCTGCGCGTGAGAATCGGGACCAACTCGGATGCCTTTGCATAACTCAAAGGCACCGTCAGAATGTGGAGATCGCCGGCGAGCGCTTTGGCCTCCGTGAGCTTGCGGCGCTCTTCTTCTTCCTGGGCAAGCACT
>NZ_JBJYIN010000062.1:0-251 GCF_046237015.1 Pectobacterium hainanensis
CGAGACGAGCGTCTCTTCATTGGCCGCAGGTTGCTGCTCGGCCTCGGCGCCTGCTGCAAGCACGGCGAGCGTCTCGTTGTCCGTCACAGGCCCGGTGGGCGGCTGCTCGTGCAGCTGTGTCTCGACCTGCGGCTGGATCTGCGGCGTGTTGGAGCCAGTACCCGATGCGGTGAGCGGTTCGCCCTGCGAGGACGGATCTTGGCTGAGCCCTGGCGCGGGCGCGGGCGTGTGGGCGACCGAGTCCGTAGGTG
>NZ_JBJYIN010000063.1:0-250 GCF_046237015.1 Pectobacterium hainanensis
TTGCCAAGGATCGTGCAGACATTATTGTGCCAGGTGTTCTCATATTGCGCACGGTCTTCCAGATCATCCAGGGAGATCGTTATGTCGTGAGCGGAGCGGGGTTACGGGATGGTTTGCTAAGGGATCTCCTGGCTGCAGGTCAGCCGGTCGTGCCAGACGCGCTGAAGGACAGCATTCGCAACTTCATCCATTTTGGCCCACCGATTCCGGAGAAACGTCTAAATCGGATCCACCAGGATGCGCTTACCCT
>NZ_JBJYIN010000064.1:0-249 GCF_046237015.1 Pectobacterium hainanensis
GGTAGAGTGGACAGAAGTGCCAATCCAGAGGAAGCGACTGTTTGAAGATCAAGTCTCTGGTCAGTCAGAGAGTGGTACTCGTCAGCGATCCTGAACCTCGAACGACCCTGCTCTGCTTCTACAGAATGTCCTATCGCTGGCTCACGAAGTCGACGCTTATTCTGATCTGCTCCGCTTCACAACTGTCGCCAGCTTGCACACATAGGACCGATCGCCTGTAACTTCCTTTTTCCCTTCGTTCTTTACTTG
>NZ_JBJYIN010000008.1:0-211515 GCF_046237015.1 Pectobacterium hainanensis
GCCTGAGCCTGAGCCTGAGCCTGAGCCTGAGCCTGAGCCTGAGCCTGAGCCTGAGCCTGAGAAAAAGAAGAAAGATGTTCTGGATACCATTTTCTCTATGGCAGCGAATGAATCTCTAGCCCAAGGGAATAATGCAGTAATGACAGAAAATATGGCGTTAATGATTGCGCCAGGTATTCTTAAAAAGAATAGTGATGAAATTGTTGAACGACTTGTCAGTGCAGGTATTGATGTTAATATCGTTAATCGTAATGGAGAAACACCATTTTATCAGGCAGTGAGTCATTCTCGCTCAATAGAGACATTAAAAGTCCTCTTAGATGCTGGAGCCGATGTGAATAAAGCGGATAATGCGGGAATAACACCGTTGATGTCGGCAGTCATAGGCCATAATCTCCAACAAGTATCGATGCTTTTGGCTCTTGGGACGAATGTTAATCAAACGAATAAATATGGAACGACTGCACTGCAATTAGCCGCTAAATATGGTTCAAAAGAAATTATTTCTATATTGATACGAAATGGTGCGGAAATTGATTTTATCTCTACTGATGGCATCAGTGCACTCACGGTAGCAACAAAATTTGAAAAAAAAGAGAATGTTGTGACATTGCTTGCCGAGGGTGCTGATGTGAACCTGAAAAATAAAGCCGGTTATGCGGCGATAGGATATAGCCATAAGGGGAATATTCGCCAGCTATTGCTCGATAACGATGCAGAGACAAAGGGGCAAGAAGTCCTAATGGCGCAAAGTGATCTACAGTATTGTGTTGATAACTTTTTAGATTTCGTTAACACATCGATGATGGCTAGCGCGATTACGGGGGGGCGTCCCAGCGAATTCGGACAACACAAAACTTGTCAAGGATTCGGTCGATTATCTATGTCTAGTTTTATGGATAAAATAAAATTTGAGCAGACAGAGACACAATACATGGATAAAACGATCCAATGTACCGTGGAGAAAAATAGTGCTACGTGCCATTAGTTTTATACCCTAACTAATTCAAGTCTCAGGACAAAAACGGCAACGCGTTTTTGAACAGCGCTTGCGCTGAGGTCAAAGGGGCGAGGCTCATGGATGAGCCGAGTAACGAACGAAGCCAATGCACATGCAACTTGAAGTATGACGGGTATAATATAGATGTGTGGTTCATAAAGACTGAGTTCACGGGCACTTCAGATGTTTGCTGGCGGATGACAACAAAGCTGGAAGATGCCTGAGAGGCAAGAGGCAAGAGGCAAGAGGCAAGAGGCAAGAGGCAAGAGGCAAGAGGTATTGAGGTGTGTAGGGTGGAGGAGCATCGTTCAGCCCGGATGGGATGGATGGCCTAAACACTACATGCTTCATAGTGGAAAATTTTCATTCAGGATCGCTATCTTACGATAGCGTATTGCCCTGTAATGTGGATTGTTCGGGGATAAATTAATGGGTATCAAAAACCAGGCCGTTCGAACGCATTTTCTTTAAATGAATACTTGCCCATTCTCCCCCCATATTTGATGCTTTGAGGAATAGTTGGTAAGCCTTACGGTCATTTTTAATGACGCCTTTACCTTCGTAATAACATATACCAAGATTAGTGATGCCATTGACGTTATTCTGAGCAGCTGCTTTTTCGTACCAAATAACGGCATTATTCATATCTACAGGGAAACCCCGTCCCTTTTCATAACAATAGGCGACAGTATTCTGTGCTTCTGCATGCCCCAATTCTGCCGCTTTTAACATCCAATGGCAGGATGATGCCTTATTCTCTTCAACTCCCAGGCCAAAGTCATAAAAACGGCCTATTATAAAATCAATTTCGGCATCAGGACTTTCAGCCGTCCATGTTTCAAGGCGTTTGAGCTCTGAGGAGGCTTCAAGGTTTAGCTCTTTTTTGAAAGCTATTTCATCTTTTTCAGGACGGTTAACGAGTAAACGGAACATCAGTCGAGCATAGGCGGGGCGAACTGAGCGATCGTTTTTGACCTCTTCTCTCGCCGTGTTGACTTGCTCTTTAATGATATCAGGTAAAGATGACGCGATTGCGTGATTAAAAAGCGGATTAAGTAGCAGGACACTTATAAATAAAACTTTATACACGATATATTATTTCCATATAATAAAAAACGAACTATAACCTTTTACGTGCAATACCGCCATCCTAATTTATTTTTGTTATTGCCGTTGCTAAATGTGAATCGGTATCCAGCTATGTGATAGCGGTTTTCGTCGTCATATTATTTTTTTATAGATAGGCCGGGTATTTATTCTCTATGGTATTCTCTGACGGATTATATCAACGGCAAAAGGACATTGTGATGAGGATTATTGATGCGACCGCTGAGCATATTGCCAGCATTCAAGAAATTTATGCATGGCATGTTGTGAATGGTATCGCGACTTTTGAAACGGTTTCACCTACGGTTGAAGAGATGTTGGAACGACTCACCGCCGTTCATGGCGCAGGAACGCCATGGCTTGTTGCGGAAGTTGATGGTGTTATTGCCGGTTACTGCTATCTTGCGCCTTATCGACCACGATATGCTTATCGCTTCACGCTCGAAGACTCTGTTTATATTCATCCGCATCAACAGGGGAAAGGGATCGGGAAAGCATTGTTGACCGAAGCGATTCGTCGGGCGGAAGTGACTGGGTTTCGTCAGTTGGTTGCGGTTATTGGCAACAGTGAAAACCGTGGTTCTATTGCTCTCCATCGGTCTCTTGGCTTTGAATTGACAGGGATCTTGAAATCCGTGGGGTTCAAGCATGAACGTTGGGTTGATACTGTGATTATGCAAAAGTCACTCGGTGAAGAAGTCCATAGTACGCAGCCATAATATTCCCCTTCTTGCTTTAAGCGACGTTAGTGTTGGCGAAAATGGAAACATTTTTTTGAGTTTTTATCGCCACGCTCCCGCTATTGAATGCTTGCTGACTCGATGATATTCCAGTGAAGATATCGCGCGTAATATTGTTGTAAGCCAGATATTCCACCATCATTTCTTGCTTGAATACTGACAAATATTGTTTTCTGTACTACGGTCTAAGTAATTATCATGTCACGGAGATGAATATGGGCTTTTGGCGAATTGTCTTTACCATTATTTTGCCACCGTTAGGCGTTCTTTTAGGGAAGGGGATCGGTGGTGCATTTATTCTGAATATCATTCTAACGCTGTTGGGGTATTTCCCTGGACTGATCCATGCGTTTTGGGTTCAGACGAAAACGGATGGTATTTAGCAGAAAATATGCGGTGTGGTCTATTATATTAAATATCACATATTATTAATATTCAGTTACAAATAGTATGGCGACCAAATAGTATTCTGCTTCGGCAGAATACTATTTGAGTATAAACAGTCACTATTCAGATTTAACTACCTGATTGCGTCCTTGTTGTTTAGCCTGATAAAGCGCGATATCCGCCCGATTAATCAACATATCCAGTGTTTCATTGTTTTTATATTCAGCAACTCCACAGCTAATAGTGATCTGAATAGTATCATCTTTTGTGCGTACTTTTGCCGATTCAATCTTTTTACGTAGTGTGTCAGCGCGGAGCAAGGCATTATCGAGATTGCAATCGTCCAGCAGAATAACAAATTCCTCCCCGCCCCAACGACAAGCTTGATCGCTATGGCGAACGGTCTGTTGTATCAGATTGGCGATGTGGCGCAGCACGATATCGCCTACGCCATGGCCATAGTGATCATTAACTTGTTTAAAGTGGTCAATATCAACCAATAAAATGGAAATACTACGGTGCTGGGAGATGCGTTTGGCCAATAATCGTTTGAAAAAATAGTCAAATGCCTGCCTATTCATAATGCCAGTGAGTTTATCCGTCGTTGCCATCTGTTCCAGTCGCCGTTGATAACCACCAATCGTCAACCAGAGCAGAAATAAAAACAGCATACTGACACTAATGCTAACACCCAGGTTTTTCATCAATGTGGCGAAAAGTCGTTTCTCACTGGGATGATTGCTTTGTTCCACCATCAGATACCAGCCAAACTCGGGCAGTAAACGAGTGTTCAGGAATATCTGCTCGCCATTTACATGGTATTCATATGCCCCGCCAGGAACCGTTAAAATAGATGTTGCCAGTGAGGAAAGACCGGGTTGATCCTGAATCTTTAGCGGACGGTTGTATGTGGCTCCATGAAGGGAAACGTTACCCGTTTTATCAATAAAGTAAATCGTACGGTTATAGCGCTGTTCATATTTTTCAATCAGGAGTTTGACCCGATCAACAGGGATACCCACACCCGTGACGCCAATGAAATTATTGTTATAGTCCATCACTCGATGATTGATGAAAATATCCATACGAGTGCGTTTTTCGGGATCCACGGAAATATCTATCGAATAAGGGGTTTCTTCTGAGAGCGTACTGGCCTGGAAGTACCATTGATCGTCAGGAACGTTTTCCGAGATCGTTTTTAGAATACGCTGCGGATCGTAGTAGAGCTTTGTTTTATCCGAAACGAAAAAAGAGAATACCGTATTGAATCGATTATCAATCTCTTTCAGGTAACGAATCATGGCTTGTGGGTCGCTTTCATTATTGAGCACCCAGTCCCGCAAAAACGTGTCATGCGCCATCAGAGATGAAATAAAAATAGGTTTGAGTAGGTCTTGCTGAATTTCGGAATAGACATTATCACTGGTTAAAGGAAGGGTATTTTCTGCGATTTCTTCTTCTAATGATTTTCTTGCGACTTCGTAACTGGTCCAACTAATAATCAAAAATGCGGCGAGGAGCATAGTGGAAAACAGGACGATTGCCCGGGGTTTATTTAACCAGCGTGAATTTGTCATTAATTTCATTCGCAAGACAGTACCCTCAGTGTAGTAACCAAATGATAAGGCAACTCAAGATCCATCTTGCACCCAACAAAAACAGCTGAGCATCTTACTGAAGTTAAGCAGTCACGCCAAGAAACATCAATGCAGTGATGAGCAAAGAAACGTCAATTCGCGGCGATCAACTTTAATGTTGAATGTGTTGTAGTTTATTTGTAAAAAAGAATAGGAATACTGATGAAGAGAATGAAAAAAAGGGACCGCGAATTTGCATTGTCCCTTGTTGGAATTATGGGCAGCGTGTCGACGTATTATTTAAAAATACGGAAGCGCTCTTCATCGGAGATGTAGGCTTTTTCGCCTGCCGGTTGTTCAATGGAGCCGAAGGGTAATTGGGCGCGTAGCTTCCAACTGTCAGGCAAGTTCCACTGTTTCTTTACATCATCATCAATGAGCGGATTGTAATGCTGCAACGATGCGCCAATTTTTTCCTGTGCCAACGTGGACCACACCGCAAATTGAGCAATACCGGTAGAATGTTCTGACCAGATCGGGAAATTATCGGCATACAGTGCAAATTTTTCTTGCAGACCTTTGATAACGGCGGTGTCTTCAAAAAAGAGCACGGTACCCGCGCCTGCGGCAAAGGAGGCGAGTTTTTGTTCTGTCGCGGCAAATGCGTTTTCAGGGACAATTTTCTTCAGTTGTTGCTTAACAATATCCCAAACTTTGGCATGTTGTTCACCGAATAGTATAACAACACGAGAGCTCTGTGAGTTGAACGAGGAGGGGCTTTCTTTCACAGCTTCGGTAATTAGCGTGGTAACGGCCTCTTCAGAGATTGGCAATTTATTGCCAATCGCATAGATACTGCGGCGTTCTTTGATAGCTTGTAAAAAAGCATTACTCATGATCTGTTCCTCTTTACATGATAATTGATCTGTACTGTGTCACTGATATTTATTGCACGCAAGGCAATAGTCTTTTGATTTATATATGTAAATCTACTAACGATGAATGAATTCGTTATACCCGTCATACGTCAAGTTGCTTGTGCGTTGGCTACGCTCGTTACTTGGCTCACACTCGTGGGCTAACGCTTTGTCCTGAAACTTGAGTGAGTTAGGGTCTGTTCCTTTAAAGCAAGACCGCGTTAGAACAGGGGGATAGGCCTGCCTTCGTCATTTACCGCCACAAAATTAAACTGTCCTGAAATCACTTTCGTTCGGCCTTCTGCATACATTTGTTCCAGAAAAACGTTAACGTCAACGGTCAGGCTGGTTCTTCCCACACGACTGACCTGTCCGATGAGTTCAATAATCGTTCCTGACGGTATGGGCGTATTGAAATTGATTTTTTCAGTAGAAACTGTCACCAGAGGTTTATGGCAAAAACGGGTTGCCGTAATGAACGATATTTCATCCATCCACGATAGCGCCGTACCACCAAATAGCGTGGAATGATGATTGATATTAGTAGGGAAAACGACCTTAGCAACTTTAGTGATGGCGTTTTGGATTCTGTCGTCGAGAGAAAGCGGCTGACTCATCGTGTATCTGGCCTGCTTGAGAAGCGAATAAACATTCTACACCAGAAATATATACAAGGTCATAACAATATGCGCGACAACGCGTAGAAGAAAAGGTAGATAAAGAAAGGTGCGGCCCTAATGTATTAGAGGCCGCGTTTACGGTTTCAAACGTAGTTTCAAGCGGATAGGTGCTCAGCCCCACAGACATCACAGGTCGGGTTTTGCGGCAGTTTGATCTCTCGAAACTGTAACGTCATCGCATCAAACATCAGTAATCGCCCTCTGGCGATGTGACCGTAATGGGTCAACAGTTTGATCGCCTCCATGGCTTGTAGGCTACCGATGGTGCCAACGAGGGGGGCCATGACGCCTGCTTCTACGCAAGTTAGCGCATTATCACCAAACAACCGGCTCAGACAGCGGTAACAAGGCTCTCCCGGTTGATAGGTAAAGACACTGATTTGGCCTTCCATGCGAATCGCCGCGCCGGAAATTAACGGTTTCTTTAGCTGAAAACCTAGCCGGTTCAAGCGATCGCGAATAGAGACATTGTCGGTACAATCCAATACAGCATCGTGCTTTTCCATCAGTTCTCTTAGCGCATCGTCTTCCAGATTGGCATTCACCGTGTCCAGAGAAAGATGCGGATTAAGGGCTGATAGTGCGATACGAGCGGATTCGACTTTTGCCATCCCAATGCGTGCATCGCAGTGCAATATCTGGCGCTGTAGATTGGAAAGTGAAACGGTATCAAAATCCAGCAGGGTCAGATGACCGACACCCGCAGAGGCCAGATATTGCGATGCCGCACAGCCTAATCCACCAAGCCCTACAATCAGCAGGCGCGAGGCTTTTAGCTTTTCCTGCCCGTCAAAATCAAAACCTCGTAATACAATCTGACGGTTATAGCGTAGCGCCTCGGTGTCACTGAGTTCCGGCAGCATAATCAATGTCCTAGTAGTGAGTTGAACGGCTCTATTTCGACCCATTCTCCGGCAGCAACACGGCCTCGTTCCGCTTCCAGAACAATAAAACAGTTGGCGAGGCTAAAAGAACTGAAGACATGCGACCCCTGATGTCCGGTGGTGCTGACTTCCCATTCGCCCTGTTCGTTGCGGCGAAAGATACCGCGTTGAAAATCGGTACGTCCCGGTGTTTTTTTCAAATTGCTGACAGTTTTTACACGCAGGCGTGCGGGTAAATGCCAGGCCGTGTGTCCACTCAAACGAGCCAGCAGAGGCTGAACCAATTGATAGAAGGTGAGGGCCGCGGAAACTGGGTTTCCAGGCAGACCACAGAACCAGGCATGTTGAAGTTTACCGAAAGCGAATGGCTTACCGGGTTTGATTGCCAACTTCCAGAAGTGGATATCACCCAATTCGTCCAGTATCTGTTTTGTATAATCGGCTTCACCGACGGAGACGCCTCCGCTGCTAATCACGAGGTCGGCATGCTGGTCTGCCTGATGAAAGGCCGCGCGTAACGCCGCTGGATCGTCACGAATAATGCCCAAATCATGAACTTCGCAACCGATTTGCTCCAGCATCAGACGCACGGCAAAACGGTTAGTGTCATAAATTTGACCCGCCTGAAGCGGCGTACCGACAGGCTGAAGTTCATCGCCTGTTGAAAAAATAGCGACTTTCAAACGACGATGAACGGCAATCTGAGCGATCCCGAGTGACGCCAGCAACGGCAATTCTGCTGCGCTTAATTTTCTTCCTGCTGATAGAACCACTGCGTCAGCATGAATATCCTCTCCTGCCAGACGGATATTTTGTCCGGGTTTGACGTCATGCGTAAAACGTACACCAGCCTCACTCACTTCGGCGTGTTCCTGCATGATAACGGCGTCAGCACCCTTCGGAATTGGCGCACCTGTCATGATCCTGATGCAACTTTTTTCAGGCCATTCGTCATCAAAGGGGGCACCAGCAAAGGCTTTCCCAGCCACGGTTAGCGGTGCTGAGGCAACAAGATCGGCGCAACGGACGGCATAACCATCCATGGCAGAATTAGCAAAGGGAGGGACGCTTATCGGTGACGTGATTGGATGCGCGGTAATGCGGTCTGTGGCGTCATACAGTGAAATATTTTCTGTCTCAGGAATGGGTGATACCTGATCAAGTATCATTTTCAAGGCCTGTTCGAGGGGCAATAAGCCAGAGGTCACGCTTTCCATCTGCACTCCATGATTGGTTTCGCCGGAGAAGGTTTATGGGCGAAAACAGGGATCGTATGCCAACATTATGTCAGATAACGTCGCCACGGAGAATGTTCGTGGGTCAATGAATGGGCGGGTTTCGTGGCCGAAAATGATGTCATGAATGATCGTGATACGTTGGTTGGTACGTTTATATCATTTGTTTATTTTTATTAACTTAATGTTCTAAAAAGATTTTTTATCAGAGCATTGATTCAGTTTCTCCTTTACATCATTCCCGGTGCTAAATATAGTCAAAACGGTTTGAACTGTCACAATCACGATCCTATTACATGGAGATTCATTGTTAATGGTATTAGCACGGCACCCTTTTGCTGCGGCCTCTTCCCCGGAATCAGGGCTTTCTCTGCCTGATGAACGGGTGCTGGCGGTTCGTGATTTGAGCGTTTATTTTGAGCAGCAAGGCCAGCGAACGGATGCGGTACGTCATTTAACTTTTTCTGTCGATCGGGGTGAAACGCTGGCGATTGTCGGTGAGTCTGGATCGGGGAAATCTGTCACATCGTTGGCCGTGATGCGTCTGATAGAACAGGCTGGTGGGGTGATAAATCATGGCGACATGCTGTTCCGTCGGCGTAATGGTCAGGTGCTGGATTTACGACACAGCAGCCCATCATTGATGCGGACGCTACGTGGTGCCGATTTAGCCATGATTTTTCAAGAGCCGATGACGTCGCTTAATCCAGTCTTTCCGGTCGGCGAGCAAATCGCTGAATCTATCCGATTACATCAGGGCATGAACCACCGGGCAGCGCGTCAGGAAGCGCTGCGTATGCTGGATTTGGTTCGTATTCCTGAGGCGCGTAATGTTTTGGATCGTTACCCCCATCAGCTTTCTGGCGGGATGCGACAACGTGTCATGATTGCAATGGCGCTTTCCTGTAAGCCTTCCCTGCTAATTGCTGATGAACCGACAACAGCATTGGATGTGACGATTCAGGCTCAAATTTTACAACTGATTCGCGTGTTGAAACGAGAAATGAATATGGCGGTTATCTTCATTACTCATGATATGGGCGTGGTCGCTGAAATTGCCGATCGGGTCATGGTGATGTATCGCGGCGAAAGCGTGGAAGCTGGGCCGGTGAACCAAATTTTTCAAACACCACAGCATGATTATACGCGAGCCTTGTTGGCGGCCGTGCCGACGTTGGGATCGATGAAGGGGCAGACGTTTCCTGCAAAATTTCCGTTGCTGAGTGATCAGGTTCACCACGTTGACAACAGTGCGCCACAGAATACGATTCCACTGAATGCGTCGCCTATTTTACAGGTGCAGAATTTGGTCACTCGCTTTCCGGTACGTAGCGGCCTGTTGAACCGCATAACCCGCCAGGTTCATGCGGTGGAGAAAGTGAGTTTCGATCTCTATCCTGGCGAAACGTTGTCACTGGTCGGCGAATCGGGTTGTGGTAAATCAACGACCGGTCGAGCCCTGCTGAAACTGGTAGAGAGCCAAAGTGGAACGATTATTTTTGATGGGCGACAGATTAATCAACTGAGCGGATCAGCGTTACAGCACATGCGTAAGGATATTCAGTTTATTTTTCAGGATCCTTATGCATCGCTGGATCCTCGCCTTACGGTCGGGTTTTCTATTATGGAGCCGCTTCTGGTGCATGGCATCGGAAGCCGGCAGGAAGCTGAACAGCGTGTTGAATGGTTACTCACCCGGGTGGGTTTACAGCCTGAGCATGCCCGACGTTATCCACATGAGTTTTCTGGTGGGCAGCGCCAGCGAATTTGCATTGCCAGAGCGCTGGCGCTCAACCCCAAAGTGGTGATCGCAGATGAAGCGGTTTCGGCGTTGGATGTGTCCATTCAGGCGCAGATCGTCAATTTGATGTTGGATTTACAACGTGAATTCGGCATTGCTTTTCTCTTTATTTCTCATGATATGGCCGTCGTTGAGCGAATTAGCCATCGGGTTGCGGTGATGTATATGGGACAGATCGTGGAAATCGGCCCACGCAGCGCGGTGTTTGAAAATCCCGCTCATCCCTATACCCGTAAGCTGATGGCAGCGGTGCCTGTCGCCGATCCGTCGCGCCATCATCGTGAGCAGGTTTTACTGGTTGATGAAATACCCAGCCCGATTCGGGCTATCGGCGATGAACCTACCGTCGCGCCTCTGGTTCAGGTCGGTGAACGACATTTTGTTGCGCACCACCCGATTGCTGGCGCTTACTGACAGGGATTCACAAGGAGAACGTAACACGATGAATGTTATTACTTTTAAGCGTAATTGGTTAGTGGCTGCTGGCGTTGCTGCGGCACTGGCGGCAGCGCCCGTCTGGGCAGCGAAAGATGCGGTAATTGCGGTGGCGTCCAATTTTACTAGCCTTGACCCTTACGATGCTAATGATTCGCTGTCACAAACCGTGGCTAAATCGTTCTATCAGGGGCTATTTGGTTTTGACAAAGATATGAAACTTATCAATGTGTTGGCGGATAGCTATGACGTCAGCACGGATGGTCTGGTTTATACCGTCAAATTGCATCCCGGTGTGAAATTTCATGATGGCACAGATTTCAATGCTGAGGCCGTAAAGGTCAATCTCGACCGGGCCAGTAATCCAGAGAACCGACTGAAACGTTATAATCTGTTCAAAATGATTGATAAAACCGAGGTGGTTGACGCCCAAACGGTGAAAATCTCACTGAAGTCTCCATTCTCGGCGTTTATCAATAATCTGGCACACCCTGCGGCCGTGATGATTTCCCCCGCTGCGCTCAAACAATATGGCAAGGAAATCGGTTTTCACCCGGTGGGAACCGGTCCATACCGTTTCGTGACCTGGAACCAAACCGATTACGTCAAGGTGGAAAAATTCACCGGCTACTGGAAAACGGGATTGCCGAAGCTGGATAGCATTACCTGGCGTCCTGTTGTCGATAACAATACACGAGCGGCGTTGTTACAAACGGGCGAAGCGCACTTTGCTTACCCGATCCCGTTTGAGCAGGCTAAGATTTTGGAGAAAAATGACAAGCTGGCGCTGGTGGCATCGCCGTCGATCCTGCATCGTTACATCAGCATGAATGTTACACAGAAGCCGTTTGACAACCCCAAGGTTCGTCAGGCCCTCAATTATGCCATCAATAAAGAAGCGCTGATTAAAGTGGCTTTCTCCGGCTATGCCACGCCGGCAGAGGGGCCATTGCCGCCAAACATTGATTATTCGGTGAAGTATCAGCCTTGGCCTTATGATCCGGCTAAAGCCCGTGAACTACTGAAAGAAGCGGGATATCCAAACGGATTTACCACCACGTTGTGGTCATCACATAATCATAGCACGGCGCAAAAAGTGTTGCAGTTTACGCAGCAGCAACTGGCGCAGGTGGGGATAAAAGTGAATGTTACCGCAATGGATGCGGGTCAGCGGGCCGCAGAGGTTGAAGGCAAAGGGGTGAAGGACACGGGTGTCCGCCTGTTCTATACCGGCTGGTCCGCGTCGACCGGCGAGGCTGACTGGGCGTTGTCACCGCTGTTTGCAACCTCATCCTGGCCGCCAGCGTTGTTTAATACCGCATTTTACAGTAATCCACAGGTTGATGCGGACTTGACTAACGCACTTAAAACAACCGATCGTACCGAGAAGCAGAAATTGTACAAAGATGCACAGGATAAAATTTGGGCCGATGCGCCGTGGATTTTCCTGGCAACGGAGCGTCTGGTTTCCGCGAATAGTAAGACACTGAGTGGATTTTACGTGATGCCAGATACGCTGTTCAGCTTTGATGATGCCGATCTGAAAGAGTAAATTTGGTGAAATTCCATGCCATCAGGGAGGTCCGTTCGGCCTCCCTCCTTTTTGACACTGGTGGAGGGTAAGGGTAGAAACCGACCCATGTTGAATTATTTTATTAAACGTTTATTAGGGCTAATTCCCACGCTGCTGATCGTCATGGTACTGGTGTTTCTGTTTGTCCATCTGTTGCCGGGGGATCCTGCGCGTCTGGCGGCCGGTCGCGAAGCGGATGCCACGGTGGTTGAGCTGGTCCGTCAGGATTTGGGGCTGGATAAACCGTTGTCAGAACAATTTTGGCGTTTTTTTGTGCGCAGTCTGCAAGGCGATTTCGGTACGTCCATCGTATCTAAACGACCGGTTGTGGATGAGATTGCCACACGTTTCATGCCGACATTCTGGCTGACGGTCAGCAGTATGGTCTGGGCCGTGATTTTTGGCATGGCAATCGGTGTGGTATCGGCCGTGTGGCGCAATGGTTGGCCAGACAGGATTGGTATGACGCTGGCGGTATCCGGAATCTCGTTTCCTGCCTTTGCGCTGGGTATGCTACTGATGCAGGTTTTTTCCGTTGAGTTGGGATGGTTGCCTACTGTGGGGGCGGATACCTGGCTGCACTATATTTTGCCGTCGATTACGCTGGGGGCGGCAGTGGCTGCGGTGATGGCCCGTTTCACCCGAGCTTCTTTTGTCGAAGTGATGCAAGAAGATTATATGCGCACTGCGCGGGCAAAAGGGGTGAGAGAATCGCTGGTGGTGATCAAACATGGGTTACGCAATGCGCTTATTCCTGTTATCACCATGATGGGGCTACAGTTTGGCTTTCTGTTGGGCGGCTCGATTGTGGTTGAAAAAGTATTTAACTGGCCTGGTTTGGGGCGATTGCTGGTCGATTCGGTCGAGATGCGAGACTATCCCGTTATTCAGGCTGAAGTTTTGTTGTTTTCTCTGGAGTTTATCCTGATTAATTTGTTGGTCGACATGTTGTATGCCGCCATTAACCCGTCGATTCGTTATAAATAAGGGAAGGGAATGAGAAACTGGCGACGCAAAGCGGTGTTATCCACTCTGCCGGTGCTCAGCGAGCATCAGATTCGCACACCGTGGCGCGAGTTCTGGCGGCGTTTCCGCCATCAGCATGTTGCTATGCTGGCGGGCATATTCGTGGCTTTACTGATACTCATCGCTTTACTGGCTCCTTACCTAGTTCCTTATGATGCAGAAAGTTATTTTGATTATGACCGGTTAAACGAAGGGCCTTCAGCGGTGCACTGGCTCGGCGTGGATTCGCTGGGGCGTGATATTTTCAGTCGTATTCTGCTGGGGACCCGCATCTCGCTGGCAGCGGGTATTTTTTCCGTACTGGTTGGGATGTTGCTTGGTACATCATTGGGGCTGCTGGCGGGATATTATGAAGGCTGGTGGGACCGCATTATTATGCGAATTTGCGATGTGTTGTTCGCTTTTCCCGGTATTCTGCTGGCGATTGCGGTTGTTGCCATCATGGGAAGCGGAATGGCGAATGTGATTGTCGCGGTGGCGATTTTCAGCATCCCGGCATTTGCCCGTTTGGTGAGAGGGAATACGCTGGTATTGAAACATCAAACCTACATCGAATCTGCGCGGAGCATTGGCGCATCTGATTGGGTTATAGTTTTTCGTCATATTTTGCCCGGTACGGTGTCGTCGATAGTGGTGTATTTCTCCATGCGTATTGGGATGTCAATTATTACCGCGGCCAGTTTGTCTTTCCTGGGGCTTGGCGCACAGCCTCCGACGCCAGAATGGGGCGCGATGTTAAATGAAGCTCGTTCAGATATGGTGATTGCGCCACACGTGGCGATTTTCCCCAGTCTGGCTATTTTCCTGACGGTGCTGGCTTTTAACCTATTGGGCGATGGTTTACGCGATGCGTTGGATCCGAAGCTGAAGGGGTAAAGAGCAGAGTGTGATTGTGAATGCGTCAAAATATAAACGCCGCCCAGTGTTATCACTGGGCGGCGTTTTTACATAACAAATCACCCGTCATACTTCAAGTTGCCTGTGCGTTGGCTACGATCAGTCACCCGAATCACTTACTCAAGTAAGCTCATCGGGATTCCTTCGCTTGCCGCCTTCACGCAACTCGAATTATTTAGGGGGTATTGGTCAATCAGAAAGACGTTCGTTTATAACTACGATACTGCGGTTGCCAGAAGTTGTGTGCGATGGCTTTTGCCAGCGCATCAGCAGATGTAACGACGGCAACGCCCTGCAACTGCGCCGCTTTACCTACTTCCAGCGCAATGCGCTTGGACACGTCTTGAATATCTGCGATATCCGGCAATAATGCCCCTTCACCGTTGTTAGCCATAGGCGAACAGTCAGCCAATGCGCGACTGGCTGCCATCAACATGCCATCCGTAATGCGTTTTGCGCCGGAAGCCAGAACGCCGAGGCCAATCCCAGGGAAGATAAATGAGTTGTTACACTGGGCAATAGGGTAAACCTTATCTTGATAGGTGACCGGGCTGAACGGGCTCCCCGTTGCGACCAGTGCGGCTCCTTCAGTCCAGCGGATGATGTCTTCCGGACGCGCTTCTACCCGAGATGTTGGGTTCGACAGTGGCATAACGATTGGTCGAGCACAGTGTTTGTGCATTTCACGGATGATCTCTTCCGTGAACAGGCCAGGCTGGCCGGACACACCAATCATGATGGTGGGCTTGGCATTACGGACGACTTCCAGCAGCGAGATAGCATCACTGGCTGCATCCCAGTGAGTGAGTTGCTCGCTTTTTTGTACCAGTTTGCTTTGGAAATCAAGCAGGTTAGGCAGTTTATCCGTCAACAGGCCAAAACGGTCAACCATAAAGACGCGTGCACGAGCTTCGCTTTCACTCAGTCCTTCGGACTTCATCTGGGCGATGATTTGTTCAGCGATGCCACAGCCGGCGGAACCAGCACCGAGGAACACAACGGTTTGGTCGCGCAGTTGGCTACCCGCCGCTCGGCTGGCGGCAATCAGACTACCCAGCGCAACCGCAGCCGTTCCCTGAATATCATCATTAAAACTACAGATTTCATCACGATAGCGATTCAACAGCGGCGTGGCGTTTTTCTGGGCGAAATCTTCGAACTGTAACAAGACGTTCGGCCAACGGCGTTTGACGGCCTGAATAAATTCATCAACAAACGCGTAATATTCGTCATCCGTAATACGAGGATGACGCCAGCCCATGTACAGCGGATCGTTTAGGCGCTGTGGGTTATTCGTGCCAACATCCAGAACGACTGGCAGGGTATAAGCTGGGCTAATGCCGCCACAGGCGGTGTATAGAGACAGTTTACCGATCGGAATACCCATACCACCAATACCCTGATCGCCTAGTCCTAAAATACGTTCCCCATCAGTGACCACAATGACTTTTACATTCTGCTCGGTGGCATTCTGTAACATGTCGTCAATATAGGCACGATTTGGGTAGGAAATAAATAAGCCGCGTGCCCGACGATAGATATCAGAGAAATGCTCACAGGCTTCGCCTACCGTTGGGGTGTAAATGATTGGCATCATTTCACTCAGGTGAGCATCCAGCAGGCGGTAGAATAGGGTTTCGTTGGTATCTTGGATGTTGCGCAGATAGACATGCTTATCGATATCGTTCTTGAATTCCTGATATTGACGCCAGGCTCGTTCAGCCTGTTCTTCAATGGTTTCAACCGCTTCAGGCAATAAACCATGCAGGTTAAAGTTAGCGCGTTCTTCTTGGGTAAATGCGCTACCTTTATTCAGCAATGGGAACTCAAGCAGGATAGGGCCAGCATAAGGGATGTAGAGGGGACGTTTACTTTCGTATTCTAATTCCATGACTTTTTTTACTCTTCGGGTAACAGAAACGAATCCAAGGGGAGATCAATAAAAGCTGAGCCGGATCTTAAATTACCCAGAAAATATGTACAGGAAATGTTAATTAAAATAGTTACAGATGACTTGCATCCGTGGGAAAAAATAAGATGAATCGATTCATCTTGTTTACATTTCTATTATTCATCCATGAAACACAGTGCAACATCGGTACACCCCAATTCTCCCAGTATGATCTGCGACGCGGCGTACTGACTGATAGCGGCATGTCGACGTTCGACGAGCGTGGCTCGAACGATATCGGTTGGCGCTTCTCCGGCAAGATTCATTACATTCAGAGCGGCTTGCAACGGTGGCAGGCTGGGGTTAAATGCGGCGTTTTCCGCATAACGACCCGTATAAATATGGCCGTTCACCGTTTCCAGCGCGATGCCGCTGATTGCGTGGCTGTATGGTGCGTGGCTACGGTTGGCTGCCTCCAATGCTTGTAATGTTAATCGGTCTGCATTGTCCAATTGATAACCATGATTGATGTCATCCAGCAACAACGTTTTGATTTGTAAATCGTTCGGTCCAAACGCATCGGGCAAATAATAGCTGAGTCGCGCAGGTTGGTGCCCCGGTAATTGGATGAGAAGCGTTGAGGCGCAGTTCAGTTCATTCATAAACTGCCTGCAATGGCCGCAAGGTGTGTAATTCACCGTAATAGACGTTAACGCTTTTTCATTGCGCAGCCAGGCATGGACGATGGCACTTTGTTCTGCATGCACGGTTTGTTGTAACTGCACATGAGCAAATTCCATATTGGCACCAAAATAGATGTTGCCGCTCACGCCTTGTGCGATCGCGCCGACCTGGAAATGAGAAATTTCAGCTTGAGCACAGGAAGCCGCTAACGGTAACAATGCTAATGCCAGCGAATCGCGAGTCATATGACTGGAAAGACACAGATTTTCGACCTCATCATTCGTGAGCATAGCGGAAAAATCGTGGCGGCTCAGGATGGGGAATAGCGCAGACTGCAAATCGCCAGGTAACCGTTGAAAAGCGTTATCGAATCGTGGGTGCATAGTGGCTTACTCGTGAGCGGGTCAATGAACCTTATGTTAGAGAGCGAATCAGCTATAAATGGTGATACATATCTCCTTTGAGATGAAAGGCATGAAAGTTAAACGTTAAATGCGAGATGTTTCTCAAATTTCATGCCGAACTACTGACCAACGAATTGCAGTAGAAGAGGAAAAACAAACGGTGCGATCAGCGAGGTAATAATGCCGCAAATAACCAGTGCTAATGAGCTGAAAGCACCTTCCTGAAAATCGACTTCGGCACAACGTGCCGTGCCCAACGCGTGCGATGCGGTTCCCATTGACAAGCCGCGCGCTGCCTTGGTTTTGATACCGACGCGGTTGAACAGGCTGTGCCCCAATACCGCGCCCAAAATGCCCACAAAAATCACGCAAACCGCACTGATTGCAGGAATACCGCCAATGGAACTGGCGACGGCCATGGCAATGGGGGTAGTAACGGATTTCGGTAACACGGATGCCGCGATCTCTGGTGATGCCCCCATCCACAATGCGACCATGGTTCCTGTCACGATGGCGGTCACGCTACCGATAAAACAAACGCTGATGATCGATTTCCAACGGGCTCGAATCTGATGTAATTGCTCGTATAAAGGAAAGGCTAACGCGACGACTGCGGGTTGTAGTAAATCGTTGAGGACCTCGCTACCTTTGAAATAATGGTCGTAAGGAATATCCAATAACAAAAGCAGCGGGATGATAATGGCCATTGAGATCAGTAACGGGTTCAGCAATGGCATTTTGGTCCAAATCGCCAGTCGACGTGCGGCAAAAAAGACAAACAGCGTGAGTGGCAAAGACCACCATAAAGAGGCCAACATTATTTTTTATCCTCATCTTGCAGACGATTATCTGCGATGATTTTTTCTCGTTGCATGAGTTGCGTGCTGAAACCGACGACGAGCATCACAATAAAAGTGCTGATCGCACAGGATACGACAATGGGGCCGAACTGTTGTTTAAGCAGTTCGTAATAGCTCATTACGCCCACACCAATAGGGACAAACAGCAATGCCATATAACGGATTAGCAGATGGCAACCGGGCTTTACCCAGGTTGACGGCAGGATCTGCGAGGCAAGCAGCGCGAACAGAACCAGCATACCAATGATGCTACCGGGGATAGTCAGCGGAAGTAGCGCGGATATCGCATTGCCCGCCAACAGACAGAGGTAAATCAATGCGAAAGCGCGTAAATACTGCCAGCACAGAGTGATCGTATTGCGCATAGGAAATTCCTGATTAATTGAGTGGCTATCATAACGCTAATAGAATTAGCGTGCTACAGCTCACAGGTTTTCCGGGCAATATGATGGGCTGGCCGTCTTCTGATACCAACTTGGGGTATAGGATTAATCGTTAAATAGACTGGCGTTTGCCAGTGCATCACCGATAGCGGTGGTAAGTCGGTGTAATTGTTCGGGATGAATGATGAACGGCGGCATGAGATAGATCAGTTTACCAAACGGCCGAATCCAGACACCCTGTTCGACAAAAAAGTGCTGCAACCGCGCCATATTGACAGGTTGGTGCGTTTCAACCACCCCGATCGCGCCCAAAACCCGCACACCGGCGACGCGTTCGGATGTGGCGAGCGGCATGAGCGCCTGGCGCAATTGCTGTTCTATCGCACTAACCTGTGCCTGCCAATGATTCGTTGCCAGTAGCGATAAACTCGCGTTGGCGGCAGCACAGGCGAGTGGGTTACCCATGAATGTCGGGCCGTGCATAAAGCATCCTGCTTCACCATTGCTAATCGTGGTGGCGATAGCTCTGGTTGTCAGCGTGGCAGATAGTGTCATGTAGCCGCCAGTCAATGCTTTCCCCAGACACATGATATCGGGTGAAATTTTGGCATGCTCACAAGCGAACAGTTTTCCTGTGCGGCCAAACCCCGTCGCGATTTCATCCGCAATCAATAATACGTGGTATTGATCACACAGTTCGCGAACGTGTCGGAGATAGGTCGGATGATAAAACCGCATTCCTCCAGCCCCCTGAACAATCGGCTCCAGAATGATCGCGGCAATTTCATGCGATCGTTCGGCTAGCGCATTCCGCAAAGGAGCGATATCGGCATCTTGCCAATCACTGCCAAAGGAGCACTGTGGTGCAGTGACAAACAAATGATTGGGAAGATAGCCTTGATAAAGGCTATGCATGGAGTTTTGCGGATCACAAACCGACATCGCGCCGAGCGTATCGCCATGATAACCATGGCGCAGTGTGAGGAAACGCTGCCGTTTTTCACCTCGAGCCTGCCAGTACTGTAGTGCCATTTTCATTGCGACTTCAACGGCAACCGATCCTGAGTCAGCGAGGAAAACACACTCTAGTTCAGCGGGAGTCATTGACACGAGCTGGCGGCAGAGCGCGACAGCGGCAGGATGCGTAATGCCACCAAACATGACGTGTGACATCTGGGAAAGTTGCTGCTGTACCGCCTGATTTATCGCCGGGTGGTTATAGCCATGAATGGCAGCCCACCAGGAAGACATGCCATCAATGAGTTTACGCCCATCATCAAGCTGAAGTTCTACGCCAGTCGCCGACACGACGGGATAGCAGGGAAGTGGTTGTGTCATTGAGGTGTAAGGGTGCCAGATATGGCATCGATCAAATGCTAAATCTTCTGGAGTCATCGAGTTCATACTATTTTTTACGTAAACCAAACTGGATATAATTTGGTTGACAGTATATCGGGTAGATTTAAACTGGCGAAACAATTTTATTTTGGAGACGCCGTGATGGCTGACCGCATTTACTGGACGCTTGAGCAAGCAAAGGATCTTTTTAATAAACCATTTCTGGAACTGATGTTTGAGGCTCAGCAGGTCCACCGTCAGCATTTTGACCCTCGTCAGGTGCAGGTTAGTACACTGCTATCGATAAAAACTGGCGCTTGCCCGGAAGATTGTAAGTATTGTCCACAAAGCTCGCGTTATCGGACAGGCATTGAAACCGAGCGGCTGATGCAGGTGGAACAAGTGCTGGAATCAGCACGTCAGGCAAAAGCCGCCGGTTCGACCCGTTTTTGTATGGGGGCCGCGTGGAAAAACCCGCATGAGCGCGATATGCCTTATCTGGAGCAGATGGTCCAGGGGGTTAAGGAACTGGGTATGGAAACCTGTATGACGCTTGGGACGTTGAGTGGCGATCAGGCGGAGAGACTCGCCTCGGCGGGGCTGGATTTCTATAACCACAATCTGGATACCTCCCCAGAGTTCTACGGCAATATCATCACGACGCGCAGTTATCAGGAACGCCTGGATACGCTGGGGAAAGTACGACATGCCGGGATTAAAGTCTGCTCGGGCGGTATTGTCGGGCTGGGCGAAACGGTACGAGACAGAGCCGGACTCTTGGTACAGTTGGCTAACCTGCCCAAGCCGCCGGAAAGTGTGCCGATTAATATGCTGGTCAAGGTGAAGGGAACGCCTTTAGCCGATAACGATGACGTTGATCCGTTTGATTTTATCCGCACCATTGCCGTCGCGCGCATCATGATGCCATCGTCTTACGTGCGACTATCGGCAGGGCGTGAACAGATGAGTGAACAAACGCAAGCCATGTGTTTTATGGCGGGCGCTAACTCCATTTTCTATGGCTGCAAACTGCTGACCACACCGAATCCGAAAGAAGACAAAGATGTGATGTTGTTCCGCAAACTCGGGCTGAATCCGCAGCAGACCGAAGTTGAGTACGGTGATAACCAACAGCAGGCGCGGTTGGTGAATCAATTGACCCACGGTGATAGCGAGCAGTTTTACAATGCGGCGGTTTAAGATCGTGTGTTTGTCTAAAGCTGAATCATCCGTACAGAAAAGTAAGATAACGCGGAGCCCGGTACGATGAGTTGGCAAGCACGCATTGCGCAGGCGTTGACGCAACGGCAACAGGACGATGCATACCGTTGGCGGCAGGTTAATCAGGGTGGAAATGGACGCTGGCTGGTGCAGGATGAACGCCGTTATCTGAATTTTTCCAGTAATGATTATCTGGGGTTGAGCCATCATCCAGAGATCATTCGTGCCTGGCAGCAGGGCGCGGAGCGGTACGGTATTGGCAGCGGCGGTTCGGGTCATGTGACAGGCTATACCGATGCACATGCCACACTGGAAGCGCAACTGGCCGACTGGCTGGGCTATCCACGAGCGATATTATTGATTTCCGGCTACGCGGCGAATCAGGCGATTATCGCTGCGTTAATGCAAGCGGGTGACCGGATTCTGGCCGATAAATTGAGCCATGCCTCATTATTAGAGGCGGCAGTACATTCACCTGCGACACTGCGGCGCTTTTCGCATAATCAGGCGGAGAGTCTGCAACAATTGCTGGAAAAGCCAGAAGACGGTCAAACGCTGGTGGTGACCGAAGGTGTCTTCAGCATGGATGGCGATAGTGCGCCATTAGCGCAACTGTATGCGCAATCGAAAGCGCACGATGCGCTACTGATGGTGGATGATGCCCACGGCATTGGTGTTTTCGGAGAGGCAGGGCGAGGAAGTTGCTGGCAGCAGGGTGTCAAACCCGATCTGTTAGTGGTGACATTCGGTAAGGCATTTGGTGTCAGTGGGGCAGCGGTGTTATGCGATGAGCCTCTCGCTGAATATTTCTTGCAGTTCGCCCGTCATCTGATTTACAGCACGGCGATGCCAGCAGCTCAAGCCTGTGCGCTCAGTGCCGCGCTAAACTGTATTCGCAACGAACAGGAACGGCGGGATGCGTTACAGCGTAATATTGCGCAGTTCCGGGCCGGCTTTTCTACTGCGTCGTACCAACTGATGAACTCATCAAGTGCTATCCAGCCTCTGGTGGTAGGTGATAATGCCCGGGCGCTTGCCCTCATGGCGGCACTGCGAGAACAGAATCTTTGGGTTAGCGCGATGCGTCCTCCCACCGTCCCCCCGGGCAGTGCGCGATTGCGTATTACGCTAACGGCGTCTCATCAACCGGAAGATATCGAGCAATTGCTGGCGGCGATCCATCATGTCTGTTGACCAAGATCACAAGCAGGCGATTGCACGAGCGTTTGGCCGGGCGGCTACGGGTTACGATCGTTTTGCTGAATTACAACGTACCACAGGTAAACGCTTGCTCGATTTTATCCCACCACAGACGGGGAAACAGGTGCTTGATGCCGGTTGCGGGACGGGGTACTTCAGTCGCTATTGGCAGCAGCAGGGAAAACAGGTAACGGCGCTGGATCTTTCTCCGGCGATGTTAGCGTATGCCAATGAGCAACAGGTCGCCGAACATTATGTGCAAGGCGATATCGAGAGCCTGCCGTTGGAAACGGGTTGTGTAGATATGAGCTACAGCAATTTAGCGGTGCAGTGGTGTGATGATTTGCCCCAGGCGTTGGCCGAGCTGTATCGCGTTACGCGTTCAAACGGCGTTATCGCTTTTTCTACGCTAGCGGCGGGATCGTTGAAAGAACTGTCACAAGCCTGGTTGCAGTTGGATGGCACGCATCGGGTCAACTCTTTCCTCACGCCTGATGTAATAGAGGCGGCGTGTCAGCCATATCGCTATCAACTTCACCGTGAGCATGTCACCTGCTATTTCCCAAGTGTATTCGAGTTGATGAAGTCGTTGAAAGGCATTGGCGCGACCTGGTTGCATCAGGGGCGAACCCCTGGGTTGTTGAGTCGCACCCGGCTGAACCGTTTATCAACGCTTTACCCATACCATTCCGAAGGGTACCCACTTACCTATCAATTAATTTATGGAGTGATTTATCGTGATTAAGCGCTGGTTCGTCACCGGTACCGATACCGAGGTCGGCAAAACGATAGCCAGTTGCGCGTTGTTGCAGGCGGCAAATCATGCCGGATATCGTACGGTTGGCTATAAACCTGTGGCATCTGGTAGCGAGCTCACGCCAGAGGGCGTTCGTAATAGCGATGCGCTGGCCCTTCAGGCTAACAGCAGTGTCTCGCTTGATTATCAGGCAGTGAATCCGATGGCATTTGTGGAGCCAACGTCACCGCACATTGTCAGTAGAGAAGAACGGCGGCCAATTCATTTGTCTGAGCTATCTTCTGGGCTTCGCGCGTTGGAAACGCGAGCGGATTGGGTGTTGGTGGAAGGGGCAGGGGGATGGTTTACGCCGCTGTCGGAGCAAGAAACGTTTGCCGATTGGGTCAATCAGGAACAACTGCCGGTTATTCTGGTGGTGGGGATCAAATTAGGTTGCATAAATCATGCGTTACTGACTGCCAATGTGATTGCACATTCAGGATTGCGGCTGGCCGGTTGGATCGCGAACGATATTATCCGACCGGGAAAACGACATCAGGAATACCTAAACTATCTACAGCATCATCTCTCTGCGCCAATGTTGGGCGAAATTCCCCATTTGGGTGCGCCGCAGCGGCATAATTTGGGGCAGTATATTGATTTGTCTCGTTTGGGCTAATGATTGTTTTTAGTATTTTTCAATCTAATACTTATAAGATAAATCGCACAAAGAGTGGGAAAAAAATCCATATTCATGGCGATATAGGATAAAGCGGGTATTTCTACAACTCAGGGGGGATGCGGGGTTGTGGGAGTTATCCACCATTTCTGTGGATAACTGTGTGCATTAGAGATAGAAAAATCACGTCAGACGAGAGCGGGCGCGGGTTGACGGCAGGTTGACGCTATTCTCCGCTTTTTAGATAATTTATTCAAAATCATAATGTTAATTAAAATCAAGTTTCTTTTTTATGCCTAATGTCGAGCTGCATGAATTAGCAACATAAGTAACGCCCACACGTTAAAAAAAAGGTGAAATTGGGGATAAATAGGGATGATATCTTCTGGCAGAACGGCGATGAATGTGCTAGCCAATTGCTTTGCTTAATCATTATCCAATAGCGGAATAATTTCCTTGATGCTGTTTTTATATCCAGTATTATGTGGGTGGTAAAATCCACGTTAGGTTCCCATAATAATCAGCGTGGAAAGACATCACCCTATCCCATAGATTGTAAAATACAGGCTGATTCTGTTCAAACCGTCCCATCCGCTTGCCATGGGCAACCAGGCATGATGAGTAGCGTAGTTAACTATGAGTAAAGTCTTTAAACTGAAGTCCGATTTTAAACCCGCGGGCGATCAACCCGAGGCCATCCGTCGCCTGGAAGAGGGGCTGGAGGATGGGTTAGCGCATCAGACGCTGCTTGGCGTGACGGGGTCCGGTAAAACGTTCACTATCGCCAATGTTATTGCTGATTTAAATCGTCCAACCATGATTCTGGCGCCGAACAAGACGCTGGCGGCACAGCTTTACGGTGAGATGAAGGCCTTTTTCCCGGATAACGCGGTGGAATACTTTGTCTCGTATTACGATTACTACCAGCCAGAGGCGTATGTTCCCAGTTCCGATACGTTTATCGAGAAAGATGCGTCAGTGAACGAACATATTGAACAGATGCGCCTTTCTGCGACCAAAGCACTGTTGGAGCGAAAAGATGTGGTGGTGGTCGCTTCGGTTTCCGCTATTTACGGTTTGGGCGATCCCGATCTTTATTTGAAAATGATGCTGCACCTGACACAAGGTATGTTGATTGACCAACGCGCGATCTTGCGGCGGTTGGCTGAGCTGCAATATACGCGCAATGATCAGGTATTTCAGCGCGGTACGTTTCGCGTGCGTGGGGAGGTGATCGATATATTCCCCGCCGAATCGGATGATATCGCGTTGCGTGTCGAATTGTTCGATGAGGAAGTCGAACGGCTATCGTTATTTGATCCGCTGACGGGGCATGTTGTTCAGACGATGCCGCGCTATACCATTTACCCGAAAACGCACTACGTGACGCCGCGAGAGCGTATTTTGCAGGCAATGGAAGATATTAAGGTTGAGCTGGCCGAGCGTAGAAAGGTGTTGTTGGCGAACGATAAGCTGGTGGAAGAGCAGCGACTGAGTCAGCGCACGCAGTTTGATCTGGAGATGATGAACGAACTGGGCTATTGCTCCGGTATTGAAAACTATTCACGTTTTCTGTCTGGTCGCGGGCCCGGCGAGCCTCCGCCGACCTTGTTTGATTATCTGCCTGCCGACGGGTTGCTGGTCGTGGATGAATCACACGTGACCATACCGCAAATTGGCGGAATGTATCGTGGCGATCGGGCGCGTAAAGAAACGCTGGTTGAATATGGTTTCCGGCTACCGTCGGCGCTGGATAACCGGCCAATGAAATTCGAAGAGTTTGAGGCACTGGCTCCGCAGACGATTTACGTTTCTGCAACGCCAGGAAACTATGAATTGGAGAAATCGGGTAGTGAGGTGATCGATCAGGTTGTGCGTCCGACTGGCCTGCTGGACCCGATACTTGAAGTTCGCCCGGTTGCTACACAGGTCGATGATTTATTGTCTGAAATTCGTCAGCGAGCGGCGGTAAATGAGCGGGTATTGGTGACGACGCTCACCAAACGAATGGCCGAGGATTTAACGGAATATCTTGAGGAGCATGGGGAACGCGTCCGTTATCTGCATTCGGATATTGATACCGTTGAGCGAGTGGAAATCATTCGCGATCTGCGGCTTGGCGAATTTGATGTGCTGGTGGGGATCAACCTGCTACGAGAAGGTCTGGATATGCCAGAAGTCTCGCTGGTGGCGATTCTGGATGCAGACAAGGAAGGCTTCTTGCGTTCAGAACGATCGCTGATCCAGACGATTGGTCGTGCGGCGCGGAACCTCAAAGGAAAAGCGATTTTGTATGGCGATAAAATTACGCCGTCAATGGCGCGAGCAATTAGCGAGACTGAACGTCGTCGTGAAAAGCAACAGGCCTACAACCTGAAACATGGCATTGTACCGCAAGGGCTGAACAAGAAAATTGCCGACATTTTGCAGCTTGGTCAACCGAGTAACGGAAGAGGCAAAGGACGCAGTAAGAAAGCGGCCGAACCTTCAGCCAGTTATGGATTAATGACGCCAAAAGCGTTGGAACAAAAGATTCGTGAGCTTGAAAGTAAAATGATGACGCATGCGCAGAATCTGGAGTTTGAGGAAGCGGCCAGCCTGCGTGACGAAGTTCAGGCGCTACGGGCTCAATTTATTGCTGTGTCTTGATGGAGGGGAAACGATGGATATCACGATACCTGGCGTAGACGTCTTGTTTGTGGCAGGTTTTGGCCCAATAGCCAACTCCTCGACGGCTAGCGCGGCATTTTACGTTGATACATTGCGTTTGCCATTGAAACCGATGGCTGAGAATCCTGATTATCTGGTAACGGACGCGTTGGAGGGGGTAAAACACTTTGCCGTATGGCCGCTGGAACAGGCTAGCGAATCTTGCTTTGGGCAGAAAACATGGCCATCCACGTTGCCAGTGCCGCAGAGTTGGCTGGAGTTTGATGTGGCGGATATGGCGCAAGCCACGCAGGCGATTAAGGCCCATGGCTATACGCTGCTGGTCGATAATCGATTGGAGCCTTGGGGGCAGCGTGTCACTCGTTTCCTGAGTCCTGAAGGCATGCTGGTGGCTGTCACGCACACGCCCTGGCTACGACAATAATTATCCGAGCCGCTGTAATACCGTTTCTATTGCCTGACGTAACAACTGACGATCGTGATGATGTGGTACGTCTTCGGCCGCTAGCGGCTGTTGTACGACCAGACAATCATGTATCTGGCTGACATCCACTTTGGGGCTGACGATAACGGCGTCGATAACTTGCCGACCAATCTTTTCTTCCATGAGATCCAGTTTTTCCCTGAGTGAAAGTTTGGCGGCGGCTTGGTTCTGTTCATCGCCTAAATTGCCAATGTAGACCATCGGCGCAGGCGTTCGGCGCAATGCCTGGGTGAGGTCGGAGAGCAACAGTAGCGGCATCAGGCTGGTCAGAAAGCTGCCGGGGCCGATGAGAATCAGGTCTGCTTGCGCAATGGCAGTCAGTGCTTCCTGAGTCGCCTGTACCGGAGGAAATAGCGTAAGTTCATGCGGCATTGTGGTGAGTTGGTCGATAGCGACCTCCCCGTAAACGGGATTCCCAAGTTCATCGGTGGCCTGCAAATCGACAGGGTGTTCGGACATCGGGATTAAGAAAGCATCGACTTTCAGCAAATTGCGCACCAAATTGATTGCTTCGAGTGGGCGAACGCTCAAATGATCGAGGGCTTTCAGCATCAGATTCCCCAGATTATGGCCCGCAAGTTCGCCATTGCTGTTAAAACGGTATTCAAACATCGCAGAAGCAATACTGGGCGTCGTGATCAATTGGTTCAGGCAATTACGCATGTCTCCCCAGGCGATCCCGCCTTCTGAACGGCGGATACGTCCGGTTGAACCGCCATTGTCGGTGGTGGTGACAATACCGGTTAGCCGCGATCCCAGAGAAGACAAGGAAGACATGACCCGGCCCAAACCGTGTCCGCCTCCCAAGGCAACAACCCGATCGAGGTCGGCTAACGTGCGATTGCGCATAGTAATCCTTAATGGCTGAACGTGTAGGAAGGGATCGAACCGATTTTTATTGCGGCTAAGGTAGCTGATTTTTGTTTAAAAGGCGAAGAATCCGACTCGATGTATGACCTGAGACAATTTACGCGATACATTTTACAGTATGCTTGTTTAACATAAGGTATTGAAAAATCGCTATATATTTATTTATATACCGATTTTTTAAGTGGCTAACTGTCATTGTTGGCTTTAGACTGAATAGTGAAAATACGATTCTCGTTTCGCATGGCTGGCTTTCTTTGCCGCGGTGCTGTCGAGAGTCAAACTCCTAGCCTTGGTGCCTAAGTGATGTGTTAAATCACATGATAAGGTGCTCTGGCCGTGACCTAAGCGTCACCAGGGTGCGAGGTAGAAATGCCTGCATCTCCCGTATTTGGAAAGGTGTTTATGGTAAGTCAACTGACTGATGCGTTTGCGCGCAAGTTCTATTATTTGCGTCTGTCGATAACCGACGTATGCAACTTTCGCTGTGCTTATTGTTTGCCGGACGGTTATAAGCCGCAGGGCAACAACCCTCATCATTTCTTATCGCTTGACGAAATCCGGCGTGTCAGCCGTGCGTTTGCCGAACTGGGAACGGAGAAAGTCCGTTTGACGGGAGGCGAGCCCTCTTTGCGTCGTGATTTTGTTGAAATTATTGCGGCGATTCGTGAAAACCCTGCTATCCGCACGTTGGCGGTGACGACCAATGGCTATCGATTGGCCCGCGATGTTGCGCAATGGCGTAACGCTGGACTGACGGCATTGAATGTGAGCGTAGATAGCCTGGATGCCAGACAGTTTCATGCTATCACCGGACAAGACAAATTTCGCCAGGTGATGGACGGTATTGATGCCGCATTTGAGTGTGGTTTTGCCAAAGTGAAGGTGAATACCGTACTGATGCGTGATGTCAACGACAACAGTTTACAGGCATTTCTGACGTGGATTAAGCATCGCCCGATTCAACTGCGGTTTATCGAGTTGATGGAAACCGGTGAAGGGGGGGCGTTGTTTCAGCAGCACCACGTTTCCGGCGATGTGATTCGCCAACGTCTACTGTCGCAGGGCTGGGTGCAGCAAGTGCGCGGGCGTAGTGATGGTCCGGCGCAAGTCTTCCAACATGCTGATTATCAAGGTGAGATCGGATTGATCATGCCTTACGAGAAAGATTTCTGTTTAAGCTGTAATCGCCTGCGGGTATCTGCGACAGGCAATCTGCATCTTTGCCTGTTCGGTGAACAGGGTATTCCTCTTCGTGATCTTATGAGCGACGATCGACAGCTAGATGCGTTGAAAATGCGTATTTCTGGTGGTCTGTCGACCAAAAAACAGACCCACTTTTTGCATCAAGGCAATAGTGGCATTACGCAGAATCTGTCGTTTATTGGTGGCTAAGGCCCCACAACGTTTATTCGTCAGACGTTTGATATGAATCAGGAGTTGGTATGAGTAAAGTCAGCAGCGAATTTATTCCTCTTAATCTTGCCGTGCTTACGGTATCGGAAAAACGTACAGCAGCCGATGACACGTCGGGAGATTATCTGCGTGAAGCCGCAGCGTCTGCCGGGCATCACATTGTTGCCAGTGGTATTGTTAAAGAAAATTTGTACCAGATCCGAGCTCAGGTTTCAGCCTGGATTGCGAGTGATACGGTACAGGTTATTCTGATTAATGGTGGTACAGGGTTTACAGCTGGCGACGTGGTGCCGGAAGCGATTGGGGTATTATTCGATCGTGAAATCGAGGGATTCGGTGAATTATTCCGCATGGTGTCGTATGAAGATATTGGCACCGCGACGTTACAGTCTCGAGCGACCGCCGGGTTGGCCAATCAAACGCTGATTTTTGCGATGCCTGGCTCGACGCGAGCTTGCCATTCCGCCTGGGAACGTATTATTCAGGAACAGTTGGATGCGCGTCAGAAACCGTGCAACTTCTACCCACATTTGAAAAAACTCTCTTAACGATAAGCCTTAATTCATTATGTCATCATCTAAGCCACAATTGACCCACATTAACGCCGCTGGCGAAGCCGTGATGGTGGATGTTTCTGCCAAAGCGGAGACGGTACGAGAAGCCCGAGCGGAAGCCTTTGTTGAAATGGCACCGCAGACGTTGGCCATGATTATTGCGGGCAGCCACCACAAGGGTGATGTGTTTGCGACAGCCCGTATCGCCGGGATTCAGGCTGCAAAACGTACCTGGGAACTGATTCCTCTTTGCCATCCGCTGTTGCTGAGTAAAGTTGCCGTCGAGCTGGAAGCGCAACCGGAGCACAATCGGGTTCGTATTGAGTCCGTGTGCCGCTTGACGGGGAAAACCGGCGTGGAGATGGAGGCGCTGACGGCGGCGTCTGTGGCGGCCTTGACGATTTATGATATGTGTAAAGCCGTGCAGAAGGACATGGTGATTGGCCCCGTACGTCTGCTGGCAAAAAGTGGTGGAAAGTCCGGAGATTTTACGGTGGAGGGCGCATGATTAAGGTTCTTTTTTTTGCTCAGGTGCGTGAGCTGATCGAGACAGAAAGCCTATCGCTGCCTGCCGATTATGCCACTGTGGAAGACGTTCGGCAGGCGTTATGTCAGCGCGGTACGCGTTGGGCGTTAGCGTTGGAATCAGGCAAACTGCTGGCGGCGGTGAATCAGTCATTGGTTGAGTTATCGCATCCGTTACAGGACGGAGATGAAGTTGCTTTTTTCCCACCGGTAACGGGAGGTTGATTGTGGCAGAAACACGTATTCGGGTCGGCGAAGAGTGCTTCAACGTGGGTGATGAGTACCAGTGGCTGTCGCAGTGTGATGAAGATGGTGCCGTCGTCACGTTTACTGGCAAAGTGCGTAACCATAATCTGGATAAAAATGTTAGCGCGTTGACGCTAGAGCATTATCCTGGCATGACGGAAAAGGCACTGGCAGAGATTGTCGAGCTGGCGCGAGAACGCTGGGAATTGCCGCGTGTGAGCGTGATTCATCGCGTAGGTGCACTTTACCCAGGTGATGAAATTGTGTTTGTTGGCGTCAGTGCTGCCCATCGTAGCTCGGCGTTTGATGCCGCTCAGTTTATGATGGACTATCTGAAAACCCGTGCGCCGTTCTGGAAACGGGAAGCAACGCCGGAAGGTGAACGCTGGGTGGAATCGCGTGACAGCGATAAACAGGCTGCGCAACGCTGGTAGGCGATTTCTGTGTTAGGATAAAAAGAGGGTAGGGAGAACATATTTCGTCTCGATCCCTCAAACAGGCGGTTCAGGCCGCGTTAATCAGATAACTTTATGCAAAGGTAACATCATGGACAGATATCCACGCTCGGATTCAATCGTTGAGCGCTCACAGTCTGGTCTTCAGACTTATATGGCACAGGTTTATGGCTGGATGACCTGCGGCCTGCTGCTAACGGCGTTCGTCTCCTGGTATGCAGCGAATACACCTGCCGTACTGAATTTTGTTTTCTCCAGCCAAATTACCTTCTTTGGTTTGATCATCGCACAATTAGGGTTGGTGTTTGTTATCTCTGGTATGGTGCAACGCCTGAGTGGTGGTGTGGCAACCAGCTTGTTCATGCTGTATTCCGCGCTGACCGGGCTGACGCTTTCCAGTATTTTTATACTGTATTCAGGCGAGTCTATCGCCAGCACATTTGTTATCACCGCTGGGATGTTCGGGGCGATGAGCCTGTATGGCTATACCACGAAACGCGATTTAAGCGGCCTCGGCAGTATGCTATTCATGGCGTTGATCGGGATCATTCTGGCCTCGCTGGTTAACTTCTGGCTGAAGAGCGAAGCGCTGATGTGGGCAGTAACTTATATTGGCGTGGTGGTGTTTGTCGGGCTGACGGCGTATGACACCCAGAAGCTGAAAAATATCGGCGAAACGTTATCGGTTGATGATAAAGACAACTTCCGCAAATATGCGATTGTTGGTGCACTGACGTTGTATCTCGACTTCATTAACCTGTTCCTGATGCTGTTACGCATTTTCGGCAACCGTCGTTAATCTTTCTTGTTGTTCGATCCTTTCTCAGGCGCGGTTCCCGCGCCTTTGTTTTACTCAGCTTTCACGCAATATTCCGACGGAAAATGGCATAAGCGGCACTGCCGGTCGTCGCCGTAATCACCAATAATGGCCATAAGCTGTGCCAGATAATCGTGAAGTCAGCATCTTTCAGGTAAATCTGTTTAGTTATGTCAGTAAAGTGTCGGATAGGGTTAATCCAGGTCAACTGCTGCAACCATTCGGGCATATTTTCTACGGGAGATACGTAGCCAGAGAGCAGAATAGCGGGCATGAGAAAGACAAACACACCGATAAATGCCTGTTGCTGTGTGGCGCAGAGTGATGAAATCAATAGGCCGAATCCAACGAGCGATAGGCCATAGAGTAGCATCGTGGCATAGAAAAGCAGCAACGAACCCGCGAAAGGAATTTGGTACGCCAGAATGCCAGCCAGTAGTACGACGGTCGCTTGAAATGAGGCAACGATTAAGGCCGGTATCGCTTTACCTACAAATATTTGCCAGGTAGACAGCGGTGAAACCAGCAGTTGTTCCAACGTGCCCTGTTCGCGCTCGCGGGCAACGGAGAGCGCCGTGACGATTAGCACGCCAATCGTGGTAATCATGGCAATTAAGGAAGGCACAACAAACCATTTGTAATTGAGGTTGGGGTTATACCAGTGGCGGATAATCAACTCGCTATTATTCTGTTTTGGCTGATCGCCGGACAATTCAAGCTGATAATCACGCACGATCTGCTGTACATCATTGGCGGCGATCTGAGCGCTATTAGAGCGGCGACCATCCAGAATGATCGGCAGCGTAGTTTGCTGTCCATTCACAATATTGCGTGAAAACTGGGGTGGAAAACGAATAATCAGCAGCGCTTTCTGGTTATCGAGTGTTGACACGATGTCATATGGACTATGTAGCATCACCACGTTGGAAAAAGACTGCGCTTTGGCAAAGCGCTGCGTCAGCTCAATCGCAGCATGACCGTTATCTTCGCTGTAAATTGCGATCGTGGCATTTGTCACATCCAACGTAGCAGCAAAAGGAAAGACGCAAACCTGAATGATCACGGGCAACACCAGAATGGAGCGAGTCTGCGGTTCACGCAAGAGTGACTGTAATTCCTTGATGATTAATGTCCACAGACGATGAAACATGCGAACTCCTTAATCCAGCCTGCGCCGGGTTTTCCAGGCGGTTAAGCCGATAAAAACGATGGCAGAAGCGATAAGAAACATCAGATTAATCAGCAGTACACTGCCAATATTGCCAGCCAGGAAGAGCGTTTGTAGCGTGCTGACAAAATAGCGAGCAGGGATGAGGTAAGACACGCCGCTCACCAGCGCTGGCATACTGTCAATTTCGAAAATGAAGCCTGATAACATAATGGCAGGCAGGAAAGCGGCGTTGAGGGCGACCATCGCGGCGTTGAATTGATTCCTTGTCAGTGTTGAAATCAGGAGTCCCATCCCCAGAGTGCTCGCGAGAAATAAGCTACTGACGCCAAAAAGAATCAGTAGCGATCCACGGTAGGGCACCTTCATCAGAAAAGTTGATACCAGAATGCACAGCACCATGGCGAACATGCCGAGAAAATAGTAGGGGATCAGTTTAGCCAGCAATAATTCACCGCGGGTAACCTGAGTGGAAAGTAACGCTTCCATGGTTCCGCGTTCCCACTCACGAGCGATGACCAACGAGGTGAGTATTGCGCCGATGACGGTCATGATGATGGTAATGGCACCGGGAATGATGAAGTGCTGACTGATGGCGGCAGGGTTAAACCAATAGCGCAGTTGAGGCTCGATCAGTTGCTTGAATTCCTCACCACGATCGCTGGCACGCTGCTGTTGCCAGATAAGCCAGACGCCTTCGGCATACCCGCGAACAAAATTGGCGGTGTTAGGCTCACTCCCGTCAGTGATGACTTGAAGCGAGGCTTGGGTTTCAGGGCGAGCCATGCGCTCGGCAAAATCATTAGGGATGACGATCAGGCCACGAATACTGCCTGCCTGCATCAGTTGAATTAACTGCTGACGATTGTCGCTGATTGTCGGTTCGATGAAGGGGGAGGCGCTGAACGTGTTTGCCAGATCCCGTGCCTCTTCGCTTTGCTGTTCCATCAGGATGCCGACGTGCAGACGACTGGAATCCAGATTAATGCCGTAGCCAAAGATGAACAGTAATAGTAAGGGGATGACAACAGCAATCAGCCCACTGCTGGGGTCGCGCAGGATCTGGCGCGTTTCTTTCAGGCACAATGCGCGTAAGCGACGCCAGGAAAAATGAATGCTACCGCTCTGGTTAGCCATGTTTTTCCTCCCGATCGTAATCCTGGATCAGGGCGATAAAAGCTTGCTCCATGGTTGGCGAGGGCGTTGCGTCACTCGCCGCCTTTCGCTTTAACTCATCGGGTGTACCGCTGGCGATGAGTTTGCCGTGATAAACCAGTCCGATACGATCGCAATATTCCGCTTCGTCCATAAAATGTGTGGTAACCATGACGGTGACACCACGGTTTACCATGCCATTGATGTGTATCCAGAACTCGCGGCGGGTGAGGGGATCAACGCCGGAAGTCGGCTCATCCAGAAACAAGATGTCGGGTTCATGCATCAGGGCACAGGCCAACGCTAGCCGCTGTTTGAAGCCTAATGGCAGAGAGTCTGGCGTTTGGCGATAAATGGGGCGGAAATTGAAGGCATCGGTCATTTCTGCCATTTTATCGCGTTGGTTTTTACCCGACAGACCGTAGACGCCGGAGAAGAAGCGCAGGTTCTGTTCAACGGTCAGATTACCGTAAAGTGAGAACTTCTGCGCCATGTAACCCAAATGCTGACGAGCCTTACCCGAGCGGGTCTTTAAGTCCATGCCCAGAACCAGTGCGTTGCCATCGGTTGGCACCAGCAGCCCGCACATCATTTTAAACGTCGTGGATTTTCCGGCGCCATTTGGCCCTAACAAACCAAAAATCTCGCCGCGTTTAACTGCAAAACTGACGTGGTCGGTGGCAGCAAAATCGCCGAACTTCTTTGTTAACTGCTGTGCTTCAATGACCGTTTCTTCACTGTTGGACTCAATCTGCGGCATAATCTTTGCCAGCGATGATTCGCTGGCCGGGCCTCCGCCAAGCAGATCGATAAACGCGTCTTCAAATCGTGGTTCGGTATTCTGCAAGCTATCCTGTGTCAGTTTGAGTGCCGATAACAGCGCCTGACGGTCTGCTTTTTCTTTCAATATCAGTCGTACATATTGTCCCTGGATCACGCCGTCGCTGACATGCGGCAGTCCTAGCGCGTGTTGCAGAAGCTTACGATGGTTGCCCGTACTGACGTTAATCAGAACGCTTCGTCCCGCCATACTTTTTGTCAGTTCTTTGGGTTCGCCGCGGTAGAGTAACTCACCTTCGTTTAGCAGAAGGACGTCACGGCATTGTTCAGCCTCATCAAGATAAGACGTACTCCAGACGATCAGCATGCCGTCATTTGCTAACTCGTGCACCATTTGCCACAGTTCGCGTCGGGAAATCGGATCCACGCCGACCCCAGGTTCGTCGAGTAGCAGCACGCGCGGTTGGCCCAACAGCGTACAGGCCAGCCCCAGTTTTTGTTTCATGCCGCCGGATAATTTACCCGCCAGCCGATGGGTAAAATGAGTGAGATCGGTAAAGGATAACAGCCGTTCAAATGTGTCCTGGCGAACCTGGCCCGTGATGCCGCGTAAATCGGCATATAGCGTCAGGTTTTCCATGACCGTCAGGTCTTCGTATAACCCGAACTTCTGTGGCATATAGCCAAGAATGGCATGCAGTTGGCGATCGTCCTTGATGGGATTTAGACCGAGAACCGTCATCTCACCCTGACTTGGCGTCAGCAACCCTGCCAACATGCGCAGCAGCGTTGTTTTACCTGCGCCATCCGGCCCGACCAATCCGGTTACCGCGCCGCTGTGAATTTCGGCGGTGAGGCGGGCCAGTGCAGGTTTATCCTGTCCGGGAAAGTGTTTTTCTAACGCATTGAGCGTGATTGTTACGGGCATGTCACTCATGGCGTGGTTGACCCTGAGCGTCCAGATCAAAGCGTAAGGTGACGGGCATTCCCTGACGAAGCAGGTCATCGGCGTCATTGACAATGATGCGCAGACGATAAACCAGATCGGTGCGGAGGTCTTCCGTTTCGACGTTTTTGGGTGTGAATTCCGCGCTGGGAGAAACAAAGCCGATTTTGCCGTGATAAGGCGCATTCGGTCGGCTATCGGTATAAATCAGAATATCGCTACCGGGAACGGCCCGACCGAGATCTTTTTCACTGATGTAGGCGCGAACCCAGACGGGCGTTGTCAGTGACAGCGTAAATACGGTGCCGCCAGCGTTGAGCATGCTACCCGGTTCGACTGCCCGGGTCAGAATGACACCGGCGGATGGGGAATAGAGCTCGGTATCTTTTAGATCCAATTCAGCCTGAGCCTGTACGGCGAGTGCCTGAGCCAGCGTTGCCTGTGCCGCTGCGACCTCCTGTGGTCGGTTGCCGTTTTCATACTGGCTCAGCTTATCTCTGGCTGCCTGCAATGTCGCCAAAGCCTGATTACGCATGGTCTTTGCATCTTCCAACGCATCGGCAGAAATAACGCGTTTTGCCCACAGACCTTGCTGGCGTAGATAAAAACTATTGGCATAATCGTAAGCAGCCTGATTTTGTGCCAGTGTGGCACGGACCTGAGCGATTTCTTCTTGCCGATAGCCTTCCTGTAATAGCCCCAGTTGTGCTTGGGCGCTGGCAACGTTAGCCTGTGCCTGGTGCAACGCGTTGAGGTAAGGTGCGCCATCCAGTGTTGCCAACTGCTGTCCCGGTTTGATGCTGTCGCCTTCATCGACCGCCAATGCAATGAGCCGCCCTCCGACACGAAACCCCAGATTGACCGTGCGGATATCAACATTGCCATAAAGCGTGAGCGGTTTGTCCTGCTGTTGCCGATAGTGAGTCATGGCGTATGCTATCGCGATGATGAGTATGATAATACCGCCGATAGCGACCCCTTTTTTCTTATTCATAGCGTCTTATTCCTTCCTCTGCTGAACATGACGATCCCGCAATCCGGTAAGTAAAATTTCAAGGTGTTCAATCAGAACTTGTTGGATCAGCGTCGCTTCTTCGACGCCGATATTTTGCCATCTTGCACGTAACAAAATGGTTTCCCGGGCAACGCGGAACGATAACACTTCGCCAATTAACGCATGGGTGTGAATAATGGTTTTGCGGTCGGTACTGTCCATGCCGGTATAACGAGCCACCAACTGCGTCATCAATTGATGTAACGGTTCAATCACTTGTTGGTGAATGATAGGGTAAGCATCGGTCGGGGACAGTTGTTCACGTGACATGATCCGACTGAGATTCAGTGTTTCTGAACGGGTCATTAACCGACTGAAATGCAGCAAAGCCCGGCGTAAATAATCCATGATCTGTTCAGCGGATTGCGCTTCGGTAGGCTGCTGCATAAACGCAGAGATTTCAGCTACCAATGGCCGATAGGTTTGGTGAATGTAATCCGCAATCCAGTTGGCAACCGCCAGATAGAGCCCTTCTTTCGAGCAAAAATGATAGGCGATAGCCGCGATATTTTGTCCTGCTCGATGAGCGATCACGCGAGTGGTGGCCGCTTGTAATCCATACTCTCCAAAGACATCAAGAGCGGCCTGGATGAGTTGTTGTCGGGTCTGTTCGCCACGACGCTGTGCGGTAGGGGCGTTAGTCATTATCACGATGAGAATTTAATCAATCATATGATTAAATTTAGGCTATTTGTCGTATTATGATGTGACGTAATTAACAAAATTGTGATGGCTGGAGGCGTTCGATATTTGTTATGTTTTGGCAGCAGAAGAGGATTGAAGAGAAAATCAAACGCAGCAGACGCGAAAATCAGGATAAAAATCACCCATTACAGAGAAAAATCCCTTAACGTTAAGAATCTCTGCTACAATCCTCGGCAGTTATGCACCGTAGTTGTGCCCGTTCATCGTGGTTATTGCTTATGCCGTTTTCAATTGTCTGTCGTGATTGAAATCGTGGTTCGGCAAACCCGTCTTATCGTCCCTCTGAAAACTACACCGGCTATGGTTCGGTCAGAGCGGATCTGGAGTTGTTCTCTATTATGTCATTTGATTCTCTCGGCCTGAGTGCCGACATCCTGCGTGCTGTTGAAGAACAGGGCTATCGTGAACCTACGCCTGTACAACGTCAGGCTATTCCGGTGGTGCTGGCAGGCCGTGATTTAATGGCCAGCGCCCAGACGGGCACCGGTAAAACCGCAGGCTTCACGTTGCCGCTGCTGCAATTGCTGAGTAGTCGTGCGTCGCAGGGAAAAGGCCGCCGTCCTGTTCGGGCGCTGATTTTGACACCAACCCGTGAACTGGCCGCGCAAATTGATGAAAACGTGCAGGCATACAGCAAATACCTGCGCTTACGTTCATTGGTGGTGTTTGGCGGCGTGAGTATTAATCCGCAGATGATGAAACTGCGCGGTGGCGTCGATATTCTGGTCGCCACGCCGGGGCGTTTGCTCGATCTGGAACATCAGAACGCCGTTGATCTGTCGCAGGTTGAGATTTTGGTGCTGGATGAAGCCGATCGTATGCTGGATATGGGCTTTATTCACGATATTCGTCGTGTACTGGCGAAACTGCCGGTGAAACGTCAGAACTTGTTATTCTCTGCTACGTTCTCAGATGAAATTAAAACACTGGCCAGCAAATTATTGACTAATCCGGCCTCGGTTGAAGTCGTGCGTCGTAATACGCCATCCGAATTGGTGACGCAGCATGTGCACTTTGTGGATAAGCGTCGTAAGCGCGAACTGCTGTCGCAATTGATCGGTGAAAATAACTGGCAGCAGGTGCTGGTCTTTACCCGTACTAAACACGGCGCGAATCATCTGGCTGAACTGCTGGAAAAAGACGGCATTACCGCTGCCGCGATTCATGGCAACAAAAGTCAGGGGGCGCGTACCAGAGCGCTGGCAAACTTCAAGAATGGCAGTATTCGCGTACTGGTTGCGACGGACATTGCGGCTCGTGGTCTGGATATCGACCAACTGCCGCACGTAGTGAACTATGAATTGCCAAACGTACCGGAAGACTATGTTCACCGTATTGGCCGTACGGGTCGTGCTGAAGCAACAGGTGAAGCCCTGTCGTTGGTATGTATTGATGAACATAAGCTGTTGCGTGATATCGAACGCTTGCTTAACCGTGAAATTCCCCGCATTGCGCTCCCCGGTTATGAACCGGATCCATCGATTAAGGCTGAACCGATCATCAATGGTCGTCAGGGTAATCGAGGTGGTGCTGGGCGTTCCAGTGCTCCACGTTCACAGGCGGGTGCACCGCGAGGTAGATCTGACCGTAATCAGGGACAGGGGGAACGACGTTCTGCCGATGGTCATCGCCAGCCGAACAAAACGGGCGGTAATGGTGATAGCCCATGGGGTAATAAAGGTAAGAGTAACGGCGAAGGGGCGCGTCGTGCTCCTCGACCGCAAAACCGCAATAAACCAGCGGATAAGTAAAATCGATAGGGAGCCAATGGCTCCCTTTATCAGAGAGTCAGCGTTATCTTTCCCATTGCGTTCCCCCTATAATACCCCCTAACATTGCCTGCTTTTTTTGTTGTACCAATCATGGCTGTGATTAACGATAAATGATTACCGAGTAGCGTTATGCGTGTTCTGCTTGCCCCGATGGAAGGGGTTCTCGACTCATTAGTGCGGGAACTGCTGACCGAAGTAAATGATTATGACCTGTGCATCACCGAGTTTTTACGCGTGGTGGATCAGTGCTTGCCGGTTAAGTCCTTTTATCGCCTTTGCCCGGAGTTACACCATGCCAGCCGCACGCCGTCCGGTACGCTGGTGCGTGTTCAGCTACTGGGGCAGTATCCGCAGTGGCTGGCGGAAAACGCGGTGCGGGCCGTTGAGCTAGGTTCGTATGGCGTCGATCTCAACTGCGGTTGCCCGTCGAAGCTGGTGAACGGTAGTGGTGGCGGGGCGACGTTGTTGAAAGATCCCGAGCTGATTTATCAGGGCGCGAAAGCCATGCGTGAGGCGGTGCCAGCTCATCTGCCGGTCACTGTGAAAATACGGCTGGGCTGGGATTCCGGCGAGCGTCAGTTTGAAATTGCCGATGCGGTGCAGCAGGCGGGCGCAAGCGAACTGGTCGTGCATGGTCGCACCAAAGAAGACGGTTACAAGGCGGAATGCATCAACTGGCAGGCGATAGGGGAAATCCGCCAGCGTCTGCGTATTCCGGTCATCGCCAACGGCGAAGTCTGGGACTGGCAGAGTGCTCAGGATTGCATGACGACAACGGGCTGTGATGCTATCATGCTGGGGCGTGGCGCGCTGAATGTGCCGAACCTGAGCCGCGTGATTAAGTATAACGAGCCGCGTATGCCGTGGCCGGAAGTTATGTTGCTGCTACAGAAATACGTGCGGCTAGAAAAGCAGGGCGACACTGGAATGTATCACGTCGCACGTATCAAACAGTGGTTGGGTTATTTGCGTAAAGAATACGACGACGCCACCGAATTATTCAGCGAGATCCGCACCTTGAAAACATCGGCAGACATCGCACGTGTGATTGGTGAGTCGTAAGCGCTCACCGTTTCCCCATTTTTTGCCTTCCCACTCTTCGTGTTTTCATCACGCTGTTCAGATTTAACGCACTTCATCGCTCTCCCTCCGGCCTGCGCTTTACTTTACGAATCGGTTGACGGTATAACACGCTATCTGTCTGGAAGTTTAGACGTCTATAACAAAAGGTCATCATGGAACAACACGCATCAGGCTCGGAAGGGCAGTTTAAGCGCACCATGAAAGCTCGCCATCTGGTGATGCTTTCGCTCGGTGGCGTCATCGGTACTGGCCTGTTTTTCAATACGGGATACATTATTTCCACAACGGGAGCGGCTGGCACGCTATTGGCGTATCTGATCGGCGCGTTGGTGGTGTATCTGGTGATGTTGAGTCTGGGGGAGTTGTCCGTCGCGATGCCCGAAACCGGGGCGTTCCATGTGTACGCGTCTCGCTATCTCAGCCCTGCGACGGGCTATGCTGTGGCGTGGCTATATTGGCTGACGTGGACGGTCGCGCTGGGTTCCAGCCTGACCGCTGCTGGTTTTTGCATGCAATATTGGTTCCCTCTGGTGCCGGTCTGGATCTGGTGTCTGCTGTTTTGTGTGCTGATCTACCTGTTGAATATCGTGTCGTCCCGCTTTTTCGCCGAAGGGGAATTCTGGTTCTCGATTGTGAAAGTTGTCACTATTCTGGCCTTTATCGTGCTCGGCGCGGGAGCGATGTTTGGCTTTATCCCGATGCAGGACGGCTCTCCTGCACCGTTCTTCCAGAACATTACCGCATCTGGCTGGTTTCCACACGGCGGCCTGCCGATCTTGATGACCATGGTGGCGGTAAACTTCGCGTTCTCCGGTACGGAATTGATCGGTATCGCGGCAGGAGAAACCGAGAATCCACAGAAAGTGGTGCCGATGGCGATTCGTACGACCGTTGCGCGACTGGTGATCTTCTTCCTGGGAACGGTGCTGGTGTTGGCGGCGATGATCCCGATGGAAGAGGCCGGTATCGCTAAAAGCCCGTTTGTGCTGGTGTTTGAAAAGATTGGTATTCCTTACGCTGCCGACATTTTTAATTTCGTGATTTTGACGGCAATTCTGTCCGCCGCTAACTCAGGACTGTATGCCTCGGGGCGTATGCTGTGGTCGCTGTCCAATGAAGGCACGTTGCCGCGCCGTTTTTCCCGTCTGACGCTCCGCGGCATTCCGCTCTTTGCCATTTCCGTCAGTATGCTGGGTGGGCTGCTGGCGCTGTTTTCCAGCGTTGTCGCACCGGATACCGTTTACGTGGCGCTGTCTGCGATTTCTGGCTTTGCTGTGGTGGCTGTATGGCTGAGCATCTGCGCTTCGCACTATATGTTCCGCCGTCACCATATCCGTACGGGAAAACCGCTTTCCGACCTGCAATATCGTGCGCCCTGGTTCCCAATCACGCCGATTCTTGGCTTCCTGCTGTGTTTACTGGCCTGCGTCGGACTGGCGTTTGATCCCAGCCAGCGAATTGCGTTGTGGTGTGGAATTCCGTTTGTTGTGTTGTGCTACGGCGCTTATTATTTCACGCAGTCAATGAAGAAGCGTGGATTAACGGGAGTGGAAGACATTGCGTAAAAATACGGTTACCGAACTGCTGGCGACGGCACCCACGATTGTGCTGGACGGTGCGTTGGCAACCGAACTGGAAGCGCGCGGCTGTGACTTAACGGATCCACTGTGGTCGGCGAAAGTGCTGGTTGAAAATCCGGCATTGATTTATCAAGTGCATCTCGACTATTTCAAGGCAGGAGCGCAGTGTGCGATTACGGCTAGCTATCAGGCGACGCCGCAAGGGTTTGCGGCGCGCGGCTATAGCGAAGCGGAATCGCTGGCATTGATTGCCAAGAGTGTACAGCTGGCGGCGCAGGCGCGGGATGATTATCGTCGCGACAATCCACAGGCTGGGTCGCTGCTGGTGGCAGGATCAGTCGGGCCATATGGTGCTTATCTGGCGGATGGCTCGGAGTATCGTGGTGATTATCAGCTGCCGCAGGCTGACATGATGGCGTTTCATCGGCCGCGTATGGCGGCGCTGTTGGAGGCGGGAGCGGATCTGCTGGCCTGCGAGACGTTGCCGTCTTTTGCGGAAATCGAGGCGCTGATTGCGTTACTGGCCGAGTTCCCTCAGGCGCAGGCGTGGCTCTCCTTCACGCTGCGCGACAGCGAGCATCTCAGCGACGGTACACCTCTGCGCACGGTGCTGGCGCGGGTCAACGCCTGTTCTCAGGTGGTTGCCGTGGGGATCAACTGTATTGCGCTGGAAAACGTGACGCCAGCGTTGACGCATCTGTCTTCACTGACGAATTTGCCTTTGGTGGTTTATCCCAATTCCGGCGAGCAGTATGATGCAGTAACGAAAACGTGGAGCCGCGTTCACGATGCAGCATGCTCGTTGACGGCGTATCTGCCCGAGTGGCAAGCGGCAGGGGCTCGTCTGATTGGTGGCTGCTGTCGCACCACGCCCGCTGATATTGTCGGTATCGCGCGCTGCTGCCAGCATGGACATCAGCACTAAATAAGGGGATGCTGAGATGGAAAATGATGTGAACCTGAAACAGGCGTACTCGCTTGCCAGACAGCGCGTCGCGCCGGAGATGCCGGTAACGATGCTGTGCATTGGCGAACAGCAGACGACAGTTGTCTGCGGGACGGCATCACAACCGTCGGTAACCCTGCAATTGACCATTGGTTTTGATAAAACGGCGACGTTTTTTAAACATCTACCTCCAACCCCAGACGAAATGGAGCTGGCGATCATGGCGGTAGAGGATGAAGTGACGCGGATTCGCCATGATATCCCTGCGGGTTCCGCTCTGTTTGCTTTCGATCCCGCTTTGGTGGCTATCGCACAGATATCGGGAGCCGACGAAGAAGAGGCTGGCTGGCGCTTGCCGCAGGATGATATGGAACGGACATTTAAACGTCTGGAACGCGTCATGCTGGGGAGTCCGGCTGCCTGGGAGGGTATTCCGCTTGAGAACGCCTTCTCTGCGCGGTTGCTGATTTTGCGTGAGTTTATGCATCACCACGACTTTGCTTCAGTGGTAATAATGTCCGATCTGACATCATTGTCATGATGCACTAGCGATTTCTGCCGTCTTGACTACTATTAACGGCCGATACTGACGGAAAGAGAGCGGTTATTTTCTATTCAGTGAGGGACCCATCGCGGGAAAGGACGTTTAGGGGGATTAGCAGGTAGTCCATTAAGGAGAAAGAACATGGTTGAACATTTTACAGGGAAATATGAAGTTGAACTAAAATTCCGTATCCAAGATATTATTGTTTTTCGAAATACACTTTTTAGCCTTCATCCTGAAGCCTTTGTTTTTGAAAATAAAGAGCATGATATTTATTATGATGATGCTCAGCATAGTCTACAACAGCAACATATCAGTATGTTATTACGGCGTATGGAACCATCTGGCATTAAGCTGTGGATTGTCAAAGGTCCTGGCGTTGATCGCTGCGAAGCTGTAAATGTCGAGTCGTTTGAGAAAGCCGACAGTATGCTAAATACGCTAGGTTATCAGGCGCTCTATACCATTAATAAAACGCGTAGCATTTATTTTTTAAATATTTTCCATATTACGTTGGATTATATCGAGTCATTGGGCCATTTTGTCGAAATATCGGTTATGACGGATGATGAAACGTTGTTGAAAAAATTAAGGGAGCAATGTATTGAGTGTGCGCTGAAGTTGGGGTTGTCAATGGATAATATTGAGAATCATTCTTATCGAAAATTACTGGGTTTTTAATCGATAGCGAGATTAATATACAAAACGCGAGTTTGCCAATATATGATCGAGTTAAAATTTTTATAGCATGATCGGCGTAGTATCACATATGACATTGTTTTGTTAGTGGTTACAGGATCGTCTGTATCAAATCAGTGCCAGTTCGACCTGATTCAGGAAATAACATCAATGTTTGGGATTTCATTGAAATGGACTGTTTTATCTTTATAAAAAATGCGCCATGACCATCCCCATCTCAATGACTGTCATTCCTGATTAAAAATAACAAAATATGGATTGATACAATATGAAGAAAAAAATTCTATTACTAAGCACTCTGGCATTGGCTTTTTCCTCTGTTGTTCATGGTGAAACTACGGATATTGTGATTATCGGCGCGGGTGGTGCGGGAATGTCGGCTGCGATTGAAGCGCATAATCAGGGGGCCAACGTTATTTTGCTGGAGAAAATGCCGTTTGCTGGTGGGAATACGGCTCGAGCGGAAGCCGGGTTAAATGCGGCAGGTACCGATCTGCAAAAAGCGCGGGGGATTACGGACACGCCGGAAATGTTCTATGAAGACACCATGAAGGGCGGCCGAAATATTAATAATCCTGAAGTCGTGAAGACGCTGACCGAGCATGCTAAAGATTCTGTGATTTTTCTGAAAGAGAACGGCGCAGATTTAGCCGATTTGACGCGAACGGGTGGATCTCGTGTTGACCGTACCCACCGTCCGGCTGGTGGTGTCGCAGCCGGAAGTTTTATTGCGACCGCATTGATTAAAAAAGTGAAGGCGCTGGATATTGATCTGCGCACCAATACGTCGGCAACCGATATTCTTCAAAATGAGAAAGGGCAAGTTACAGGCGTTAACGCGAAAGGAAAAGACGGTAAAACATTTACCATTGATGCCAAAAAAGTCATGATCACCAGCGGTGGTTTTGGTGCCAATTTTGATATGATCAAGCAGTATGATCCCAAGCTGGTGGGCTTTAAAACCACCAATGCGCCAGGCAGTCTGGGGGAAGGGATTAAAATGGCAACCAAGCTAAATGCCAAACTGGTGGATATGGAATATATCCAAATACATCCGTCAACGGTGCCGGGGAAAGGTATTCTGATCACCGAAGCTGTACGCGGCGATGGCGCAATCATGATTAATGAAAGCGGCAAACGCTTTGTGAATGAACTGCTTACCCGTGATGTGGTATCACAAAGTATCTTGAAGCAACCGGGTGCGCATGCTTATTTGATTTTTAATGATGAACTGGTGAAGCAGAATCAGGCAACGAAATCTTACTTTAAGCAAAAACTGGTTGCCGAGGGCGAAACACCGGATGCGCTGGCCAAAGCAATCAAGGTGGATGGTAAGCAACTGACACAAACGATCAATACCTACAGCGCTGCTGTAAAGGCGAAAAAAGACAGCGAATTCGATCGTGACAGCATGAAACTCGCGCTGGATAGCGGCAAATATTATGCTATTGAAATCACGCCGGGGATCCACCACACCATGGGGGGGATCGCTATCAATAACAAAGCACAGGTGTTGGATGTGAATGGCAAGGTTATTCCGAACCTGTTTGCTGCCGGTGAAGCTGCTGGTGGGGTGCACGGTGCTAACCGTCTAGGCGGGAATTCTCTGGCGGATATTGTAACGTATGGGCGTATTGGGGCCGCTGAAGCAGTGAAAGAAATCAAAGCGGGCCAATAACGATTTTTAGGTAAGTATGAGTACGCTGGGGCTGTCACGACGGTAGAACGGTGGGAGCCCCATGGTGTGTCTCTTTTATCTTCGTCACACTTCGAACTGCCTGAGCGCTGTTAGTGTTTGTTGATCAACTTATTGGTGGGCCTTGCTTCAAAGGATTAACGCTTCGCGTTGTGCAAAACGATAACATTTTTCCTGAAGTTTGAATGATTGCGGGTATATTCACGCAGCAACAGGGGTTGTGATTTTACTTATTTACGGGAAAGTTATGAAAAAATTGATACCAGCCATGTTGGCAGCTTTAACGCTTTCGTGCTCGTTGGCGGCATACGCTACCGATGCTGCGCAATATAAGGATGGCACCTATACTGGCAAGGGGCAGGGCAAGGAAGGTGAAATTGAGGTCAGTGTCAGTATCAGTGACGGAAAAATTGCCAATGCCGAAGTCGTAAAGCATGAAGATACTGAAGCATTGATGATGGGTGTTATTGATAACGTGGTTCCTGAGCTGATTGAAAAACAAGACATTGATAAGGTTGATTCGGTCACCGGCGCAACGATGTCAAGTCAGGGTGTCATTAGCGCCGTGAAACAAGCGCTTGAACAAGCAAAAAAATAAGGTTTATACAGAGGGTGGACTCTCGCACTGGTTTGTCTTGAACGATAGGTCTGGCAGGCCAGTGTGAGCGGTTTCGAATAATGATTTAATGAATCTTTCCTCAAACGTTTTCATTTCTGCCATTAACCAGCGAGAGCATAAAAGTTTACTCAGTCGGTGTGCGAGTTCATCTTATGAGCGGTCGCGCATTGCTGATATTTGACTGACGGTAATGCAGTGCTGACAGCGACAGATTGACCAGCAATCGTATGATAAGAAAGGGTCACTGGTTGGGAATTGTCATCTTATGGAAAGTTTGTTGGAGATCATTCGTCATACGCCATACTGGGTGTGGGGCGTCTTAGTTTATCTTTTTTACGCAGGGCTTAAAGCACGTCAGACAAGACGGCAATCACCGCTTCGTATGTTGATTATCCCCGGTGTTTTTTTGTGCTGGGGGCTGGTTACGATAATTCATTCTCCGGTGTCGTCAGGCATTGTGGCCGTCAGTTTTGTTCTGACGTTAATACTGGGTGGGGTAATTGGCTGGCAGATTGGCAAGAACGCGGGAGTTTATCTGCCAGAAGAACGGTGCTTTATGCGCAATGGTTCATCGTGGCCGCTGGTTCTGATGTTGGCGACGTTCTGTGGCCGTTTTTACTTTTCCATGCAGCAAGCCCGTTTTCCTGAATTAGCGCATAATACTTTTTTCAGTGTGCTATCCGGCGCATTTTCTGGGATCGCTGCCGGCATATTCTGGGGGATAAGTTTTCGTTTGCTAAGCCAAATACGCAGAGGGAACATTTCTCGCTCATCATCGCGTTAATATGCTGAAATGACTTCAGCGCCTGTTAAATTTTGTCACAAAGCTTTCACTGTTGTGCGAGTGCGTGGGATGTGTCGGTAAATTATAATGCGACAGCCTATCTCTTTTCATTTAACAGATTACTGTTTAAGTTGTTGAATAATGAGTAAAAAATTCAGACTTTCTGTGTTTTCTTTGATGCTGTTGTCAACCCATGCTTTGGTCATGCCTGCTGCTATAGCAAAAGCGCCTGCCAAGGCTGCAATGGTTGCTCATCAGGAGATCGCATCCGGAAGTGCCATGGTGGTGGATTTACGCGATAACCACGTTTTATATTCGACTAATCCAGATGTCATCGTACCGATTGCATCGGTAACCAAACTGATGACGGCAATGGTTGTGCTGGACGCTAATCAACCATTGGATGAAGTGATTTCCATTGATATCAGCCAGACGAAGGAAATGAAAGGCGTTTATTCTCGGGTTCGGTTGAACAGTGAAATCAATCGTCGCGATATGTTGCTGTTGGCATTGATGTCGTCGGAAAATCGGGCGGCTGCCAGCCTTGCACATCATTACCCCGGCGGCTATCAGGCATTTATTCGTGCGATGAATGCAAAAGCTCGTTCGCTGGGAATGACGCATACTCGTTATGTCGAGCCAACCGGGTTGTCGATTAACAACGTCTCAACCGCTCGCGATCTCACCAAGCTCCTGATTGCCAGTAAACAATATCCGCTACTGAGCCAACTCAGTACCACGCAGGAAAAAACGGCAACGTTCTCCCATCCGACGTATAGCCTGCCGTTCAGAAACACGAATCATCTGGTCTATAAACCAGATTGGAATATTCAGCTAACCAAAACAGGTTTTACCAATCAGGCCGGTCATTGTCTGGTCATGCTGACGGTGATCAATCAACGCCCGGTCGCGCTCGTGGTGTTGGATGCTTTTGGCAAGTACACGCATTTTGCCGATGCGAGTCGTTTACGTAACTGGCTGGAAAGCGGAAAAGTCACCGCTGTTCCGGCTGCCGCATTAAGCTATAAGAAGCAAAAAGCACTGGCGTCAAAGCAGCCGCAAAACATGGCCAGTGTGGGTACTGAGTAGTTCGGTGTGTTTCATGTCGTCCCTGCGTCCGCAGGGACTGATATACCCGTCATACTTCAAGTTGCCTGTGCGTTGGCTGCGCTCGTTACTCGGCTCATCCATGAGCCTCGCCCCGTTGGGGCCGCTGCAAGCAGCGTTCAAATCTGCTCCCGGCAGATTTGTCACCCGAATCACTTACTCAAGTAAGCTCATCGGGATTAAATGAGAGACATCCTGTCTCTCACCAGAGGCCAGCCGTTGGCTGGTCAAATTCGTTCCCGACGAATTTGTCCCTCACTTGCTGCGTTACAAGGCCATAAATGGGCCTTGCCCTAAAGGGTCAACGCAGAGCGTTGTTCAAAACGCTAACGTTTTGTCATGCAACTCGAATTATTTTGGGTATAGTTATGCTTTTGCCCGCAGATCTTCGATAATATCACCCGCATTGGCCACATCTTCTTCGTGTGACTCTTCGCGCCAGGTTTCCGCGAGCGCATCAGCCAGCCAGCGTTGCATCGCGGGTTGCGCCAGTAAATGTGAGCAATAAGCGTTAACCAATTCGGAGACCGGCAACTGATAAGTTCGAATGCGGAAAACGACAGGGGCAAAGAATGCATCTACTGCGGAGAATGTCTTTCCTGCCAGAAAGGGACCACCAAATTTCGTTAATCCTTCCTCCCACAGTACATTAATTCGCTGTATTTCAGCGTTCAGCGCTGGTGAAATCTCGCGCATGTTCACTTTTACACCGCAACTCATCGCACAATGATTACGCAGTGCGGTAAAGCCAGAATGCATTTCTGCCGATGCGCAGCGGGCCCAGGTTCGCGCCTGTTTCTCAGCAGGCCAGACTTGCGGGTATTGTTCAGCAATATATTCGGTAATCGCTAACGAATCCCAAACGGTGATATCGCCATCGATCAGGCAAGGCACCTTGGCCGTTGGTGAGAAACGTTTAAATTCAGGTTGCGTTGCGCCGGGAGTGAAAGCAACTAGCTTCTCTTCGAAGGGTATCAATAGCGTTTTTAACAATACCCACGGGCGTAATGACCAGGATGAGTAGTTTTTGTTGGCGATATAGAGTTGATACATCGTGTCTGTAGCTCCTTGTGCGAGTAGCAAATGACTGAGAAATGTTTATTGTGCGCAGCCTATACCCGTCATACTTCAAGCTGCTTGTGCGTTGGCTGCCCTTACTCACCCCAGTCACTTACCTGAGTAAGCTCCTGGGGATTCGTGCGGTTGCCGCCTTCACGCAACTCGAATTATTTTGGGTATATCGCATTATTCTTCTCGTTTTTATTAAATGAAATCTAAACAAATACATTATTATTACGTGCTGTGTATTTGAGTGCGTTGGCGTTTGCTCTGTCAGATGTTATGACACAGTTGCTGACCTATCTTCAACCTGTCTTGTGCTTCAGTGAGGTTTCCTGATGCCAGGAACGATTGGGTTTATATAACGAATGAAATGGATTACCTCACTGACGATGGCGATTGGACTTGCCTGTCACCCGGCTATTGCTCAGGAAACGCTTTCTGCGTCAGCCCATGTCACGGCTTCATCCCAGCAACGTGACGCCTTTGTGACTGATTTACTGAAAAAAATGACGCTGAACGAGAAAATTGGCCAGCTTAGGTTAATCAGCGTAGGGACGGATAACCCCAAAGACGCCATCCGTGAGATGATCAGAAATGGTCAGGTTGGAGCAATTTTTAATACGGTAACGCGGCCTGATATTCGTGTCATGCAAGATCAGGTCATGCAGCTTAGTCGGTTGAAGATCCCTCTGTTTTTTGCTTACGACGTGGTGCATGGTCAGCGAACGATTTTCCCTATCGCGCTGGGTCTGGCTTCCAGTTGGGATATGGCGGCGATAGCCAAAAGCGCTCAAGTATCCGCTTATGAAGCGACGGAAGATGGTCTGAATATGACGTGGGCACCGATGGTGGATATTACCAGAGATCCTCGTTGGGGACGTGTTTCCGAAGGCTTTGGTGAGGACACCTGGCTAACCAGTAAGATCGCTGGCGTGGTTGTTAGCGCGTTTCAGGGAGAGGATGTCACGGGTCGCCACTCATTGATGACCAGCGTGAAGCATTATGCACTTTATGGTGCAGTTGAAGGTGGACGCGATTACAACACGGTGGATATGAGCCCTCAGCGAATGTTTCAGGACTATATGCCGCCTTATAAAGCTGCGATTGATGCTGGCAGTAGTGGCGTCATGGTGGCGCTGAATTCCATCAACGGTACGCCAGCCACTTCAAACAGCTGGCTGCTGAAGGATGTGCTGCGCGAACAGTGGAATTTCAAAGGCATCACCATTACCGATCACGGTGCGATTAAAGAGCTGATTAAACATGGCGTGGCTAGCGATCCCCGAGATGCTTCGCGTTTGGCGCTGAAATCTGGCATTGGTATGAGTATGAGCGACGAATATTTTGTTCGCTATTTGCCGGATCTGGTGAAAAATGGCGCGGTGACCGAGCAGGAGATCGATGATGCCTGCCGTCAGGTCCTCAATGTGAAGTATGACATGGGGTTATTTGCCGATCCTTATCGTCACCTGGGTCCTGCGGATGCCGATCCGGTTGATACCAATGCGGAAAGCCGTCTGCATCGGTTAGAAGCGCGTGAAGTGGCGCGTAAGAGTTTGGTCTTGCTGAAGAATCGGTTGCAAACGTTGCCACTGAAAAAAGAGGGCACGATTGCTGTCGTAGGGCCATTGGCGGATAGCCAGCGCGATACGATGGGAAGCTGGTCTGCCGCTGGTGTGGCTAAACAAACGATCACCGTTTATCAGGGGATCAAAAACGCGGTGGGCAACCAGGCCACTATTCTGTATGCCAAAGGTGCTAATGTCACTAACCATCAGGGAATTATTGATTTTCTAAACCAATATGAACAGGCAGTGCAGATCGATCCTCGTTCACCTCAGGTGATGATTGATGAGGCCGTTCAGGCGGCGAAACAGGCTGATGTTGTCGTTGCTGTGGTTGGTGAAGCGGCTGGTATGGCTCATGAAGCCTCAAGCCGTTCTAATATTGATTTACCTCAAGGGCAGCGCGACCTGATCGCCGCGTTGAAAGCGACGGGTAAACCGCTGGTGTTAGTGTTGATGAACGGTCGTCCATTGGCGTTAGTACGTGAAGATCAACAGGCGGATGCCTTGTTGGAAACCTGGTTCAGCGGAACGGAAGGGGGCAACGCCATCGCTGACGTTCTGTTCGGCGATTACAACCCTTCAGGAAAATTGCCGATGTCCTTCCCGCGATCGGTAGGACAGATCCCCATTTATTACAACCACTTGCCGTCCGGTCGTCCTTATACGCCGGAGAATCCGGGAAAATACACGTCTCATTACTACGATGAGGCGAATGGCCCGCTTTATCCGTTTGGGTACGGTCTAAGTTATACGACGTTCAGCGTATCGGATGTACGTTTATCGAATCAGATCATGAAGCGCAATGGTGCGTTGACCGCCAGTGTGACGGTGAAAAATACTGGTGCTCGGGCAGGGGAAACAGTGGTGCAGATGTATTTGCATGATGTTGTTGCATCGATCAGTCGCCCAGTGAAAGAACTTCGTGGTTTCCAAAAGGTGATGTTACAGCCTGGAGAATCCCGCACGATCAGCTTCCCAATCGATCAGGATGCGCTGAAATTTTACAATGCACGTATGCAGCAGGTGGTAGAGCCCGGTCAGTTTGATGTGTTTATTGGCTTGGATTCACAGCGCGTGAAGCGTGAGCGTTTTACCCTGTTGTAATGTCTGTCTTCCCTCTATCGTCATGGCTATAATGACGTTTGTTCAGTCACACCGCCGGTTAACGTCGGCGGTGTTTTATATTGTATGCATGCGGTAATGGGAGATGACGATGCCATTGACTGAGGTGATTCTGGTTGATGAATACGATCGGCCAACGGGTGTGATGGAAAAACAGGAAGTTCACGAGAAGGGATTGTTGCATCGGGCTGTCACCGTCTATGTTTTCAATTCGAACCAACAATTGCTGCTGCAACAACGGGCTGAAGGTAAATATCATAGCGGCGGATTGTGGAGTAATACCTGCTGTAGTCACCCCGCGCCGGGAGAAGGTACACGGGACGCAGCCTATCGTCGGTTGTATCAGGAGATGGGGTTACGCTGTCAGCTTACTCCGGTATTCACGTTGACGTATCGATTGCCTTTGGATAACGGCCTAATCGAACATGAGTTGGGGCATGTTTATTTTGGTATCACGGATGAGAGGCCAGAGCCTAATCCTGAAGAAGCGGCTAATTACGAATATCTGTCGCTTGAGCAAATTAAACAACAAATGGCGGCATCGCCGGAGCGTTTCACCGATTGGTTCCGGCTGACATTTTCACGCATTCCTGCTCATTGGGCGCAGTATCAGCGTGGGCTTTCTCGCTGAAATGCGACGTTGAAAGGGCGGCGATGAGTGTAATAAGTGAACCAACGCCTTTAGCTTTAGCCGCCGTGAACAATGATAATGTAACCAACCAGCATTACGCCACCCACCCCACCGATAGCACACAGGGCGAACAGCCCGATTATCCCCAGCTTGCTTAACGTCATTAGGTTATCCTTTTGTTAACTGCTACGGATTATAGTGTCTTCCGTGAGTGAAACAAGCCGGGTGTGATTTGATCGCGAAATTGGCTTAGCGATGGAAGAGCAGTACCAGGCCGAAGAGGAGTAAAATGACACCAGCTCCGCGTTCAATCATGTTCAGATAGCGTTGTAGACGCAGTTGTATCCACGAACGTGTTATCAATGCAGCAATCAGTAAATCCCAACCTAATACGGCAAAAAACATCCAGCTACCGCTGACAATCTGTTGTTGTGTTGTCACGTTCTGACCCAAAATCGTAGTCATCAGACTGAAATAAAAGAGCATGTTTTTGGGATTGAGTAGGGAAGATCCCAATCCTAACAGGACTTGCTGGTATTTTGTCGGACAGGCTTCGACCTGTTGTATTGACCGTAATGGATGAGGTGAACGACTTTTCAATAACTGATAGCCAATCCATAACAGATAACCCGCTCCGCACAGTTCAATCAGACTAAACAGCCGTGGCGAGTGCTGAATACCTGCCCAGCCAATCGTTGCCAGTAGGATATAAACGCCATTGCCGAGGGCGATCCCCAGACAAATACCGATGCTGCCGCGTAGGTGATAACGGATGGCATAAGCGGTTAATAAGAAGAAATCAGGTCCTGGGCTGAGTAGCGCAACGAAATGTGCTAGTGCCAGTGCAGGAAAATGGGTGGGAAATAAGGTGCTAATAAACATCATGCCTGTTACCTCGAAAATAAATCGGGGTCAGTCTAGGCAAGGAGGCGCGCTATTTATTGTCAAATATTGATCGCGGATGACGGTATTGACCGGGGGTTGCGGCGGTATATTGAACAAAGATTTTGTGAAAATGACTTTGATCGCAAAACCCGCTTTGATACCCGGTATCAGCCAGCGCAGCACCCTGACGCAGCAGCATTTTGGCATGTTCCACCCGTGCATTATTCAGAAATGCCATGGGGGTCACGCCGGTTTCGCGACGAAACTGCCGTACGATGGTTTCCCGACGCAGATTTAACTCTTTGGCTAATGTCTCGAGAGAGGGGGCGGTTTGCAAATCGTTCAGCAAACGTTGGCATAGGTGGCGCGTGGTCTTTTGTGTTGATGAGAGGGGGACTGGCATGGGCAGGGCAATATCCAGCGGTCGGCAGTATTGCTGAAAAATGGGTATCACGAGGTCATGTAGCGCCTGTTCTATCGCGGTTATTTTTCCTTGGCGAAACTGAAGCATCACCTGTTGATAGCGGGAAAAAAGTGTGGGATCGCGTAGTACTACGCAATGTGAGTGCAGCGCAGTGGCGGTTTGACCATAAAGTGCCGATATGTGCTGTAAACACCAGTCCGTATCTAAATAGAGCATATGATAACTGCGCGTTTTTCCTGGCACAGGATTACAACTGTGCGGTTGATCGGGATCGATAAGGATGAGATCGCCAGCCTGTAGTCGATGTGATTGCCCGCGGTAGCAGCAGTTTGTTTCACCCTGTTCAATCGCACCGATGGAAAGTTGTGCATGCGTGTGTGTTTTGTACTCCAGCGTGCTATGCCAGGTTGAGCGGCTTTCAACATATGGCAGCAAGGGTGAAAACCAGTAGGTTTGATTGACGTGGTATACGGATGACATGATTCTCAATTTCAGGATGATGAACGCATTTACCCTAATCGCTGCAACGCAAATTGTCGAGGTGGGGATATTCTGATCATGGAATAGGGTCGTGGAATAGGGTAGTGATATCGGCTGACGTGTTTCCCTGTCTGTGGGACAATGAACGCCGGATTTAATAAATACAGAGAATGCATGGCGCTGTCCCCCGCAATAAAATTGCAGATTGGTCAATGGTATAAGGCCCTGCAACAGCAGATCCCGGATTTTATTCCTCGTCTCCCTCAACGACAGATGATTGCCGAGGTGGCAAAAACGCTGGCGGGCGATTACCCACGTCATCTGGTGATTGAAGCGCCAACGGGGGTAGGGAAAACGCTGTCCTATTTGATTCCTGGTATCGCGGTTGGCCGTGCAGAAGCTAGAACGCTGGTGATCAGCACTGCTAATGTGGCGCTACAGGATCAAATTTTTAGTAAAGATTTGCCGTTGTTGCAGGCATTTATTCCTGAATTGAAATTTACTGCCGCGTTTGGTCGCGGGCGCTATGTTTGCCCGCGGAATTTGGCCATGTTGTCGACGGATGTGGATGCGCAAGGCGATCTGACACTATTTCTGGGAGATGAACTGGTGCCCTCCAGTCGCGAAGAGCAAGGACTTTGCTCTCGTATCGAGAAAGCATTACGCAGCTACGCCTGGGATGGACTGCGTGACCACTATCAGGAATCCATTGACGATAGCCTGTGGCGTAAGCTGAGTACCGACAAGGCGAACTGTCTTGCACATAATTGCCACTATTTCCGGGAATGTCCTTTTTACGTTGCACGACGAGAGGTTGAGCAGGCGGATGTGGTCGTTACCAACCATGCGCTGGTGATGGCGTCCATGGAAAGTGAATCTATCCTGCCCAATCCCAAAGATCTCTTATTGGTGTTGGATGAAGGTCATCATATTCCTGACGTCGCTCGCGATATGTTGGAGATGTCTGGCGAGGTCACGCCTGCCTATGTGATGTCTCAGTTGGAGCAGTTGGTGCAGTTGATTGGGCTGTGTATGTCGCAGTTTGCGCCGAAATCGCCGCCACGTCTGGCTCACAGTGAAAGATTGACTTCGCATTGCGAGGAGTTACATGAGCAGCTCCAACTCTTTGCGCAAATCAGCGGGCTTTTTTTGCCGGGGGATAACAGTGAGGCTGAATACCGTTTCCCGATGGGGCAAATACCGGAAGAGATGCGTGAAGTGTGTGTGCGACTGTTCAAGTTGACCGAGACATTACGTGCGCTGACGGAATATATGCTTAACGATCTCAGTGAGAAAACGGCGAAGCACGATGTAGTACGATTACATCATTCTTTGTTAAAAATGAGTCGGGCACTCGGTTATCTGGAGTCGTTGAGTAAACTGTGGCGGTTGGCCGCGATGGAGAAATCGTCCAATGCGCCGGTATCCAAATGGCTAACCCGAGATATCCGTGACAAACAGGTACATTTGTCTTTGCACTGTGCGGGTATTCGCGTGTGCGATCAGTTGGAAAAACTGTTGTGGAGCAAAGTGCCCCACGTTGTTGTGACGTCGGCGACGCTGCGTTCGTTAAATAGCTTTGTCCGTATACAGGAATTGTCCGGCCTGGATGAAAAGGAAGGAGACCAGTTTGTTGTGCTGGATTCGCCCTTCAATCACCGTGAACAGGGACGCCTGGTCATTCCTCAAATGCGCTATGAACCGTTGATGGAAAATGAAGCGCAGCATATTGCGGAAATGGCCATGTTTTTTCGGGCTGAGCTGAAAAAGGAGGTGCACCGCGGTATGCTGATGTTATTTGCCAGCCAGCGCGCCATGCAACTTTTTCTGACGCAGGTGGCTGATTTACGTTTAATGCTATTGGTTCAAGGGGATAAGCCACGCTATCGGCTGGTTGAGTTGCACCGCCAGCGCGTCGAGTCGGGGCAAACCAGCGTGCTGATTGGCCTGCAATCCTTCGCTGAAGGGTTGGATCTTAAAGGCGAGTTGCTGTCTCAGGTCCACATTCATAAGATTGCTTTTCCGCCTATTGATAGCCCGGTTATCCTGACGGAAGGCGAGTGGCTTAAGAGCCTAAAACGTCATCCGTTTGTGGTGCAAAGTCTTCCGAGTGCATCGTTTAGTTTGATCCAGCAGGTGGGACGTTTGATCCGTAGCCATACGTGTTTCGGTGAAATTGTTATCTACGACCGCCGGTTGTTGAGTAAAGGCTACGGTGCCCAGTTGCTTGCTGCGTTGCCGGTATTTCCCATTGAAGAGCGCGCGATGCCTTGACCGGTTGCGTGTTGTCCTGTTAATGCTATTTTCACCGTTATAGATAACGATGTGTCGTTAATGAGAGGCCGGAATGGATTACACCAATATCATTAAAGAGATCGGTCGCGGCAGAAATCATGCCCGTGACCTGGATCAGGTCACCGCTTATGAGTTGTATCGCCGTATGCTGAATGGCGACGTATCAGCGCTTGAACTGGGTGGAATACTGATAGCTTTGCGCATTAAAGGCGAGTCTGAATCTGAAATGCTGGGCTTTTATCAGGCGATGAATGAGCGGGTATTGCAACTTCAGTCTCCCGCAGGACGGCCGATGCCCGTGGTCATTCCCAGTTATAACGGAGCGAGAAAGCAGGCTAATCTGACACCGTTATTGGCCTTGTTGCTCACAAAACTAGGGTTTCCGGTTGTGATCCACGGCGTGAGTGACGATCCTACTCGGGTGACTACCGCTGAAATACTGAGTGTTCTCGGGGTCGCGAGTGCACAAAATGCTGAACAAGCCCAGCAGCAGATTGATGAGGGTTATCCGGTATTTATCCCTGTTTCCGTGCTGTGTCCTGAAATTGATCGGCAATTGCAACTTCGGTGGCGCATGGGCGTGCGTAACAGCAGTCATACGTTAGCGAAGGTCGCGACACCTTTTGCCGAAAATGCCGCATTGCGGGTCGCCAGCGTATCGCATCCTGAATATGTTGATCGTGTTGGGACATTTTTTCATGCGATTCAGGGGCGAGCGCTGTTGATGCACGGAACGGAAGGGGAGGTGTATGCCAACCCACAGCGCTGTCCGGAAATCCATTTTATTCGTCAGCAGAAAACGAGCGTTCTGCAACTGCGACAGGATATTGCCGTCCCGCCGGATAGTTTGCCTATTGCGAGGGACGCGGCAACGACGGCGCGTTGGACGGCGCAATGTCTGGCGGGAGAAATCGCCCTGCCACAGGCTATCCGTTTACAGTTGGCTTGTTGTCTGGTGGCGGCCGAACAAGCGCCGACAATGGAACAGGCCGTCGCGACAATCAGGAAACGGCTGGGATAAGTCGATGAGTGCGGTATCTGACTGTTATCGTGACTATTTTCCTCTCAGAGAAGGACTACCATGCAACAGAGCTTAGATTATTTTGATGCGTTGAATCGTGATTACCTTGCTGTTCATCAGGCGAAAGAAGACCTGTTCTGGCAGTTTTATATGGGAACGGGGAATGAAGATGTCTCGGCGCAATTTTCGGCAGCGGAAAGTGCCTACAAACGCTTTATCTCTCAACCGCAGCGTTTAGTTGAATTACGTCACCACATTGCGGCGTTAGCGTCTTGTCCGACAGACGATCGCCAACAGGCATTACTGCACGGCTTGCAAGGGTGGTATCGCTTTTTTGACTGTAATGTGATTGAAGACATGCAGGCTCAGGCGCTGATGGATGAGATCATTACGGCGGAAAGCGCACTGTACGAGAAGCGAAAAGCGTATGAAATGACACACCTGAATGCGCAAGGGCAACGCGTGTCAGCATCGTTGGGCGAGCTTCTGACCAATCAGGCAACGAATGATACGGAAGGCTATCGGCAAAGTTCTCAGCAGGCGCTACGTGATTTAGAACAGTGGCTATTGCATAACGGTTTCCCTGAGTTGATCGGCCTGCGTAACCGCTTTGCCCGCCAGATGGGATATCGCAATTATTTTGACTACAAGATCAATAAAACCGAGCAGATGTCGCCGGAACAGCTTTTCGCGATCCTGGATCCGTTTGAGGAGCAAACCCGTGAGGCCAATGTTCGTCGCCTGCGTGAACTGGCTGAGGAGAAAGGTCAGGATGCGCTGCAACCGTGGAATATTCGCTATGCCAGTACGGGGGATGTGACTCGGCAGCTTGATCCTTACTTCCCATTTTCAGCTTCTCTGGCTCGTTGGATCAATAGTTTTAAACGCCTGCGTATCGGTTTTAATGGGGCAGAGTTACAGCTCGATTTGTTGGTGCGTAAGGGGAAATATGAAAATGGATTTATGCATGCACCCGTCCCTGCATGTGTTCAGCAGGGAAAATGGGTTCCTGCTCGCATTAATTTCACTAGTCTGGCGAAACCGGATCAGGTAGGAAGCGGTGCCAGCGGTATCAACACGCTGTTTCACGAAGGTGGTCACGCTGCGCATTTCGCCAATATTCGCCAGAATGCACCGTGTTTTTCACAGGAGTTCCCGCCAACGTCGATGGCCTATGCGGAAACGCAGTCCATGTTTTGTGACAGTTTATTGCACGATGCTGACTGGCTTAAACGTTATGCCAAAAACGTGCAGGGTGAGGCGATCCCTGATGAGCTGATTCATGCAGATATCAGCACGCGTCAGCCGATGCGTGCCTTTAATGAACGTCACATCCTGCTGGTGCCTTATTTCGAATGGGAGCTTTACTCGTGGGATGATGAACAGCGCACGCCAGAGGCGATGACGCAACTCGCTCGTGAGGTAGAACAGCGAATTTTGGGGATCAACGGAAGCCCTCGTCCGACGTTGGCGATCCCGCATTTACTGTCAATGGAATCAGCCTGTTCCTATCAGGGTTATTTATTGGCCCTGATGGCTGTGGAACAAACCCGACACTATTTTCTGCAACGGGATGGTTACTTAACCGATAATGCGGCCATCGGTCCCGATTTGGCAAAACATTACTGGTTACCCGGTAATAGTGTTAGCCATGATGATACGCTGAGAAGTCTGACTGGCGAAGGCTTCAATCCGGCTTATCTGGCGCAGGCTTGCAACCTGACGGTTGATGAAGCCTGGCAGCAGGCGGAACACACGATGGCTCAGGCGCGATTACGTCCTCAGCCTGCTGCTGATTTTGATTTGGCGGCGCATATTCGTATTGTTGATGGCGATCGTGTGCTGGCTGATAATGAAAACGGTGACGATGAGATGTGTCAGGATTTTGCCGAGTTTATTGAGCGAGAATATTCACGCTAAGATGAAAACTAAAGGGTGCTTTCGCACCCTTTAACGTATGAGTGAAAACTCAGGAAACGTGCTGTAAAAACTCACGTAAGCGATCGCTTGGTGGATTGGTGATAAGTGTTTCTGGATCACCATCTTCAGCAATTCGCCCTTTATCAATAAAGATGAGCCGTGAAGCCACCTTATGGGCAAAGCCGACTTCGTGAGTCACGATAACCATTGTCATCCCTTCTTCCGCGAGATCCTTCATGACCGTCAGCACTTCGTGGCGTAACTCAGGGTCAAGTGCGGAGGTCGGCTCATCAAACAGCATCAACTTTGGTTTAACCGCCAGTGCCCGAGCAATGGCCACGCGCTGTTGTTGCCCGCCAGACAGTTCGGAAGGGTAGTGATTGGCCCGTTCGGATAAACCGACTTTTGCCAGGAGCTCTTTAGCGAGTTTTTCCGCTTCGGCTTTACCCGTTTTACGTACGCGAATCGGACCAAAAGCCACGTTTTCCAGTGCCGTTAGATGAGGGAAAAGGTAGAACTGTTGGAACACCATACCGGCTTCCTGGCGGATCAACCGTTCATCCACTCGCGGATCGTTAACTTTCAAGCCATCAACAATCAACTCACCGCTGGTGATCTCTTCAAGCTTATTGATACAGCGTAATAGCGTAGATTTACCGGAGCCAGAAGGCCCGATGATCACGACAACTTCACCCTGGTTAATTTTCAGATCGATATCATGTAAAACTTTCGTCTGACCAAAGTGTTTAGAAACATTTTTAAATTCAATCATATAATCTTAAGTCTTCTTTCCAGACGACGTAGGATGAAACTGAGAACCAGCGTGATAAACAAATAAATCACGGCCACCGCACTCCATATTTCCAGTGCACGGAAATTACCTGCGATGATTTCCTGGCCGGAACGTGTAAGTTCCGCCACGCCAATGACGATAAATAACGACGTGTCTTTGATACTGATGATCCACTGATTACCCAGCGGCGGCAGCATGCGGCGCAGCGCCAGTGGCGCAATTACGTGCCGCAACGTCGCGCGGCGTGACAGCCCCAACGCCAGACCCGCTTCACGAAAACCGTTATGGATAGACAATACTGAACCACGCGTGATTTCCGCGATGTAGGCACCCGAGTTAATCATGATCGTCACGACGGCGGCGGCAAAAGGGTCGATCCTTACGGAGGTCAAAATCATTGGTAACGCGAAGTAAATGAACATCACCTGAACAACAATCGGTGTGCCTCGAATAATTTCAATAAATACCAACGCGATACGGCTGGAAAACCACCCGCCGTAAGCGCGGGCAAAGCCCGCGAGAACGCCGATAACCAAGCCACCAAGCAGGCCTAGTACCGAGATCAACAATGTCATTTTTGCCCCTTCTAACAAAAGGGGCAGAGAAGGCCAAATGGCACTCCAATCAAACTGCATGGAATATCTCCAGATTAAATCGGCAATTACTTAGGTTCTACACCAAACCATTTCTTGTAGATTTCAGCATAAGTGCCGTTGTCACGCAGTGTTTGAAGTGCGCCATTAACTTTTTCACGCAGATCGCTGTTTTTCGGAAAGGCGATGCCGTATTGCTGTGCTTTGATGGAATCACCAACCGCTTTGAACTGACCGTTACCCGCGGTTTTGATGAAGTAAAGAATATTGGGCGTGTCATGCAGGACAGCATCAGCACGATTAGTTCCTAACTCCATGTAGGCGTTGTCAATATTTGGAAACTGGCGCAAGTCTTTGGTCTTGATGTTCGCTTTGGCATAGTCAACGGAGCCTGTACCGCTTTTCACGGCAACGACTTTGCCAGTTAAATCCTGCTCACCCTTGATCTCATTGTTGTCGGCTTTAACCATTACCAACAGGCCACTGTTATAATAGCCATCGGAGAAATCGATTGCTTTTTTACGCTCGTCAGTAATCGTGATCCCAGCCAGTGCCAGGTCAACGTTTCGGGTTTGCAATGCGGGAATGATTCCGCCAAAGTCCATGGGTTTCAGGGTGTACTTCAGGTCGAGTTGTTTGGCGATGGCATCCCAAAGATCGATATCAAAACCAACGTATTTATCGCCTTGTTTGAACTCGAATGGAACGAAAGCGGTGTCGGTTGCGACAATCAACTCTTTTTCTGCAGCATAGCTGGAAACGCTCATCGCTAACGTTAATGCAGCCAAAGAGGCTTTAAGTAATGATTTCATCAAATCCTTCCTATTTATACTGGTTGGAGATGCCCATTATTTCATAAGGGCAATGTTTTTACAGGCATGATCAAGCATAGTACGAAAGTAATGGCCGTACGAAAATAAAAAAACCTTTAAAAACATTAAATTATTGACAGGTTGTTTGACTTGATCTGTCATTTTTATGTAATCACCCATGCTGATGATAAGTATTTTTTATCCAATATCATCCGTTCAGGGTAACGTTATGATTAAGAATCTATCCCACCAGGGCTATTCATCTGCCATTTGCATCAGACAGCACTCAAAACCCCACGTACTGCACGTACATTCCGGCTGTTGCGCACTGTCTGTGTCCAAACGGATTGAACCATAACGTCTACCGGAATAGTTTCTAACTCATTCATACAGGGGAAACAACCGTTGATTGTTGTTATCTTGAATTATTATGGGAGAAAGGTAATTTTTTGAGCACTAAAGCGTAGAAAATAGTGAATGACAATGCAGATGGGCGATATCGTGAGCAATCGGGAACTTGATAGCAGCAGGATAGAAAAGCAATAAAAAGAGAAGGACCGCCGAGGCGGTCCTGTGATACCTGATGACTCGAGAGCGGTGGATATCTCAACGATTATTCAATGTTGGATTCGATAAACCACAGGAATTTATCCAGATCGCGTGATGCCGCCGTCAGAATATCGGCGGTATCTTCATCCTCTGCCTTAGCGATCGCTTTACGCACATCGTTCGCAACGACGGCATAACGTTCCGCTAGCGCTTTCAGATGCTCTTGTACGCTGTGGATATTGGTTGGGTAACTTTTCAGCGACGTCTCTTTGCTGACAATTTGCACGGTCCCCAGTGCGATGCCACCGAGCTGGACAACACGTTCTGCCATTGTGTCCTGGTGTTCAGTAATTACAGTACGGAACCCATCAATCATTTCATGTACGGCAATGAAGTTTGCGCCACGCATGTTCCAGTGTGCCTGTTTCGTGATCAGGGACAGATCAATAAAATCAACTACCAGGTGGTTTAACAGCTTGATAGTAGAGGTCTTCACGCCATCATCCAAATCGTTGCGAGTATAGATAAGTTCGGAAGATGCGGATTCAACCAGTTTAGCGGTACGCATAATATAGTCCTCTTATTTAATTTTCATCATCTAACTGTTTAATGAGGTTTATTATAGCAGCGATAAAATGAGATATTGAAAAGAATCATCTATTAAATTAATAGCTATTTTATTTCTGCTGATTTAGCAGGTTTTATTGTCATTGTGGCACCGATAGAGGCAATTATAATAAATAAAAGCGCCATCCACTGGGTAAGCATTAAATGTTCATTAAGAAAGAAAATGCCGGAAATGGCGGCGATGGCGGGTTCCATACTCATTAAGGTGCTGAAGGTTCTGGCTGGCAGTCGGGTTAATGCTATCATCTCCAGAGAATAGGGGAGTGCAGTGGAAAGAATCGCGACAGCAATACCCAGTGGTAATATAGAAAGAGAAAACAGTGCGGGTTCTGAATAAATAATGCCAATAGGACAAAAAATAAATGCGGCGATGAATGAACCTACGGCAACCGTTCCAGGTCCATGATTCAAGCCCGCTTTTTGACCAAAAAGAATATATAACGCCCAGCAAACGCCTGCACCAATGGCACAAAGTGCACCTGTTATATCGACATTGCCGATATTATGGCCAAAGGGTAATAAGAACCATAGCCCAAGGACTGCCAGAATGACCCAAAGGAAATCAATCAACCGGCGTGATGATAACATCGCCACCGCAAGGGGGCCGGTAAATTCCAGGGCGACGGCAATGCCGAGGGGAATCGTTCTCAATGAGAGATAAAAGAGAAAATTCATTCCTCCCAGCGTGATACCGTAAACGATAAGCGACAGTCGGTTACTGCCAAAATGCATCCGCCAGGGCTTAAAAATGAGGCAAAGGATGAGTGTGCCGATGCCAAGGCGCAGCGCGGTTATCCCTGTCGCGCCGACAATTGGAAACAGGCTTTTAGCCAGCGCGGCACCACTTTGAATAGAGATCATGGATATCACGATCAGAAAAATTGAAAGTAACGCTGAAAGACGTTGGGAAGAAAAGGTCATTCTTACGGCCTTAATTGCAGGATAAATATTGAGTTAACTAAGGGATACGCTGCTGCCAGACTAATCAATTGTAAAGGATTTGTCCGGATAAAGCTTACTTTTATTGACTTTTATTTACGATATATTTAATGACTGTATTTTTTATGCGAATTAATTAGCGCATAAACTGAACGGAAAGTTAAGAATTGTCTGTTTTGGTGATAAAAAAAGAATTAATTTTTGAACCTGTTGTCCTCTAAAAAAAACCAATGTAATTAGCGTAGTAGCATGGCTTTGAAAATATTTGTTACATCAAAGGTATAATTGAAAAATATTTACTACACGGCATGACTGTCATTTTTTTGTTATATTTATGCCGTTGGGTATTTTTTCGTAAGATGAATTTGAGGCTGTATATATGAAAAAAATCGCGTGTCTTTCAGCACTGGCTTGCGTATTAGCCGTTAGTGCAGGTTCAGCAATGGCTGGTCAGAGTACTGTTACTGCTGGTTATGCTCAGGGTGATGCCCAGGGTGTTGTAAATAAAGCAAAAGGCTTTAACCTGAAATATCGTTACGAACAAGATAATAACCCATTGGGCGTAATTGGTTCTTTTACTTACCTGCAAGATAGTAATACAACTGATGGTTTTTATACTAAGGGCCAATACATGGGTATTACTGCGGGTCCTGCTTACCGTCTGAATGATTGGGCGAGTATTTATGGTGTGGTAGGTATCAGCCACGGTAAATACACGGGTAACGAAACTGATGGCTCTTTCCACCAGAGCAATGACGATTATGGCTTCACCTATGGTGCTGGCTTGCAGTTCAATCCAATCCAGGACGTTGCTCTGGATGTTGGTTATGAACAAAGCCGTATCCGCAGTGTTGATGTCGGTACCTGGGCAGTTGGCGTCGGTTACCGTTTCTAATTCCAATCGAGTGGATTTTCCCTCAACGTTGGTTGTTAGATGTGTCGATAAAAAATCCGTCCTTGTGGACGGATTTTTTTATGCCCAGTTTCCCTGCCGCTGGGGGCAGTAAAGCTTTTAACCTTCTGTCGGGCGATAACGCCATAACCAGCGTCCGCTAACCATACGCTGGTAGTAAAAAAAGCCGCGAACAATCCAGTCAAGGAACATGCCCATCCAAACGCCAATGACGCCGAACCCAAGGATGACGCCAAGAATATAACCAGCAATGACGCGACATCCCCACATGCCTGCCATGGCGATCCACATCGTATAGCTGGCATCTTTCGCGCCTTTTAAGCCTGCAGGAAGCACCCAGGATGCCGCCCAAATCGGCATGAACAGCGCGTTTAGCCAAATCAGATGCTGGACAACTTCAATTACTTCTGGTTCATCGGTATAAAACGAGGCCATGTAGCGTGCGCCGGGAATGGACATCACCGCCAGGATGCATAGTCCAAAATTGGATAGCCAAAAAATATAGTTTAACTGTCGGGTCGCTTGCATGATCTGCCCCTTACCTAAGCGCGTACCGACAATAATCGTGGCTGCTGAACCAAGAGAGTTACCCGGCAGGTTGATGAGTGTTGCGATAGAAAACGCGATGAAGTTGCCAGCGATGACCTCGGTTCCCATACCCGCGACAAACCGTTGAGTAATCAGTTTACCCACATTAAACATGACGGATTCAATACTGGCAGGAATGCCAATACTTAGCACTTCATACAAAATCGTGACGGTAAACGGCGCAAAATAAGATTTGAAGGGGATTCTCAGTGCGCCGTTGAAGCCATGCATGAGCGTCAGAATGACCAGTAGTGCGCCAATATAGCGGGAGATCGTAATCCCGATACCCGCGCCGATAAAGCCAAGGCCATCCCAGGCGAAAAAACCGTAAATCAGTATGCTACTGATCACGATATTGAGAATATTCATCCCAATATTAATGACCATGGGGAGCTTGGTATTACCTGCACCGCGTAAGGCACCGCAGCCCACAAGTGCGATGGCGAGTGCGGGATACCCCCAGACCGTCCAACGAAGGAATGTTAATGCCAGAACTTTGACAGACGCTTCGGCTTCGCCAGCGATCAGTTCAATAATGGCTTCACCCGCGAATTCAACCAGTGCAACCAGCAGGAGAGAGATAATAACGAGCAGAGAGATAGATTGCCGTGATGCCGCTCGAGCCTGTTTTCTGTTCCGCTGACCGAGGCTAAACGCGACGACAACGGCGGTACCCAAGGCAACCGCAGTAAAAAAGGCGATAATAACCATATTAAAACTGTCTGCCAAACCCACGGCAGCCATCGCTTCTTTACCCAACCAACTCACCAATAGGGTACTAAACAGCCCCATCAAAACAACACACAGTCCTTCTATAAAAATAGGAAAGGCGAGTGGTGAGATTTCGCGCCAGAACAGCACTCGATTTGAATATCGCTTTTTGTACCAATCAGTGTTTCGATATTTGCTCATTAGACGAGCACGGTGGTTTCTCAACATTTTCCCGCTGAATTCCATAGAAAGCAGATAGATGCGTGAACCTTCCGGTTAACGCCCCTGTGCAATGGGTAACTAAAAAATAAAGCTGAGCGGTGTGCAATGTTCAGGGGAATCGATGATCTTATTGCTATCTTGTTCCCTTTTTACGTATGGATTAACCCGCGACACGCATTGGTTTTCTGAAATCAACCATTTCTTTACAGATTAACAGTCACATACCTGATGCTCCAGTGCATTGTAGTCAATTATATCTGAAATAACTTGCTCTACCGTAATATTTAATTTAGATTTTACTTAATTAGTCTTTTCTAAATTATAGGCAAGTAGAGGTGATTGATCATGCCAGCCCCGCTTTCTGTCTCTCCTTTAGATGCTCATAAGCTACTGAATGAAGGTGCAGCGATGGTTGATATCCGGGAATCACAAGCGTTCGCCCGTGAACATATCGTATCGTCTTGCTCACATCCTCTGAATTCACTACCTGAACAATCGCTTCCGGTAGCATCTGATGCTTCAATCGTTATTTTCTATTGTCTTTCAGGTATGCGTACCCAGCAAAATGCAGCATTGTTGGCCAACGCAGTGGCACCAGCGCGGGCCATGTTGATGGAAGGAGGCATTAACGCGTGGAAAAATGCGGGATTGCCAACAGTCATCAATCGCAAACAGCCCATTGACATCATGAGACAAGTCCAGATTGCTGCTGGTGCGCTAATTCTCTGCGGTGTAGGACTGGGATACAGTGTTAGCCATGTTTTCTTTATGCTGTCTGGCATTGTTGGTATCGGGCTTTTGTTTGCCGGGGTGAGCGGTTTCTGTGGTATGGCTAAATTGTTGATGAAAATGCCGTGGAATGCGCGCCAGAATCACACCTCATAACCTGAGTTGTGAGGTGTGATTCGGAACAGGTAAATATTAGTACAGCATGATCAGAATGTGACGTTCACTTTTGCCCAATAGGTTCTTCCTGGTTCATTGACGGCGGTGTTTGCGGAATAGCCAAAACTGCTGTTTCCCGCAAGGTTGAGATGTTCGCTGTAATCTTTGTTAAACAGATTATCTACGCCAGTGCTGAACTTAACGTATTTGTTCATACGGTAAGCCATGTTAGCGGAGAAAATCGCAAAACCGGGGCTATTGTCGAAATCTTTACCGACCACGTTACCTTCGTTCACCGCGAAGCGATGTTGACTGCTGACCAACCGTAATAAACCTGCGCTGCTCCAGTCACCTTTTTCCCACGTCAGCCCCAGTCGGGCTTCTAGCGGTGGAATTTGGGGTAAGGGTTTATGGTCGTCGGTGTTTTTCGCCCATGAATAGGCAAGGCTAGCGTCTGTTTTCCATTCATCGGTGAGCTTGTAACTCATTCCCATTTCTCCACCCATGATCGTTGCATTGACGTTATCCGCCTGGCTGTTGCGTGCGTTCATCGGATCATAGCGAAACAGAATAAAATCGTTTACTCGACCGACATAGGCTGAAATCCAGCTATCCATGCGCTTGCCGCTATATTGTGCACCGATATCAAGTTGAGTGGTTTTTTCTGTTTTGACATTATCGAAAACATCGGTTGTTCCATCGGGGCCGTAAGTCGGTGAAAAAAGCTCCCAATAATCAGGAAAGCGCTCGGTGTAGCCTATACCGGCATACAACATCACGGGGATGTCGGATAGCGTATGCTCATAGCGGATAAAGCCTGCGGGCAGTGTATCTGTTCGTTTCTGAGCGCCCGCATGAGTGAAATTATCTACTGATACACGGTCCAAACGCGTGCCGCCGATGACTTTGCTTGTTTCGTTTGCATTCCATGTTAATTCGCTGAATATGCCGTAATCCTGGAAACGAGCATCTTTGCGCCAACCGCTATTGTTTTTACTACGATGGGTATTCAACTGCGTATCTACGCCGCCACGTAATTCGTAATCCGACCACAGCCAGGTACCCATCATTCTCCCGCCGATGGTTCGGCGATCTAATTGCATCGCCATTGGCATGCTCATGGATGACCCCATACCTCCGTGCATCCCTCCACCCATACCACCGCTGGACATACTGCCTGGGGAGCGGAGGGAATAATTATCCATGACATGGTCGGCATAGTTGTAATAAGCATTGGCTTCGAATTTGTCGAACGTGTCACTTATATTGGATTTTTCGAACCTGATACCCAGGCTTTCCCGCTTAAATTGCGAGCCATCCATACTTCTTCCGGCGTATCGGGCTTCACCATCACCTTTCCCTGCTGTGAGTTCCAGCAACGTATCCTTATCGGGTGTCCAGCCTAGTGCAATGTCAGCGTTCCACTTATCCCATTTTGAGGGAACCCGTTTTCCATTACCGTCTTTGTAGTCGTCAGAGCGCGATTTATTACCAAGCAGTCGCAGATAGCCATCCTGATTGCCTAAGCTGATGTCCGCATTTTCATCCCATCGGTTGTTGGACGCGGCAAGGAGGCTGGCATTCCCTTGTATTCCCGCTTCATCAAAACGAGGTTGTTCACGATCGAAACGCAAGGTACCTGCTGAGTTGCCGGGTCCCCACAGCACCGTTTGTGGTCCTTTAATGAATGACAGTACGTCAAAATTTTCTGGTGAGATATAAGACGTCGGTGCGTCCATTCGCGCCGGGCAGGCACCTAACATTTCGCCATTATTAGTCAAAATACGTAAGCGTGATCCAAACATACCTCGAAAGACGGGATCACCATTGGTTCCACCATTGCGAATTTGGGAAAAGCCAGGGATCGTTTTCAGATAATCGGAACCGTCGCTGGCTGGCACGGGCTGTCGTGGAGTTTTAGGTGAGGTGACAAGCGTTAGTGGAGAGAGGTTCGGTGCTGTCACAATCATCACTGAATCATCATCCATTGTTTCGTGGTTATGATTCATTTCAGCCTGCGTTGAGAGTGAAAAAAGCATCATCATCACGAATGAGGCAACCGGCGTGTGGATAAAATAGGGGGTTTTCATGTTAATGCCTTACTGTTTTTTGACGACGTCACAACGTCCGGCTTCGGCGAGGATTCCGTATCCGATGAGCAAAGGGTCAATCGCGCAATAACGCCATCGACCACGACGTCAGTGATTTTTCTGAATGTTGTTTTTAATGCAGAGTGGCAAAAACATGTTTAGGGGGCGCTCTGGCTATCTGTGGTGCCCAGGGGCGACAAATTCGTGGACGGTGGTGGTCGGCAATGTGTTTGCGTTTAACGCTTATGGTTAGCAACCAGGCCAGCGCGATAATAACCAGTAGGATAAATGGCAGGTGGATCAATAGCTGGCAATACCCACATGCAATATCTTCCATTGGCGACATACCGGTAGTGGGCATGAGTATGTTGTGTGCCATTTTGCCGTGTGTGCAATGGGCAGAGAGATCCACATCATGGTGCGTATGTGCCATGTCTATGGACACGGATGACATCTTGTCAGTGCAAAGCGTCTGTTGCATCTGTGATTTTGATATCACGGGTGCAATAAACAGCATCGCCATGGAAAAGAGTGCTATCCAGGCGGCTAAGCGTTTAAAAAATGACTGTTCGTACAAGACGTTGCCAGCTTTCCATGATTCCGTAGTCAGAGTGTATCTCATTCGTATTAAAATTATCACCACTAAAGCCGATCTCGGGAGAGCTCGATTCATTATCCGCGGCTTGTTGGTTATCGGGATAATGGGGCAAATGCTGATGTAAATAGGAAATAGCTTCTCAGCGGTGCATAAGTTGTTCACACTATTGGTATTTACTCGTTATGGATAGATGAAATGAAAAACAAGATACGCGTGGGATTCCTGTCAATGGCGGTGTTGACCACGCCGGTGATGGCGGAAGAAAGGGGTGAATCTTTCAGCTATAAAGATTGGGAGGTCGTTTGCGATAACACATTGACCTGTCGCGCGGCAGGGTACAGCCCTGAAGAAGGAAAAGGCGGTTCCGTTCTGTTAACGCGCCGTGCAGGTATGGGGACGGCTGTTGCGGGTGAAGTCATGTTAGCCGAGATTGAATCTGACGATAATACGCCAGTACCTAAGCTAACGCTCTGGATTGATGGCCAACCTGCTGGGGACGTGAAGAGCGGGAAAGAAGGTGACTGGCAACTGTCGGAAAAACAGGCCCAGGCTCTTATACGTGCCGTGAAAGGCAGTGGAAAAGCAGAGTTCAAAGGTGGTCCTGAACCTTTTGTGATTTCCGGGGAGGGAGCCTATGCGGTGCTGTTGAAGATGGATGATGTGCAAGGGCGAGTGGGAACACCCGGCGCGTTGACTAAAAAGGGCAATGGACCGGAAAGTCGCGTTAAGCCTGCTGTCCCTGCGCCGATTATTCAACGAGTGAAGCCAGAAAAATCAACGGAGAGACCGTTGACGGCGTCAGAAACTGACGCGATCAAACCGTTGCTTTTGGCAACGTTGTCTGAGGAGGATTGGTGCGATCGCATTCAGCCATTGGATAACCAGGAGCCGGAGACAATTACTTTAACCCCGCTCAATCATTCTCTTGCTCTCATCACCGCGCTTTGCTGGCGGGCCGCTTACAATGAAGGCTATGGATATTGGGTGATTGACCGTCAACTTAAGGGAAAACCCCATCTTATTACTATTTCAGGATCTTCTTATGACGATGGGGAAATTTTTACAAGTCAAAAAGGACGTGGGTTAGGAGACTGTTGGGGCACTGAAAGTTGGGTATGGGATGGTGAAACCTTTCGTAAAAGCCGAGAGGCAACAACAGGGATGTGCCGTTACCTTCGTCTCGGCGGCACCTGGGATTTGCCAACCTGGGTCGCAGATGTAAAGCCTATGAAATAAACTAAAAAATAGCGCTGGGTTGTTTTGGTGTAACATTTAATGTCTTCCCAGACCGGAAGGGTTGAGAAGACATTATTTCTTTTTAAACGCGACACTCAATAGCATAGCGGCAGGTAAAATAGCGATTACCACATCAAATCGTCAGGCACTTTAAAATCGGCATACGGATCATCTTCGTCTTGCTCTTCCTGGCTCAGTGCGCTGTGTAATACGATGCTGTCTGCATCTCGTTGCGCTATTTTATCAGCTACGCTTGCGGGGATGATGGCATATCCACTGTCACTACTGTTATCGGTGACTAAACGCGCAATAGCGAGACGACCGCTAATGAGTTGATTTTGGATTGCCTTATCCACAATAACCTTTTTAATAACGTTATTATCTGTGAAGTTAAAATCAATATCGCCTTTTGCAATGCTGATTTTGTTCATTTCAATAAGCTGTTTCACCTGTGCTTTATATTCTTTCGATAATACGGCTTGTTTTTGTTGTTCGCTTAGCTGTTTATCACGCTCAAGTTGTGCTTTTTTATTTTCTTCCACCGCCTCTCTTGCCTCACGCGCCTGAACGCGTGATTTCTTCGCTGTCCGTTGGACTTTAGCCATTTTCTTGCTGGTCACTAATCCAGCTTTTAGCATCTGTTCTTGTAAGGTGAGTTTTGTCATCTTCGTATCTAAATTAGGGGGCAATGGTGGGATTATACCTGTAATTTTTGGGACTGTGCCACGTTACAGTCCCTGAATGCCGAGTGGCGTGGATCTAGCGGCGTTATCCGAGTTCTTTCAAACCTTGAGCAGTTTCACTGTGGCATCCACGTCTATCTCATCTTCCGAGAAGATCAACGTCGTTCCTTGAAAGGTTGTGATCGCCAGTTTTCTTAGCGAGCGCATGTCGCCTGGTTTATCAGTTGATTTCGGTCTGATACTACTCATCAGTATCCCCACTGATAGCACCGCGTTTTCTTTATCAATACGGGTATCGGCAGGCACCTCTTCGCTATAAACCAAATAAGACTTGATCGATGTGAGTTTGAGGCGCTCGCCAGCGATATAAATGTATTTACTTTCCGGTACCACTTTCACAGCGTAAGCTGACAAACCCTTGTTATTTGTGGTGGGCTCGAAGGTGACCGCCGCCTCTTTCTTGAGCAACTCTGGGTTGGCGACTTTGATCACATGAAAATAGCGGTTATCACCGTTTTCATCTTTGATAAATCCAAAACCTTTATCTTTAAACCAGGTTGTGATCGTTCCGTTCATCGCCATTGCTACCTACTTAATCGTTTGTTTATTCAGTTTTTTGCGCGAGCAAGTTCGATAGATAACAGGCAACAAAAAACTGCACACGAAAGAAATTGAGTTTGTAGTATAACTTAATGTTTTTATTGTTTTAATCATGAATTTATTTTTTGTTTACGATTAAAGCGACGTGTCATCATGGAAGGATCATTTACACGTATCTATCCGCGCTTCTCTCACGGCTTCAGTCAGGAGAAGGGCCACGTTCAAGAAAGGTTGAAAGTGCGATGTAACTGCGTACAGAACGTACGCCTTCCAGACTTTGAATTTCCATCAGGAAGTTTTCCAACGACTCGGTATCCGCAGCCCGTACTTTTATAAGAACGCACCCATCGCCCGCAACCGTATGCAACTCCTCAACTTCATGTCGACTCGTGAACTGAAGAAGTGCACGTGTCGCTTTATAGCTGCTGGTGTCGATCACGAGAAATGTTAATAGCGTTCGGCCTAGCTTACAGCCATCCAGCACTGCAACCGTCCCTTTTATTACCCCGTCACGTTTCATCCGCTTTACGCGATCGTGAACTGCTGGCGCTGAGAGATTCACAATGTTGCTCAATTCGGTGTAACTGCGTCCTGCATCTTCTGCAAGCGCACCTAATATTTTTCGGTCAATTGCATCGAGATCTACTGGTTTATGCTTTAACTGCCTAATACCATCTTTTTCTTTATCAAAAGCATCCATTTGAGTTCACTTTCAGAATGAAAATATGAATATACTCAGTTTTACCTAATGTTATTAAGTCAGCAAGTATATATTGGAGTTGCAATGCCCATCGCACTTTTAGCTCTCGCCGTCGGCGCATTCGGGATAGGTCTTACTGAGTTCGTTATCGCAGGAATTCTCCCTCAAATTGCCGCTGATTTTGGTATCAGTATTCCGACCGCCGGTTTTATGGCTACATCCTACGCGCTTGGGGTGTTTGTCGGTGCCCCGTTGTTGACGGTTCTGGGTGCCAACGTTCCTCGTAAGACCATGTTGATAGCACTGGCGTTCATTTTCACACTAGGCAACATCATTACCGCAACGGCACCGACGCTGGCTCTGGCGATCGCAGGCCGTGTCATTACGTCTTTCAATCACGGCGCTTTTTTCGGGATCGGTTCGATCATCGCCGCCTCACTGGTTGCTCCGGGGCGTCAGGCAAGCGCAATTGCTTTTATGTTTTCCGGGCTAACGCTGGCAAACCTGATCGGTGTTCCGGCAGGGACCTGGCTTGCTCAGGCTGTTAGCTGGCGGCTTGTTTTCTGGGTCATTGCAGGTATCGGTCTGCTTACGATTGCATGTGTCGCTCTGCTTGTCCCGCATATCGAAAAAGGGAAAGCGATTGCGTTGCGGGCGGAATTACGAGCCTTTGTCGATCCTCAGGTGTTGTTAGTCATGGGGATTACCATATTTGGTCCGGCGGCTTTTTTTACTTCCATCACTTATATTGCACCGATGATGATCGAGGAGGCCGGTTTTTCTGCCAGTAATGTGGCGTGGCTGATGGTACTTTTTGGTTTGGGATTGGCCGTAGGAAACTGGATTGGGGGGCGTTTCGCCGATCGTTCGCTTTTTGGCACGCTTTTCGTCACCCTAGCGGCACAAGGCATTGTTCTTTTGGTTTTTTGGGCCGGTGTCGAAAACCCAGTCATTGCCAGTGCATCGGTATTCCTCATGGCAGCGTTCGGTTTTGCGACGGTTTCACCTATTCAGAAACTGGTCATGGATCGTGCCAGCGATGCTGGCGCACCTACTATGGCCGCCTCGGTGAATATCGGCATGTTTAATCTGGGAAATGCGCTGGGTGCCTGGGCTGGTGGAGCGACTATTGCTGCTGGTTTTGGTCTGGTTTCACCTAATTGGGCCGGAGCCATTCTGTCGTTTATTGCGTTGGGGCTTGCTTTTCTTGCATGGCAGAGCGCGCGTAAAGAATATGAATTACAAGAGCAAACTGAATGAGGAAATCAAATCCCCCTTAGTGGGCGATCTGATTATCTCTCATGAACAAGGTGCGGCCTTGGATAAGGCGAGCAGCTGACCGCATGTCTTAATCAAAAGGCCGCACTTGTCAGAGATTTTTATCTACGCTGAGTGTTATCGATTTTGTTGTTTCAAGTGTTTCCAGTCTGAGGGTTAATGCCTGTCGGATAGAATGATAGGCTTTGCTGCCGAGAGCCAGCCGAAAAGGGAGATTCTCGCTGTCTACGGCAGCAATAATGGCATCCGCCGTTTTTACTGCGTCACCTTTTATCTCAAGAGAACCATCAACCAGAGAACGGCGAACGATACCTGCTGGCGTCTGCTCATAACACGCCATAGGTTCTGCAATATCGACCCCAGACACGAAGTTCGTGTCTGTTGGGCCCGGTTCTGCTATCAGAAAATCGATGCCGAATGGAGCAACTTCCTGAGAAACCGACTCTATAAATCCTTCAACTCCCCATTTTGTCGCGTGATAAAGGCTAAAGTTCGGCCATGCCATTTGGCCGCCTTCGGATGAAATTTGAACGATACGACCACCGCCTTGTTTACGCAGGTAGGGAAGTGCGGCGCGGATAAACTGAATAGAACCAACCAGATTCGTTGCGATCTGCCGTGTAATTTGAGCATCACTGACTTCTTCTGCGGCGCCAAATAGGCCATAACCGGCATTACTGACCAATACATCAATCTTTTCGTTGTCGAGAAAGGCCTGTTTGGTTGCTGATTTAACTGCTGCGCTATCCGTTACATCAAGAATAATGATCTTTAGCTTCTCGCCATACATCGTTTGTAAATCAGCCAGTGCACCTTGCTTACGTAAAGTGGCGATGACCTTGTCGCCGCGTGAGAGTAAGCGCTCTGTCATGAGGCGGCCCAAGCCTGTGGAGGTGCCAGTAATAAACCAGGTTTTGCTTTTCATCAGAATGTCTCATCATATTTAATGTGCAAAACATAAATTACCGCCTTGTTAGTGATACGATAAGCCGCAACAAATGGCATGAAGAGGTGAAATATATTCACCAATGAAAATTCCATCTTTATCAGACTTGAATGCTTTCGTCGCAGTCGCTGAGCAACGTAGCTTTAGGAAAGCGGCTGAACTATCGGGTGTTACGCGTTCATCATTAAGCCATACCATCCGTGGATTGGAGGAGAAACTTGGCGTTAGGTTGTTCCATCGCACAACGAGAAGTGTTTCATTAACTGAATCTGGTGAGCAGTTGATCAGACGTATTACTCCGCATATTGCAGGGCTGGAACAAGCGGTGATTGAGATTGCCCGAACCCAGGGGCAATTACTTGGCACGTTACGTATCAATGGATGTGAAGAGGCAATCCAACTCTTACTCCAAACCATCGTTCCTGAATACCAGGCAAATTATCCCAATGTAGAATTGGACTTAGTTGTTGAAGGAAGGCTTGTTGATATTGTGGCTGAAGGCTTTGATGCTGGAATAAGGCTGGCTGAAAATGTTCCTGTTGATATGGTTGCGGTGCCTATCGGGGAGGATATTCGGTTTCTAGTGGTTGCATCACCACTCTATCTTGCAAAAAATTCAGCGCCTGAAACACCGTATGAATTACTGAAACATCAGTGTATTCGCCAGCGATTACCCGGCGGTAAGCGCTATCGCTGGGAGTTTTCTCTCAATGGTCAGAATATAGCTTTGGACGTGCCGGGAACATTAACGCTTAATCGTTCACCCTTGATGGTTGATGCCGCGATAAGAGGTTTAGGGCTTGCCTTTATCCCTGAAATTCATGCGAGACAGGCATTGAACGATGGGCGTTTATTAACTGTATTAGAGAAATGGAGCCTGACCGTCCCCGGCCTTCGTCTTTATTTTCCGGCTAATCGGCACATGCCTGCAAGCCTCAGAGCGTTAGTTGATATGATCAAGCGTTGATAGCGAATTTCTGGCTACCTTACCGCGCTCAATCGAATTGTTTTTCATAAGCATCTAGATGATGTTTAAAGAACTTTTCATAAATTTCTGCGGTACTAACTAAAATTGTTACTTCTATAAATGGTTCGCCTAATTCTTCTGAAATATCTTCGATAACGATGAAGTCATTGGCTATCTCCTCATCTGTCCCTCTAATGAATAGTTTACAGCCAGTTTTATCTGCGTTTGGTGAATAAAACTGAGTGGGCTTAAAAGCCCCATGAACGAATCCCATCGGAGGATCGCCAAACTCTAATTCAGAGAAGCCGATAATTTTGTTCCCTTTTCTAATTTCGAATGCCACTTGGTTTTCCTTGAAAGAACGAGAGAAATTGAATTTGTTATTCAATGTTATGATTTTTAGATAATTTTTATTATTGACTTTTACTTCATAGTAAAAATTGTAGTCCCATAGAGAAAAGTCAGTTTAAAAATGGCTATATCTCACCCGTTGTATACGCTGGTTTTTAGCGCTGGCTGTGCTGTAAATTTAATTTAGCTTTACTACGCTCCAATACCATCATTTTTCGGGTGTGTTGCCATAAATACCATCTAGCAACATAAACTTGCGCCACTCGGCTGTACTCAAATAAAGGGATCTGTGCATCAACTCGCCGACACGTTTCCCACCCCAGCCGGACGATCTTGATTGTTGGTTATATTCTTTGTCGTCTTTCATGGCTGTGTGCCGGTTAGTTGGTTGATGTGCGTTGATTAAAGATTGTTCACCATTTTGACGGTAAACGCCTGTGCGTATGAAAAACTCGCAGAATCTGAATTATATTATCTTTCACGCGGTAAGGGATGATGTAGGGATAGTGCGTTAACACCAGCTCACGCGTTCCCAGCACACGTCCAGGTCTTCCCATTGCTGGCTGTTGCGGTAGTAATTCCGTCAACCTTTGGACTTCATCTATGAATTGGCTGGCGGCTTGTGGATCGTCCTGCGCGATATAGCGGTACTCGGCTTCCAAATTGGCCGCGGCTTTACGCAGCCATTTAATTTCCATGCCTTGCCGTACCTAATTTTTTAAAGAGATTGTTCATCTCATCTGATGAGACAAAATCACCCGCATCAGCCTCTTTTATAGCTTGCTCGATCTCTGCTATCTGCCAAGCTTCCCGCGCAAGATAGTCTTCAATGGCTTGCCCAGCCAGAAAAGAGCGGGTACGTCCTGTAGCTTTAGCCAACGCATCAAGCTGAGCGGTTGTTTCATCATTCAATCGAACGGACATGACACCCATATCGCCACCTCACTACATTGTATGTTTTGTATACATTGTAGTTACTAGGGAGATAGGAGGCAAGCGACTACTTAATGTGTTGTTCTCTATCCAGGTATGAATTAGCCGCTGGCGTCTGTTAAGACATGCAAGCCAAGATAAAATGTAGTTAGTCAAACCATCAACAGGTAATCTGGCAACACGGGAAAAGTGCGCCATCAGTACTGCTGTTTCATCGCGTCTATAAATATTCAGGAGGATTCAATGTCTTCAGCTTTTCAACATCGTTTCATTCTTACAGGTGGCCCAGGGTCAGGCAAAAGCACGATAATTGATACGATTATAAAAAGAGGGTTTTGGTGTTCTAAAGAAGCAGGAAGAGGTGTTATACAAGACCAGGTTAACATCGGCGGCGATGCATTACCCTGGGCCAACCAGACTGCATTTGCAGAGCTCATGCTAGCTTGGGAAATGCGTTCGTGGCACGAAGCAGAAGGGCAAACACAACCATGCTTCTTCGACCGTGGAGTTCCTGATGTTGCAGGTTACTTACGTCTTTCCGAACTTACCATACCAAGGCATCTGGAAAATGCCATCGAGAAATTTCGCTATAACCAAACCGTATTTATTGCACCACCCTGGCGTGACATATATGTGCAGGATACAGAGCGCAAACAATCTTTCGATGTCGCTGTCGCAACATATCACGCAATGGTGAAAACATACCGTACGTATGACTACCAGTTGATTGAATTACCATGCGTTTCTGTAGAAGAACGTGTGGATTTTATCCTTTCCAGAATAGTTCGTTGATAAAACGACAACTACACGTAATGGTGTACCACCATGCCTGGATCTGCCGTCTTCTAGTGAACATTTGGCGAACGTGTTTAGGTTGATGGCTTGCTCTTGTTCGCGTTGCTGTTGCTGGTGGAATTGTGGATTGATGCTTTTTTCTAAGAGAGCTTTGGCTGCTTCCCGCATTTGTCTGGCATCAGCTAAAGAAATTGCCGGATAGCTGCCAAACGTCAACGTAGTGCGCTTTTTAGTCTGTGGGTGGTAATAGCGAAAACGCCATGTCTTTGTGCCGGAAGGTTTGACGAACAATAGCAGCCCGCCACCATCATGTAGCGACAATTCTTTGTCTATTGCTTTAGCAGCTTTGACTTCCGTGTTTGTGAGGGGCTTTGCCTGAATTGCCATGATCGTTACCTTTGGGACTACGGTTTTATGGGACTACGTTGATTTAGTCCCAAATGTAGTCCCAAACTTTCCGGCTGTAAACGGGGTATGCCGATAGATAACAGGCAACAAAAAAACCGCAAACTCAGTGAGAATGCGGGTTCTTGTGGGGTTTCCGGTAGTAAACGATACTAACCGAAGTTGTATTTGGTCGGCACGAGAGGATTTGAACCTCCGACCCCCGACACCCCATGACGGTGCGCTACCAGGCTGCGCTACGTGCCGATGCTATGGGCGCTTATACTACCTTTTCCTGACCTTATTGCAATAGCCGTATGGAACGACTGCTTTAGATTTAGGCAGTTAGTTCGCAATAAAGCGTCTTTCGCTGGTTAGAACCTGAAGAAGTAACGTAAGTTGTGGTTTTTCATCGTCTAATTTACGACCATTTTCATCATAAGCACGATAATTACCATTGCTTTCCAGCACGATAATTTTTTCCGGCGTGGTGATCATTAATGAACCACCATTGCCATTTGCCAACCAGTTATTACGTCGTTGAGCGGCGAATAAATCCTCACCTTGAGAGTAATCATCGGTCGCGTTTTTAGCGTGCAATAAGCGTTGCATCAGTGTAGCCATCACATCTTTGTGATCTGTCATCTTGGTAATGGTCTGAGCTGGGGTTCCCGGCCAGTGAACGACCAGCGGTATTTTCCACTGTGAACGGCGGAAGATATTTTTCTTATCATCACCTGCATGGTTGCTTTGCGTCGACGTTATCACAATAACCGTTTTTTCCAGCTTGTTCTGTTCCTGAAGCGTGGCGATGATTTTACCAATCTGCTGATCAACATCTTGATTGCGTCGCAATGGATCGGCCGTTGATGTCTTGCCGAGACCGTTTAATTCAAGATAAGAGAACCAAGGGGCAGTGTTATTATCACGGTTTAACCAATCCAGCCATTGTGAGGTGATAGCTTCATCGCTTTGCTCTTGTGGCACAGGAAGGGAAAAGTCGGACAGTAATGCCTGACGATACAGCGCATTATTGAAACCATTGGCAGAAAACAGCCCGAATTGATACCCCTGTTGGCTCAACCCGCTCATTAATGCAGAAGGTTTGCGGGCATTTAATACGCCATCCATGTAGGTCGTTGAAACACCGTAAAAAAGATTAAACAGCCCGGCATTCGTCTGTGTACCTGAATCGTAGTGATCGCTGAAGCGGATATTCTGTTCGGCAAAGTGCAATAGGTTAGGCATATTGCTCTGGGTGCCATTAACCGGGACGTCATTGATGACGATCATCAGCAGATTATAACCACTGCCGCTGTCGCGGAAGGTAATGTCATTTAGCGGATATTCCACGGTCATCGCTTCAGGGTTACCTTGCTGGGACAAGCGGCGCTGATACTCTTGTGCATCCAGAAGACCATGTTTTTCCAAAAAGCGGCGGGCGGTCATTGGATAAGAGAGCGGTAAATTCGCTCTTTGCATGGTAATCGGACGATAGAAATTGGCATCGGCCCAGATATACATCAGGTGTGACGCGAAGAAGGCGGAAATAAATACGCCAGCCAACGGTTTACCGAAACTACGGCGATTCAGGCTGCGTAGTTTTTGCCAACACCAGGTACCAAATAGCATCTCCACCATAAAAATCAGTGGAATACCAATGAACATCCATTGCCAGTCGCGAGCTAACTCACTTTGGTCAGGGTTGACAACCAATTCCCACACCGTGGGATTGAGATGCAGATGAAAGCGGGTGAAAACCTCAATATCAACCAGAAGCAGCGTGAGCCCCGCCGTTGACAACGCGGCGGAAAGAAATCGTAGCAAACGCTGCGACATGACAATAAAGGTTAATGGGAAAATAACTAACAGATAGGCAGCGAAGCCGATAAAGCTGAAATGCCCCAGCCAACTGACCAACGCATAAATACGACCAAACAGGGAGCCTGGCCAGTCGACAACAAACAGATAGCGGCTACCCAGCCCCAGACTGAGCAAAATATTAAACAAGGCGAACCAATGCCCCCAACTGATCATCTGGGAGACTTTTTCGCGGTAGCGCTGCCGATTGGTTACCATACGTTGGTCAAAAATTAATGAGCTTTATCTACTTGTTTAATCGAAGCCTGTAATGCTTCGGCGAAAGATCGGGCTAAAACCTGACGTTGGGCAGGTGCGACGCTGGTATTAATCAGGTTAGTCACCATATTACCCAGCACCATTAAAGCAAGATCGGTTGGAGCATGGTGCTTTTCCAAAATATTGACCATCTCTGAAAGCAGTTGTTCAACGTGTTCGTCACTGTAGCGGGATGATTGTGGCATAAAATGGTGTTTCTCAAGCTGGTAAAGTCGCCTATCTTACCGTAACGACTCATCCTTTTCCGCACTTTTATCATTTATCATCATGGACTGTCCGTGCGTTTACGGCCAGGATGATGCGGCTTTTCGGTTGCAGCCATATCGCTTCAGTGTTTGAATACGCTCCTTGCTAAAAGGAGAGTTTATCATGAGTCTGGATATCGGCCAGATTGCCCTGCATCAGCTAGTTAAACGTGACGAACACACGCTGGAAATGGTGTTGCGTGATTCCCTGCTGTCAACCAATGCGACGGTAGAGGAGATGATGGCTGAATTGCATCGTGTCTACAGCGCTAAGAGTAAAGCCTACGCTCTGTTTAATGAGCAGAGCGAATTGGCGGACGCGCTCAAATCCTGCCGTAAAGGAAATGAAGATTTCCTGGGATTTACACGAGCGGCGACGGGGCGTTTGCGGGATGAATTGGCTAAATATCCGTTTGCCGAAGGTGGGATAGTACTGTTTTGTCAGTATCGTTATTTGGCGGTGGAATATTTGTTGATTGCTGTGCTCAATAGTTGCAACAGTATGCGGGTCAACGAACAGTTGGATATCAGCAGTACGCACTATCTGGATATCAACCATGCCGACATCGTTGCCCGTATTGATTTGACGGAGTGGGAAACGAATCCAGCCTCGACGCGCTATTTGACGTTCCTTAAGGGCCGGGTAGGGCGGAAAGTTTCTGACTTTTTCATGGATTTTCTGGCAGCATCAGAAGGTCTGGATACCAAGGCGCAAAATCGGGGGTTGCTCAAGGCCGTTGATGAGTATTGCGACGATGCGCAGTTGGATAAAAATGAGCGGCAGAATTATCGTCAGCAGGTCTATAGCTACTGTAACGAGCAGTTGCAGTCGGGTGAAGAAATTGAGTTAGAAGCATTGTCTCAGGAGTTGCCGCCGTTAGGGGAGAAGACGTTTCAACAGTTTTCAACGGAACAGGGATATGAATTGGAAGAAAGCTTCCCTGCCGATCGCAGTACGCTACGACAATTAACGAAATTTTCTGGCAGTGGCGGGGGCGTTAGTCTGAATTTTGACGCACTATTATTAGGTGAGCGTATTTTTTGGGATCCGGCAACAGATACGCTGACTATCAAGGGAACGCCACCCAATCTGCGCGATCAGTTACAACGTCGTTTAACCGGTGGTCATCAATAGGCTACAGGCATAAAAAAACGCCGCATAAGCGGCGTTCTTCCCCGGCGTCCCGGATCGATTTCTGCGCAATTATACGCGAACGAAGTCGATATGAGTCAGTTTTGGCTTGAACACGTGACGTTGTACAGCCTGAACTTTAACTTGAATTTCTTTGCCATCGATAGACAGGATAACGGTTTCACCGTAGAAACCAGGTTTCATTTCCTGGTTTTTAACGCTGTCGTGATCCAATTCGATAGCAACTGGCGCTTCTGAACCACCATAAACGATGGCCGGAAATTTACCAGCGGTACGCAGGCGGCGGCTCGCACCCTTACCCTGCTCTTTACGTGCTTCTGCTTTGATAGTAATCATTTTTTTCTCTACTCAAGAAAGTAACCCTGCTACAGGCGACCCAGCAGCAGGTTGGGTTGTTCTGCTTTTGCGGTACAAAAGCGGGCTGAATTTTAGCGGAATATGGCGTGACGGGCAAACAAAACTGCGAATTAGTTAACCCCGCAATTCGTTTGCACGGCGAAAACGTCCCTCGTAGTCGAACATTTTTTCCCTGAGTTGCCAGAATGCGCCTTGTTTACGGGCGATAACAAAGTCGGGGGCGCGTAATTGGTTTTGCTGTGTGACGATGTCATGCACGGTCTGCCAGACGAAAGGGACACCGGGTGCTCGCAGATGAACACGTAAAAATAGCAATTGGAAAATATGACGTTGCGCTGGGGTATGTAAGCGAAAACGTTCGCTGACATCCGCACCGTCTTCATCATAATAGGTAATTTTCAGCCAGGCCCCTTTGGCATCTTGTCCGGGGATAAGTTGCATGCCGCTACAGCGTAACACCAGCGCATCCTTGAGTTTCAGCGCTGCTTTTAGCATATCGTCTGGATCGACCAGCACCGCTTCACACTGGTGACAACGGCGGGCAGCAATATCATTTTCTGCATCGCACTGAGGGCATAGTTTAAAACGAAAGCGGAAATCACATTGTTTGCGCTGATGATTTTCCTCCGGTGCCCATCCCTGACAACGACGGCCATAGTGTTCAATCACGCTGCCATCGGGGGTGGTTTTCCCCCAGAAGATATTGGCAAAACCACATTTGGGGCAAAAAACTTGTACTGGTTGACTATCGGTATGTGGTTTGCTGTTGCCGACTTCAGGCGTGTAGAGATCGTGCGGGTTGCCGGCATAATCGAGGATAAGGCAATTCGTTTTTCCGGGGAAAAGGCGTAAACCGCGTCCCACAATTTGCTGATATAAACTCACGGATTCTGTTGGACGTAGGATGGCAATCAGATCAACATGGGGGGCGTCAAAACCCGTTGTGAGTACCGCCACGTTTACCAGATATTTCAGCGACTGCTGTTTAAAGGCCTCAATCAGCGCATCGCGCTCAGCTGTTGGTGTTTCCGCGCTAACTAGCGCTGATTGCTCAGCGGGTAACAGCGCGTAAATTTCTCGCGCATGTTCGACCGTTGCGGCGAAAATCATCACCCCTGAGCGGGTTTGAGCATAATCGATGACCTGTCTAACAATAGGGGGCGTGATACGTTTCTGGCGCTTGAGCTCTTTGTTCAGATCGCTTTCGCTAAATAAACCGTTACTTTTTGTTGTCAGCTTGCTGAAATCGTATTGCACAATCGGCATGTCCAACCGCTCCGGCGGCACGAGGAAGCTATGTTTGATCATGTAACGCAGCGGTAGTTCATAGATGCAATCGCGAAACAAGCACTGTTCGTCGCCTCGGATCATTCCATGATAATGATATTGATAAATCCATCCTTTACCCAGCCGATAGGGCGTGGCGGTTAAGCCGAGTAGCCGCAGTTGTGGGTTGGTTTTTTGCAGATGCTGGATGATTTGCTGATATTGGCTGTCGTTATCATCACCAACGCGATGGCATTCATCAATAATCAGCAGTGAAAAAGCGCCTTCAAACTGCGTCAGATTGCGTGCGACCGACTGTACGCTGCCAAACACCACCTTTCCCTGACTGTGGCGTTGTTGCAGCCCAGCAGCGAAAATATCGGCTTCCAGCCCCAAAGCGCAGTATTTGGCATGATTCTGCGCCACCAGTTCTTTCACGTGCGCCAACACCAGGACTCGACCACGAGCGAGTCTCGCCAGTTCGGCAATGACAAGGCTTTTCCCTGCGCCAGTTGGCAAAACAATCACTGCCGGGTGGGTATGGCGGCGAAAATAATCGAGTGCGGCAGATACGGCCTCGCGTTGGTAAGGCCGTAAGATAAAAGACATCGTTTAGTGCTGACAGATTTTACTGGCGCTGGTGGTAAAACCGCTCTCAAGCGGAATGAATTTGCCGCGTTCAGCCAGAAATTGCACCAGCATCGCAGCCGTCATGTTTTCGGCAGAGCAGGTATGGAATCGTGCTGCACGGCCGAAACGGTCTTCAATCGTAGCAACCAATTGTTCTGTGGTAAAAGACTCGCCGGAGGCGATCATCATTTGCAACACTTCATGACCATGAATGGACGACATATCGGGATTCCTCAATGTGAAAATTTGTCCCTATTATGCCTGTTGATAAACGTTACGGCGAGAAGATGTGGACGAAACAACAGTGTATTTCCTGTTGAATTCTAGGATGTCAGGCAAAGCCTCGTTATACTATTACACGTTGGTGGCGAGTATCGTTGCCTTTCTTCATTTTCATGATGCTTTCAGGTATCGCGTTACCTGCATTTGCGTCATGATTTAATACAGGTTGTTGATTTTTAATGCGATTAGATAAGTTTTTATCTCAGCAATTGGCTATCAGCCGTTCACTAGTGATTCGGGAACTACGTGCTCAGCGCGTGACCGTTGATGGCGAGATTGTGAAAAGTGGATCGTTTAAAGTGTTACCTGAACATGAGGTGGCATTCGATGGCAATCCATTGGAGCAGCAAAATGGCCCTCGTTATTACATGCTGAATAAGCCTCAAGGCTATGTCTGCTCGACGGACGATCCCGATCATCCCACTATCCTCTATTTCATGGATGTCCCTGTCGCTCATAAATTACACGCAGCAGGGCGTTTGGATATCGATACCACGGGGTTGGTTTTATTGACGGATGACGGGCAATGGTCGTACCGTATCACATCGCCGAAACATCATTGTGAGAAAACATATCTGGTGACGCTGGAGTTGCCACTGAACCCTGATACGGCCAGCCAGTTTGCCGCGGGCGTACAATTGCATAACGAAAAAGATCTGACCAAGCCCGCCGTGTTGGAGAAAATTACCGATCATCAGGTTCGACTAACTATCAGTGAAGGTCGTTATCATCAGGTCAAGAGAATGTTTGCTGCGGTGGGTAACCGGGTTGTGCAATTGCATCGTGAACGTATTGGCGGCATTCACCTCGATAGCGAACTTGAACCGGGTGAATTTCGGGTATTGAGTTCACAAGAAGTCGAAAGCGTCGGGCTATAATTTTTTATCTCTGCGTCATTCTCGCTGCCTTGATGGGGCGGGATGTTTTTTTATTCTACGAAGTCCATTTTTCCTGACCGGGAGCGACGTTCAGTGCAACAAAACCGACCTTCTCATATTGGGTTGATTCTCATTCTTGGCTTGATTTCCATGCTCACGCCCCTCGCGATTGACATGTACTTACCCGCATTACCGACGATTGCCGCCGAATTAGGTGTGCCGGATGGGCGCGTGCAGATGACGCTCAGTACCTATGTGCTGGGTTTTGCTATTGGGCAGATGTTCTATGGGCCGATGGCCGACAGCGTTGGGCGGAAGCCTGTTATTTTGGGGGGAACGCTGATTTTCGCGCTTGCAGGTGTGGCATGCGCATTATCACAGACGGTGGAACAACTGGTTCAGATGCGCTTTTTGCATGGTCTGTCGGCCGCCGCATCGGCGGTAGTCATTAATGCGCTGATACGTGATATGTTTTCCAAGGATGAATTCTCTCGCATGATGTCATTTGTGGTGCTGGTGATGACGGTAGCGCCGCTGATTGCGCCTATTGCCGGTGGGGCGCTGCTGCTATGGTTTAGCTGGCATTCAATTTTTTGGGCTATTTCTGGCGCAGCCTTTTTGACCGTGATTCTGGTTTTCTTCTTTATTCACGAAACGCTTCCTCCAGAGAAACGGCAAAAATTTCATTTGCGCACCACGCTAGGTAACTTTGTGACGCTTTTCCGCCATAAACGCGTATTTAGTTATATGGTGGCGAGCGGGTTGTCATTCTGCGGTATGTTCGCTTTCCTAACCGCTGGGCCGTTTGTTTATATCAATTTACATGGCGTTTCCCCCCAACATTTTGGTTATTACTTCGCATTGAATATTGTCTTTTTGTTCATGATGACACTGTTTAATAGTCGCCATGTCCGCCGTCTTGGGGTGCTGACAATGTTTCGTATCGGCTTATTGATTCAATTCGCGATGGGTATCTTGTTAGTCGTTATTTGCCTGTTTGATTTAGGTTTTTTACCACTGGTTATTGCGGTTTCAATTTTTGTTGGCTGCATTGCAATGGTGGCTTCTAATGCAATGGCCGTCATTCTGGATGATTTTCCGCATATGGCGGGAACTGCGTCGTCACTGGCAGGGACACTACGTTTTGGTTTAGGCGCGGTGACAGGTATGGCGCTATCGATCATGTCTTTTAACAGTGCCTGGCCCATGGTGTTATCCATGGCTTGTTGTTCAATCGTCGCCTTTTTGCTCTATTGTTATGCCAGTCGAGCCATTTGATCCCATCACTTTTTAGTCCCAGTCCAACTCCCGCGTTAGCGGGAGGCCTGCCTTTGCCATGCAACTCGAATGATTTGGGGGAGCGATTCTTTCTATTTAGGCGCTATTTCGCCGAGAAAAGTGATACCGGCTTATTGCGTATCAAGGGATTGCTTATCTTTATTTGTTCAAAATATGTAAAATGTATGAATTAAAAGTAAATAAACAAGCCTTTAGGGGTTGTGATGTTAACGAGAAAAGGTTAAATATAATCAGAAAAGAGCAGCAATTCGTGATCGCGTCGACACTAATAAGTCTTGCAATCGCTTAATCCACTGACTAATTGATGTCAATTAACCTGAGTGATGTTGGTTTTTTGTACATGAAAAAGTGGAAATAAGTGTGATGGACACGCTATCATAATAAATATGTTATTATTTTGTGAATTTTAAGTAAAACTTAACCTGAGGAAAACAGTAGTGGATAGTTTCCAACTTTCGGTAGTTCATCGTTTGCCGCAAAGTTATCGCTGGTTATCGGGTTTTGCTGGCGTCAAAGTTGAACCGATTCCGCTCAGTGGCAGAGAAGAAGATAATAATCTGATTGGTCTTAAACTGTTAAGCCATGACGGAGAGGCCGCATGGAAAATTATGCACCAATTGAACCAATCTTTAGATGAAATTCAGGTTGAATGTGCGGTTTTGGAATGGGAAGGCGAGCCTTGCCTGTTTTTACACCGTAACGATGAAAGTACCGCGATGTGCCGCTTGAAAAATGTCGGTGTGGCGATTGCTGAGTCTGTTTCCGCGCATTATCCATTTTGAAGAGTGGCGTCAGCGATCTGATGCCACTCCCCCAGCGACGTTTTGCCCAAGCGTTTCTCTCATTTTAAAGCCGGTCCGGCGTGGCTCAGGATGAAAGCTGTAACAACTCCCGCGTGTAGGCTTTTTCCGGGTGGCTGAAAACTTGCCTGCATTCGCCTTGCTCCACAACTTCACCTTGTTTTAGCACCATAACCTGATGGCAAAGGGCTTTCACCACCTGAAGGTCATGGCTGATAAAAAGATAGGCAAGCTGATGCTTCTGTTGCAATGATTTTAATAACGTCAGGATTTGCGCTTGCACTGTTCTATCCAGCGACGATGTGGGTTCATCCAAGATTAGCAACTCAGGTTGCAGGATCAGTGCACGAGCAATGGCGATTCGCTGGCGCTGTCCGCCGGAAAATTCAGCGGGATAGCGGTGCCTCGTCTCTGGATCCAAACCAACTTCCTGCATTGCGGCAATGACTCGTTGTTCGCACTCTGCATGGCTTAAGGCTTGATGTACGGTTAATCCTTCCGAGATGATTTGTTCCACATTAAGGCGTGGATTTAACGCTGAGTTGGGATCCTGAAACACGACCTGAATACGACGACGAAACGGGAGCATTTGTTTACGTGTGAATTCATGCAACGGATGCCCATCGAACCAAATTTCGCCTCTGGATTGAAGCAACCGTAGCAATGCCAGGCCGGTAGTGCTTTTACCTGAGCCCGATTCGCCAACCAACCCGATACTTTCACCACGACGCAGAGTAAAGTTCACGCCATTGACCACCTGTTTTTCGGCGACAGTACGTCGTAACAATCCTTTCTTTACCGGGAAGGCAATCTGCAACTGTGTAACCCGCAGAATAGGTTCAACGTCTTCTTTGATCGGTAAAGGCTCTCCTGACGGTTCTGCCTCTAACAACTGGCGGGTATAAACATGCTGCGGTGCTAAAAATAGCGTCTGACAGGTGTTGTGCTCTACGCACTGACCTGATTTCATGACGGCAACATTATCTGCCAGTTGACGAACAATGTTTAGGTTGTGGGTAATGAACAGCAGACTCATGCCCATTTCCTGCTTAAGTTCGTTAAGCAACTTCAGAATTTGCGCTTGTACCGTCACATCTAATGCGGTTGTTGGCTCATCCGCAATCAGTAAATCTGGTTGTGTTAATAAGGCCATCGCGATCATGACACGCTGGCGTTCGCCGCCTGAAAGCTGGTGGGGATAATCGGCTAATCGGCTCTTGGCTTGCCGGATACCGACACGATCCAGACAATGAATCACTTCACCTCGGGCCGCATCATTGCGCATGCCACGGTGTAGCGATAAAACCTCAACCAGTTGTTTTTCGATGCTCTGTAAGGGATTGAGGGAAACCATGGGTTCCTGAAAAATCATGGCAATGCGGTTTCCTCGAATCTGCCGTAGCGTTTTTTCATCCGCGTGCAACAACGACTGACCAGAAAAACGAATGTCACCCTGTTGATAGATAACCGGTGGAGAGGGCAATAGTTTGAGTATGGAAAGCGCAGTGACGCTTTTACCCGACCCGGACTCGCCGACCAGCGCTAACGTTTCGCCTGCATTGACCTCCAGCGAAAGCCGATCAACGACGCGCAATTCCTGTTCCCCACGGCGAAAGGCAATGCTGAGATTATCAATGTGTAATAAAGGTGAATGAGACATATCAATGCGCCTTGCTTGGGTCAAAGGCGTCGCGCACCGCTTCGCCGATAAAAATAAGTAAAGACAGCACAATAGACAGCACCATAAAAACGGTTATCCCTAACCAAGGCGCTTGAAGGTTATTTTTTCCTTCAAGGAGTAGGGTGCCTAATGACGGCGAGCCCATTGGCAAGCCAAATCCCAGAAAATCCAGTGAGGTCAGCGTCGTGATCGAACCGCACAGAATAAAGGGAAGATACGTTAGGGTGGCTACCATGGCATTGGGCAGCATACAGCGGTACATAATCATCCGATCGCTGACGCCCATGGCCTGTGCGGCACGAATATAATCAAAATTACGTGTACGGAGAAACTCCGCCCGAACCACCCCGACCAGGCTCATCCAGCCAAACAATACCGTTATGCCTAATAGCCACCAGAAGTCAGGCTGGATCACGCTGGAAAGCAGGATGATGAGAAACAGGGTAGGCATCCCTGACCAAACTTCAATAAAGCGCTGTCCCCACAGGTCTAATTGTCCACCGTAATAGCCTTGTGTCGCGCCAGCGGTAATCCCAATCAGGCTGGAAAGTATCGTTAGCGTCAGACCAAATAACAGTGAGATACGAAAGCCGTAGAGCACTTGCGCAACAACATCTTTGCCTTGGCTATCCGTTCCTAGTAAGTTTTGCCACGAAGGAGGGGAGGGGAAAGACACCGTGGTTGCAAAGTTAATCGTGTCGTAACTGTAGTGAATAAGCGGCCATATCGCCCATCCATTACTGTTAATTCGTTGTACGATATAGGGATCTCTGAAGTCGGCCGTGGTCGCTAGCTGTCCGCCAAACGTTGTTTCGCTGTAGTCGACAATAAATGGCGCATAAAACTGTCCGTCATATTTCACCAGTAACGGTTTGTCATTAGCGATCAGTTCAGAGCATAAAGTCATGATAAAGAGCACCAGAAAAATCCATAGTGCCCAATATCCACGGCGGTTACTCCTGAAACGCGCCCAGCGCGCCTGATTAATCGGGCTTAATCGGCTCATTGGCGTCCCTCAAAATCAATACGTGGGTCAACCAGCGTATAGGTCATATCGCTGATAATATTTAATAACAGTCCAATCAGAGTGAAAATATACAGCGTACCGAACATCACCGGATAATCGCGTTGCAACGTAGCGTCATAGCCTAATAAACCGAGGCCGTTAAGTGAAAACATCACTTCTATCAACAGTGACCCAGTGAAAAACATACTGATAAACGTGGCCGGGAACCCCGCGATGACCAGCAGCATGGCATTACGGAATACATGGCGATAGAGAATACTTTTTTCATCTAATCCTTTCGCGCGCGCCGTGACGACGTACTGTTTACGGATTTCATCCATGAATGAATTTTTGGTCAGCATGGTTAGGGTCGCAAAGCCCCCAATCACTGATGCTAAGACGGGTAGCGCGATGTGCCAAAGATAATCCGTAATCTTGCTGTACCACGGTAGCGTGTCAAAATTACTGGACACCAATCCGCGTAACGGGAACCAATCGAGGTAACTTCCGCCTGCAAACAGGACGATTAACAAGATGGCGAAGAGAAATGCAGGAATGGCGTAACCAATGATGATCAGCGAGCTACTCCAGGTATCAAAGGGCGTACCATTTTTGACGGCTTTTTTGATGCCTAACGGAATAGAAACCAGATAGATGATTAATGTGCTCCATAATCCCAGCGTAATGGAGACCGGCATGCTTTCTTTAATCAATTGCATCACTGATGAACCGCGGAATAAGCTGTCACCGAAATCAAAACGCATGTAATCCCACAATAGTTTGAAATAGCGTTCGTGGATCGGTTTATCAAAACCGTAGCGTTTGGTGATTTCCTCAATAACCTCTGGATCGAGGCCACGTGAACCACGGTAAGCATTTTCAATATTGGGTGCGCCACCGCCGCCTGAGCGAGCGAGCCCGGCATCCAGACCTGAGCTGGCAACATAGCCACTACCATGTCCCATTTCAATGGCGGCAATCGCCTGATCTACCGGGCCACCCGGGGCAATTTGTACAATAAAAAAATTGATGGTGATAATGGCCCATAGCGTCGGGATCACCAGTAAAAGGCGGCGTAAGAGATACATTCCCACAGCGGCTCCTTAACGTCGCTCTGCTGGCAGCGTGGCTGCCTGTTTAACATCAAACCACCAGCCGTCAAACCCGAGTGAATAGGCTGGCGTTACGGCAGGCATGGCGAACTTGTTCCAGTAGGCAAAACGATCATGATTGGAATACCACATAGGAATCATCAATTGATTCCAGGTCAGCACGCGATCCAGCGCTCGTCCCAATGATAACAACGGTGCTTTTTGTCCCTGATGCCGGGTAATTTCGTCAACCAGCGCGTCGATAGCGGGATCGCTTACGCCGGGTGTGTTGTATGTAGAATCGATGTACTGCGAACTCCAGCGTATTTGCAGGTCGTCATTCGGATAAAGAAAGGCGCGGTACACCGTTGCCGTCATGTCAAAGTCGCGCTTACGCAGCCGACTGTTAAATTGAGCACTGTCGATGTTTCTGATATCCATCGTAATGCCCAGCTTTTTCAGGTTTTGCTGGAAAGGCAAAACATACTGGGAGTTTCCTGCACTCGGCAACAGTAATTCGAAGATAAACGGTTTGCCTGTCTGACGATTAACTAATTTCTGGTTTTTAAGTTCCCACCCGGCTTCTTTCAGTAATTCCAGTGCTTTTAGCCAGTTATCTCGATCGTATCCGCTACCGTTGGATGAAGGCGGCTGGTAACTCGGACCAAACACTTCCGGAGGAACGCTATCTTTCAACGGTAATAGCCAGGTTAATTCTTCGGCGCTGGGTTCGCCTTGAGCGGCATATTCCGTATTTTGAAAATAGCTGTCAGTACGTTGATAGGCACCATAATAGAGCGCTTTGTTCATCCAGTTAAAATCAAACGCTAGCGTCAGTGCCTGTCGGACGCGGCGATCCTTGAATAATGGGCGCTGAATGTTGAAGGCAAGCCAGCGGGTATCCTGAGCAGAGTGGTTCTCCTTGTCTTGCTTAATAATGTAACCACGGGAAAAATTCCCTCCTGCGTATTGGGTTGCCCAGTGTTTCGGTGACCCTTCTGTGCGCATATCAAATGCGCCGGCCTTAAAGGCTTCCAGAGCAACGCTGTCATCCAGATAATAGTCGTAACGTATTTTATCGAAGTTATATTGGCCTTTATTTACTGGTAGATCGGTTCCCCAGTAATCTTCTACACGTGAATACGTGACGTATTGCCCAATGCGGTAGGCGGTAATGCGATAGGGCCCGCTGGCGGGTGGTGGGGTAGATAATGGTTCGCTGAAGTTATGATTTTTCCAGAATGCTTCAGGCATTACTGGCAGCGTGAGCAAACTGAACATCCGGTTTTTGTCGGGTTCGGGGAAATCGAAACGTACCGTTAGCGGTGAAAGTGCAGTCGCGGTAATACCTTTGAAATAGAGACGAAACTGCGGGACGCCTTGCGTCATAAACATGTTGTAAGTGAATGCGACATCGGTTGCGGTAATCGGCGAACCATCATGGAAACGCGCGCGTGGATTGATATCGACTTCAATCCAGCGAAAATCGTGAGAATGGCGAGTGGTGAGTGCAATCAATGGATAATAACTGCCAGGCTCATCATCGGATGAAACGAAGAGTGAATCGTAAAGTCGTTCGGTTCGGGCTGCAGCGACGCCGCGCAATGCAAAACGATTAAAGTTATCAAATGTGCCGAGAGCACTCAGCGTGATACTACCACCTTTTGGCGCATCGGGATTAACGTAGTCAAAGTGGCGGAAGTCTGCGCCGTACTTAGGTTCACCCAACAATGCGAATGACGTGCTCTGCTCTATTGAGGCAGCATATCCACTCTGGGTCGCGACATAAAGTAATACAGCAGCCATAACGCGTTTCAACATCTTTACGATAATCTCCTGCAATCGGATAGCAACAACTTCATAGCCCGTGAATAGGCTGGTACGCCTTGTTCCAAACAACGAGCATGTGCCGCTTTTACATGCCGTGAAATCCATGGTGCATGGTGTTTTCTACCGCATAAAGTGATTGAAATAACTAGTATTAACATCACAACATCTATCATCTTGTCTTTTTATCATGAAATAGACAGGGAAACCTACCCTAATTGTGGGTTAGCCGTTTGCTATGTATCGTTGGTTTAATTGAACACCATAAAATCTTCATAAAAAATCGCTGGGAGCGATTTTTAACGTAGTTTGGCAACGGTCCTTGTGGTTATGGGCAGGAACACCTGTCATAAAAAACGCCGCTTAGTGATAAGCGGCGTTTTTATCGTCTCGTTTGGTCTGTCAAAGTACATCAAGAAAGCGAAAATTGTTTAACTGCTTGTTCCTTTATCCAGAACACGACGCGCTTCCTGGTAACGTTTGTTCCAATAGGTTTCTCCCATATTGGAAATAATGACGCCACTGCTTGTCGATGCATGAACAAATTGATCGTTGCCGATATAAATACCAACATGACGGCCAGTTGAGCCAGCACGGAACAGAACCAGATCACCGGGGCGTAGCTTGGTTCGCTGAATTTTTTGGCCGACTTCCTGCTGTTCATAGGTAGAACGAGGTAAGTCCATTCCAAATTGTTCACGGAAAGTACGCTGAACGAACGCGGAACAATCGATACCGCGACGACTGTCACCCCCTAAGCGGTAACGAACACCTTTCCAACTTGCATATTGGCTAAGTAATTTGGATTTAATATCCACATTACGAACCATTGCTTCAAATTCATCCTGAGAGGCTTGCAGTAAAAGACTATCTTTGTCATTAACCGCATGCATATCAGTTTGATTTTTCTGATTGAATGCACTGTTACTACCACATGCAGAAAGCGTCAACGCTATCGCAACAGCAGGCAACGCCCGCCAGATATATCTCAGAATCGGTTGAGACTTGACCATTATTGTTATGTTCCCTTGATGTCCTTAACGATACATACCGTTATGTAATAAATGCCAAACCAAACGAGAGTCAGACTAAAACAGAGTTTCTTTTTCGCCAAATGTTCATCGATAAAAATGTGCAAGAATGCACATTATTTCTTTCTGAACCCATAGAACACTGCGCGGGAAAAAGCAAACTTCAGTGAGACTACCGTAACGATAAACAGATTGCGAGAAATTTTAGACATTTTATTTATAAGAATTAATGATGTAATAAGCGAAAAAATGTCGATACTGAAAACGCTAAAACATCGGTATTTTTATCGACTATATATGTCAAAGAAGACAGTATCTTTACAATGAGTCAGAAATGTATGGCTTTATTGCATCCCATCGAGCGCTTCTTTTATTAGCCGAGGACGGATATTTCACTGACGATGTTGCCCAGGAAGTTTACGTTCAAGAAAGGTAATTAACCTATCGCTGGCAGGCGTCAGCAACCACCAACTCAGGCCCACCAGTACGATGGACAATGAACCAACGGCGATATCAGTAAACCAATGAGCGCCAATCATGATGCGGGGAAGTGAAAATATTACGACTATCGCAACGCTTAGGATAAATGCGCGATGGGTGAAATAACGCAGCATAAAGGCAGCGAAGATGAGCAGCATCATGCCATGATCTCCCGGGAAACTGTCGCGGGAAGCATCTTTGGTTACGATACCTGTCAGGTCAGAGACTCGGTTGATATGGGTAAAATAGAGCGTGGGGCTGGCATGTTGAATGGGCAACAGATGGCCTAGTTGGTTCAGGACGACCGCTGTTAATAGCATAACAATACCAATAATCAGTAAACGCCGACGCTCAACCGGTATCGCTTTCCTATAAAACGATAGATATAGCATCCCCATGGCAATCAGGGCGAATCCATCGAACACGCGGTTATTGGTCATGGCGACCAGATGCAGGAATGTTGGACTTTTAACCAATAATTCATTGAAGTAAAAGAAAATACTGCTATCTAACTGAAACCAGATACCTTGTTCCTGGGTAAGATACCAGGAGAAAAACAGGGAAATGCCAAGAGCATTGAGCAAAAGGACATAAAAAAGATTACGCAGGGACATACATTTAATGACTCGATACCTAACAAAGTAAAACTGATCATCCATCCTCTTTCGAATCGCAGGTGCTCGAGAGAACCACGATGCTTTCCTGCTATTCGAAATATGTTGGAGATAAGTTTACTCGGCGGTAGTTAAACGAGCCTTTAACAAAGCCGTTTGCAGCGTATTCCATTCACTTGCTGTGTTATGAATGATTTCAATCCGGCTGTCGAGTGGGGCGATGGCCTTGGTTTCAATACGCAGATCGTATCCTTGACGATTGACGACCAATGTGCCTTCTTTTATTCGCATGACACCTTTTACTCGCTCGACCGGTGACAAACGTACCCAGTCCAAGAGTGCAGCGGTGTCAAAAATGGTATCTGGAGAGAAAATCCAGCCACAGGCATGGTAACCTTGCCCCTGATTTAACGCACGGCGCCAGGGTTGTCCGCTGGGGAGTCGTAACGCAGCCAATCCATTGGTTAATGAATGTGAATGATGATGTTCGCCGTCAGGTAACTCACGGACATTGTGTCGTGGTTGATCCAGCAGTAAAGGATCGATCTGACCCTGACTCACGCTGACCACAGACCGATCGTCGCCGTTGGTACGTTGCCACTGCTGTAAGGTGGCAATATCGACATTCTGATAAGTATCGTATTTATTGGCGATAATAATATCTGCTGCGGCAAGTTGATCGCGAAAGTTTTCATTTTCACAGTAACGGGTATCACTAAGCTGGCGTGCATCGAGCAGACACAGCGTCGCCTGTAACGTCAGCCACGGTATATAGGTCTCTCCGGTAAGCAAAGAAAGAATTTGTTTGGGATGCCCGAGACCCGTGGGCTCAATCAAAAGTCGATCTGGTTTTTTTTGCTGCAATAGCATATTCAGACCCACTTGCATGGGGAGACCATTAACGCAGCACATGCAACCACCGGGGATTTCTTTTATGAATGCGCCGCTGTCATTCAGCAAGGCACCGTCAATACCGATTTCACCAAATTCGTTAACGAGCACAGCCCATATTTCATTCTCCGGCTTCTGTGACAGTAAGTGACGAATGGTTGTGGTTTTACCGCTGCCTAGAAAACCGGTAATAAGATTAACTTTAGTGAGCAACATAACCTCCTGAATGCCTTCGGCGTCCTAAAACATATCGGCATACTATATAGAAGATGATGCGGAACGTTAATGTATACCCGTCATACTTCAAGTTGCATGTGCGTTGGCTGCGCTACTCGGCCCGTCGTGGGCCTCGCCCTAAAGGGCCGCTGCAAGCAGCGTTCAAACCTGCCTCTGGCAGATTTGTCAGTCACCCGAATCACTTACTCAAGTAAGCTCATCGGGATTCCTTCGCTTGCCGCGTTATTCGGCCTTATGGCCTCACCCCTTCGGGGTCAGCGCAAGCGCTGTTCAAAAACGCTTTGCCGTTTTTGTCCTGAAACTTGAATTATTTTGGGTATATATGCGGAAAGGGCCAGAGACGTTCGAATAAAAGCAACACCGCCGTTTGACGGTGTTGTCGCGTTGTGTTTCAGCGGTTAGTCCGCGCGTCCCATATAACGGCGTTCAGGAATATGAATGCGAATTTTTTCCCCAGCGCTGAGATATTCAGGCACTGGAATGGTCAGACCCGTACTCATGGTGGCGGGTTTATTGCGGGCACTCGCAGAGGCACCTTTAATACCTGGTGCCGTATCGATAATTTCCATATCGACCGTTTGCGGCAGTTCCAGGGCAATAATCTGTCCATCCCATGACAGCACCTGGATACCCGGCATTCCCCCTTCAGGGATAAACAGAAGTTCTTCTTCTATTTGGTCTTTCTTAAAATTGTAAGGCGTGTAGTCCTCATCATCCATGAAGACATACTCGTCACCATCGATATAGGAGAAGGTTACGGCACGACGAGTCAGCGTGATCGTGTCAAGAATGTCGTCACCTTTAAAGCGTTCTTCCACCTTTAAACCAGTCCGGACGTCAGAAAAACGCATTTTATATAATGTGCTGGCACCTCGGGCGCTGGGACTTTGGATATCAACGTCCTTCACGAAGAGTAATTTGCCGTTGTAGTTAACGACCATACCGCGCTTGATTTCGTTCGCTCTTGCCATAAAAATTACCTGTTATAAAGAGTGGGATTTTTGTGGCGACACGTTACTCGCGAGACTGGATTCAGGCAAGCAGGATTTCATATTGCACGTATCATTGATTGCCATTTGTCATTCACCACCGTAGTTACCTTGTTATTGAGTATAGACAGGGAGAACGTGAGTTAATGTCAAAACATGGGCGATGATATTGATCACGCCAAAGGCAAGAATAAACAGCACCATCGCGTGGCCTCCTGGCACCCGATAAGGTTTTTCGCCTACGTGGCAGGATTCGGTATAGCGATGGCGAGACTTCTGAACCATTAAGGCTGGCACGATGACGGCCCAAAGCGTTGCCGCCAGACCGGCAAAACCGATCGCATAAATAAAACCATTGGGGAAAATCAGCGCAGCCAATGTCGGTGGCGTGAACGTTACCAACGCCGCTTTGGTTCTGCCGCCTGTGGTGTCAGCGAACTTAAAATAATCGCTAATGTAATCAAATAAGCCAAGAGAGACGCCCAGAAATGAACTGGCGAGGGCCATATAGGAAAAAGCGTTCAATAATGGGATCAGGTAGGGTGTTTTCGCCACACTACCCATTTGTTTCAGCAGGCTATCAATATTCCCACCATCGGCTGCGATAGTGATAAAGGCTACCCGAGGGATATTTCCCTGTATCACATATTGCCACAGCAGATAAATAACCAGCGCAATGAGTGTACCGTACAGGAGACTACGTACCACGGCTTTTGCATCTTTTCGATAGTATTTCACTAACCCCGGGATATTACCGTGATAGCCAAATGACGTCAGTAAATAGGGTAGGGCGGCCAGTGCATAAGGCAAATAGCGCTGATCCTGTTGCTGGGTATTGAGCAAAATTTGGTTATTAGCCTGAATAAACATATCACTGACGGAAAGGGCGAATGTAATCACCATGCCGCCGATTAAAATGGTGCTGAGACGATCGACCGCGCGGGTGGAAAGCCAAACAATCAAGGCAACCAGCAATGAAAATAGAAACCCGAAAAGCGAGTGCCCAAGATTGAAATATCCTTCCAGCGTATGCGTAATAATCGAACCGCCAGCAGAAATGTAAGCATAAGTGAGAATATAAAGAACAAAGGCAATGGAGATACCGTTGATAGCGCTCCACACGTTGCCGAGTAGATCCTTTACCATCGTATGAAAGCTGGCACCCGCTGGATAATGTAAATTGGTTTCCAGAATCATCAGGCCAGAAATCAGCATACAGGCCCAGGTATAAATCAGAAGCAGAACCGAACCGCTAAACCAGACACCTGCGGTCACTATGGGAATTGAAAACATCCCGGCCCCAACGGCTGTTCCGGAGATAATCATTGCTCCGCCTAAAATAGACGGGCGGGAAAGAGGGGCTGTGGTTGTCGCCGTTGACATAAAAACTCCGGAATGGGTAGGCTCGTCATATTTCATGTTGCTAGTAGGTCGTTCAAAGTCATAATAATTTGACCTGCAACTCGGATGATTTCGGTATTAATACACTATCTGTTGTTGTACTAGATATGTAGTTGTACTAGCGCAATGGTACGTGTGAGCGACAATAATGTAAACCATAGGATGAACTTACCGAGTGCTTTTATCGAGGGTTTATGATTAATAAATGTTCGAATAGGCAGCATTTTCTACTATTAAACCTCATCGTATCGGTAAAAGACGTCGCAGATATGCACGCTGAAATGACAGGATTAAGCATTGGTGTTTATACCGATGGCTGTTATGGTGACGAGTGATTCCCATGCTTGGGTTTACTCACCGGAGAGCTTGCTGATGGACTGTCGCCCCGATTGTGGCGCGTGTTGCATTGCGCCCTCAATATCCAGCCCACTGCCGGGCATGCCTAATGGCAAACCGGCTAATATACCGTGCATTCACCTTGGTATGGATATGCGCTGTGGGCTCTTCCATTCGCCGCTCAGACCAGCGGTGTGTGCAGGCTTACAAGCTAGGGCTGATATGTGTTTTAGCCATCGGGATGAGGCGTTGATCTATCTGATTACGCTGGAAGCGGATACCGCTCCGTGATGACGTGCGTGAGCTAAGCGTCTTTAATCCGCCACATGCAGTAGCCTGAACCCAGAATCATGATCAGTGCAATGAAGAAAACAGCATGATAACTCCAGATTTCCGCCACGATACCCGCAAGCGATCCGGAAATAATCCAGCCAACGCGGGTGGTATTCGTGAATAATGTGGTGGCTGCACCAGCCTGGCCTGGCATTAAATCCTGAAAATACAGCATACCGATGCCTGCAAGAATGCCGATAAAAATCGCGTTCAGCAGTTGTAAAGCTAATAGTGCTATCTCACTATCAAGCGACAGCAATCCGGCATAAAACAATACCCCGGCAGAAATAGCCAGTCGCATAAGGAAACGTTTACCGAAGCGTTTGGCAACATATCCAGCGATCAACATAGTTGGAATTTCTAACCCTGCTGCGGTTCCCATCATGATCCCTGCCAGCTTTTCAGGTAGGTACAGTTCATGGACCAGATATAACGGCATATTGATAATGTAGATGCCATTACACGTCCACATTAGCGTGCATGCGCTAAATAAAAGTAGGGTATCCCGGCGATTATTGCGGGGAGATTCCAGTGTCGCAGCCGTTTTTACGACCATTTTTGGCATGGAAGGAAGAAAAAGTCGAACCAGTATGCCGCAGAGTACAAAGACCAACCCAGCGGTCAGATACATGGTTGTAAAGCCAAATCCTAATGCTAAAGCAAATGCGATGGGGGGGCCGATAACCCAGGATAGCGAGATTTGAGCGCGGAGAACAGAACTGAACATGGCCGCTTCCCGCCCTGTACGATCGGCGTGTTCCCGTGCTAGTGCAAACAACTGTGGGTTGGCGGTTGAGCCAAAACTACTCAGTAATACACCAATGAATAGCAGAATAAAGTAATTACGGTTCCAGGCAAACAGTATGCAAGCCAATGCACCAAGCAAACAGCATTGAAAAATGAGCGTTTTTCTATCACCTTGCCGATCTGAACGCGTTGCCAGAACCTGACTGACGATAATGCCGATCACCGCACTACCCGTATAGAACATACCCACCAAAAATGGGCGAACCTGTACTTCACTGGAAAGGAAAAGGCTAAGCGTTGGAAGCTGTAAGGCCCCAGCCGTTCCGGTCAGGAATGCAATAACTAAAAATGCTGACGAAGTCAGATCGAGCGGACGTTTAGCCGAGTGAACAGGTGTGTGCATAAATTGATAATGTTTAAAAAACAGGCAGAGGTAATCATCGGACGCGTCATACTACTCGTGTTTAGAGGAAAACAGAAAACCTGTTTCATTTTTTTATTCAGCATGGCTTCAGCTGATGCCGGATTTTTTACCCGCGATGATGATTCACGCCGATGAAAATGTGCGTGATGTCAAAATTTTGTTATTTTGCTGATGCAGAACACTTGCATAAAATGCGCAATAGAAAGAGACTCATTGAAACGTTTCAGCGATATTTTTTTGAAACGTCATTCACAGTAGACACATTTTTTTCTCATAAAAGCTGAAACGATTCAACTTCAGCAAGAGAGGAGAGCCATGTTCCAGTTGTCACAGCAAGATATTCATTTAGGCGCAGTGGCCAACAGCAAGCAAGACGCTATACAGCTTGTTGCCGCCGCGCTGACGGAGGCCGGGTGCGTCGGCGCGGCCTATGTCGATGGGATGCTACAGCGCGAGCAGCAGACGTCGACCTATTTGGGCAGTGGTATTGCCATTCCTCATGGTACAACCGATACCCGTGATTTGGTTCTGAAAACCGGCGTCCAGGTTTTTCAATTTCCTCAAGGTATTGCGTGGGGAGACGATCAGACAGCATATGTTGTGTTGGGTATCGCTGCTCGTTCTGATGAGCACTTGGCGTTATTACGTCAGTTAACTCATGTGCTGAGTGATGATCGTGTCGCTACTCGTTTGGCAAGTACGACGTCAAGTGAAGAGCTACGCAGTTTGTTAATGGGTGAGCAAACGCTGGCTGATTTCCGTTTTGATACATCGTTAATTTCGCTGGATGTGACAACGGATAACCTGATGACACTGCAAGCGCTAAATGCGGGTCGTTTGCAACAAATTGGTGCGGTTGATGCCAGCTTCGTCAGCGCCGCTGTCGGTAATAAGCCGCTGAATCTTGGTCAGGGCATATGGTTCAGTGACTGTGCCGAAGGCAACATCAGCAGCGCGGCGGCTGTTGTTCGTCCGGCTGTGCCTTTCAACGTTGAAGGCGAAACGGTGGCGCTTTTGGTGACCATCGCAGCCGCGGATGAACAGGCGCTGGTGCCGATTAATTATCTGAGTAATTTGATTGTCACGCAAAAAGCTGAACGTCTGCTGAATGCTGACGCAGCAACGATTTTAGCATTATTAACCAGCGATGTGCCGGAGGAAAGTACCGTGCTGACGGCGGAGTTTACTATCCGCAATGAGCATGGCTTACATGCACGTCCGGGAACCATGTTGGTTAATGTCATTAAACAGTTCAGTAGTGAAATCACCGTAACGAATCTTGATGGGACCGGTAAACCGGCAAATGGTCGTAGTCTAATGAAAGTCGTCGCTTTAGGTGTAAAAAAAGGTCACAAATTACGTTTTACTGCGAGTGGCAGTGATGCGGAGCAAGCGCTGGTCGCCATTGGCGAAGCGATTACCTCTGGTTTAGGGGAGGGAGCAGCATGAGCAGGCGAGTCGCGACGATTACGTTGAACCCAGCTTATGATCTGGTTGGCTATTGCCCTGAAATTGAACGGGGTGAGGTTAATCTGGTTCAGACGGCGGGTCTGCATGCCGCAGGCAAAGGTATCAACGTTGCTAAAGTACTGAAGGATCTCGGGATTGACGTTACGGTTGGTGGGTTCCTGGGTAAAGACAATCAAGATGGTTTCCAGCAACTATTCAGTGAACTGGGTATCGCCAATCGTTTTCAGGTTGTACCCGGACGCACACGCATTAACGTGAAACTGACGGAAAAAGACGGTGATGTCACCGATTTTAATTTTTCTGGTTTTGAAGTGACACAGCAAGATTGGCAGCGTTTTGTTAATGACTCACTGAGCTGGTTAGGGCAATTCGACATGGTTGCGGTTAGCGGCAGTCTTCCTGCCGGTGTCGATCCTGATGCCTTTACCGACTGGATGTCTCGTCTGCGTAGCCATTGTCCGTGCATTATTTTTGACAGCAGCCGTGAAGCGCTGGTGGCAGGCTTGAAAGCGGCGCCGTGGTTGGTGAAACCGAATCGAAGAGAGCTGGAGATTTGGGCTGGGCGTAAATTACCTACGTTGGAAGATGTCGTCGATGCGGCGCACGCGTTGCGCGAACAGGGTATTGCGCATGTGGTGATCTCATTAGGGGCCGAAGGCGCACTGTGGGTGAATGCGTCAGGTGCCTGGCGAGCATTGCCGCCGGCCTGTGAAGTGGTCAGTACAGTAGGTGCGGGCGATTCCATGGTGGGTGGGCTGATTTATGGTCTATTGATGCGTGAGTCCAGTGAGCATACTTTGCGTTTGGCGACAGCAGTGTCTGCATTGGCCGTCAGTCAAAGCAACGTTGGTATTACCGATCGTCCTCAGTTGGCCGCAATGATGGCGCGTGTCGACCTGAAACCCTTTAATTAACAGCAGGAGACCATAATGAGAACGCTGCTGATTTTAGATAAATCACTGGGGCTGGCGAGGAGCCAACTGGTGAAAAACCTCCTTGGCGCCGCCGCGACACAAGTCGGGGTGACGTGGACAGAGCAAATTGACGACGCTGAGCTGGTCATCATGCTGGGCACAGCGGCCGTTGCCGATAGCGCGTTAAACGGTAAGCGCGTGTTTATCGGTGACGTGGTTCGCGCAGTCAGCCAGCCAGAATCTTTTCTGACGCAGGCTCAAGCTGAAGCAACAACTTACCAGACCATCGCGTCAGCTTCTGTTCAGCAAAATACGACGGCTAAGCGTATTGTGGCGGTAACCGCATGTCCTACGGGGGTTGCGCATACGTTTATGGCGGCAGAGGCCATTGAAACCGAAGCGAAAAAACGTGGTTGGTGGGTGAAGGTCGAAACTCGTGGCTCCGTTGGTGCAGGCAACGCGATTACTGCCGAAGAGGTCGAATTGGCTGATGTGGTCATTGTGGCTGCTGATATCGAAGTGGATTTAAGTAAATTTGCCGGTAAGAAAATGTATCGCACGTCTACCGGTCTGGCGCTGAAAAAAACGGCACAGGAGTTGGATAAAGCGCAGTCTGAAGCGACGGTGTATCAGCCAGCGGGACAATCAGCGTCAGAATCTCACCGTACATCAGGGGAAAAAGGGGGAGCAGGCCCGTATCGCCATCTGTTGACGGGGGTGTCTTATATGTTGCCCGTGGTGGTTGCGGGAGGGTTATGCATCGCGTTGTCGTTTATGTTTGGTATCGAAGCGTTTAAAGAGCCGGGAACGTTGGCGGCGGCGCTTAAAATGATAGGCGATTCCGCGTTTACCCTGATTGTGCCAGTATTGGCCGGTTATATTGCGTTCTCTATTGCCGATCGACCCGGTCTTGCGCCTGGCCTGGCTGGTGGTGTACTGGCCGTGACGATGGGCGCGGGCTTTCTGGGAGGGATCATCGCGGGTTTCCTCGCGGGTTATATCGTTAAAACGATCAACAATCATATCCACCTGCCGCAGAGTATGTCGGCGCTTAAGCCGATTTTGATTATTCCACTGTTGGCAACCTTGATCATGGGATTGATCATGGTTTATGCCGTAGGTACTCCGGTGGCAAAAATCTTGTCGGGCCTGACAAGCTGGCTGCAAACCATGGGAACGGCGAATGCGGTCATTCTTGGCGCTGTTTTAGGGGGAATGATGTGCACCGATATGGGGGGCCCAGTTAACAAGGTGGCTTACGTATTCGGCACCACATTGCTCAGCACTCAGGTTTATGCCCCGATGGCTGCGGTCATGGCAGCGGGTATGGTTCCACCTCTGGCGATGGGACTAGCAACGCTTGTTGCCCGTAAGAAATTTAATGCGACGGAACGTGAAGGGGGGAAAGCGGCATTAGTCTTGGGGCTGTGCTTTATTTCCGAGGGTGCAATTCCTTATGCTGCGCGCGATCCCATGCGTGTCTTACCGTGCTGTATTTTTGGCGGCGCACTGACTGGCGCGTTATCCATGATGGTCGGTGCAAAACTTATGGCACCACACGGTGGGTTGTTTGTGTTGCTGATCCCAGGCGCAATTACGCCGGTTATCGGCTATTTGGTGGCGATTCTTGCCGGTACGCTAGCTGCTGGCCTGATGTACGCGCTGCTGAAGCGTCCTGACGAACAAATGGTAAAAGTCGGGTAACCGACAACGGTGGCATATCGCTATGCTAAAAAAACGCCCGCAGGCACAATGTCTGCGGGCGTTTTTCTTTATTAGCCGATCGCGCTAGGACTGAGATTTCAGCCAGGCAATTTCTTCGCCCCAGATATCTGGATTCACGGTTTCCAAAATCATTGGGATGCCATCAAAACGAGGGTCTTTCATTATATAGCTAAAGACCGTTTTACCTATATTTCCTTCCCCAAGGCTATGATGTCGGTCAACCCGGCTATTGAATCCACTTTTCGCATCATTCAGATGCATGCCTCGCAGATAGCGGAATCCTACCACGCGCTCAAATTCGGCAAACGTCGATTCACAGGTTTCTTCGGTTCGTAAGTCATAACCCCCGGCAAAAGCATGACAGGTATCAATACATACGCCAACGCGACTTTTGTCTTCCACGCCATCAATGATTGCCGCCAGATGCTCGAAGCGGAATCCCAGATTACTGCCTTGCCCGGCGGTATTCTCAATGACGGCCGTTACGCCTTTTGTTTGTTCCAGCGCGATGTTGATAGATTCGGCTATTCTGGCCAGACAGCGCTCCTCTGTGATCTGTTTCAGATGGCTTCCAGGATGGAAATTTAGCAAACTCAGTCCGAGTTGCGCGCAGCGCGACATTTCGTCAATAAACGCGATACGTGATTTCTCAAGCGCAGCTGTTTCCGGGTGGCCGAGGTTAATCAGATAGCTATCGTGAGGCAGAATCTGCGCGGGTGTGTAGCCATAATGTTCACAAGCCGTTTTAAAACGCGCGATGATATCTTCACTGAGCGGTGCCGCTTCCCACTGGCGCTGGTTCTTGGTAAAGAGCGCAAATGCTGTCGCGTTCAACGCATGGGCACGAATAACCGCTTGATCGACACCACCGGCTGCACTGACGTGCGCACCTACGTATTTCATGGTCTTCTCCTCTTTATGACGCAGCATTATGGCATTGTCGAAGAGGCTCATGAGACATTAATCGGAAAATTATCCTATTTACTGCAAGTGAAATAACTGTTCTCCCGCCAGATTAATCCCAGCGCCGCCGATCACCAGCCAGAAAAATAGGATGAGGGCCAACAACATTGGTTTTGCTCCTGCTTGTCGGAGTGCACTGAGGCGTGTGGTCAACCCTAATGCAATCATCGCCATCATGAGCAACAGGTTATCCAGCGTCAGTAATAAGTCGACCATCTTGGTGGGAAGAAGCTGACAGGAGTTGAATGCCGCGACGGCGATAAACCATAAGGCAAACCAGGGAAATATCAGTGGTGTCGTGGCTGTTGTTGCGTTTTGCTGTCGTCTGTTTTTGAGAAAGAAACCAAGGGCCAGCAAAAACGGGGCAAGTAACATGACTCGCAGCATTTTAGCGATAACCGCAATATTTTCTGTCTCAGGATTAATGGCATGTCCAGCGGCGACAACTTGAGCAACCTCATGAATGGTGGAACCCAGATACATGCCAAATCCCTGTGAGGTAAGCGTCAGCCAGTGATAATGGAGATTAAGCTGATATAACCACGGGTAAAGGAACATGGCTGTTGTTCCAAAAATAACGACGGTTGAGACGGCGATAGCGATGTTATCGCTGGATGCTTTAACGACGGGCGCGGTAGCCAGAATGGCCGCGGCCCCACAGATGCTGCTGCCTGCACCGATCAGAATAGTCGTTTCGTGCTCAAGCTTAAATACGCGTTGCCCGAGCCAGTAAGCGAGCAGAAATGTTGATGCAACGATGGTCAGATCAATCGCGATACCGGAGATGCCTACGGTCGTAATTTGCTGAAAACTGAGGCGGAATCCGTAAAGTATGATACCCCAGCGTAGGAGATGATGTTTTGCCCATTGCACCCCAGCGTCTCCGTAGCGATGTAGGCGAGGGTAGCATGTGTTTCCGAGTAAAATCCCTATTATGATCGCCAGTGTTAATGATCCTGGTCCCCATTGTGACACTTTAGGAATATTTGCCAGCCAGAGAGTAAAAAAAGTGATTAGACTAACGATAAGTAAACCGGGAAATCGTGTCTTTACGCCGAAATATGGCCTGATATGGTGTCGTACTGCAAGGCGGGCAATCATCTTGTATACCTGTTCTGAGAATATCGAGCTGAGGGCCTAGCCTATAATCAGAAGGGTCAAAATAGAAATTGATTATATACTTATAACTTATTGGTATTTTCGATAAAGAATTCATTATGCACATTACGTTACGTCAGTTGGAAGTTTTTGCAGAAGTCCTGAAAAGTGGTTCCACTACGCAGGCTTCTGTTGTTCTTGCACTCTCTCAATCCGCTGTTAGCGCGGCATTGGCCGATTTAGAGGGGCAATTGGGAGTACAACTTTTTGATCGTGTGGGTAAACGGCTCGTCGTGAATGAACATGGGCGGTTGTTGTACCCGAAAGCACTCTCGTTACTTGAACAGTCGCTGGAAATTGAGCAACTTTTTCTCCATGACAACGGCGCATTGCGCATTTATGCCAGCAGTACTATCGGTAATTACCTCTTACCCGCCATGATTGCCCGCTATCGGCAGGATTTTGCTGAGATACCTTTGGAGTTGCATGTCGGCAATACTCAGGACGTGATTTCGGGCATTTCGGCGTTTAGCGTCGATCTTGGGCTTATTGAAGGCCCATGCCACCATACTGATTTGGTTACCCAGCCTTGGCTGGAAGATGAATTAGTCGTGTTTTGCTCTCCTGATAATCCGCTCAGTCAGCAGACAATTTCATTACAGGCACTGTCCGATGCGCCTTGGATATTGCGTGAGCAGGGCTCGGGGACTCGAGAGGTCTTGGATCATTTGCTACTGACTCAGTTACCTCATTTCCGTCTGGTGATGGAGTTGGGGAACTCTGAAGCGATTAAACATGCTGTTCGGCACGGTATTGGTATCAGTTGCCTGTCCCGCCATGTTATTGCCGAGCAGTTGGCAACGGGCGCGTTAGTGGAATTAGCGGTGCCGCTACCCAAACTCACCCGTACGCTTTACCTGGTACATCATCGGCAGAAACACATTTCTAATGTTTTGCAGGGTTTCCTGAATTATTGCTATGAAGTGGCGTAAATAGCAGGAGCTCTATTGCTAATGATCGGGCTCGAGTTATGAACCTCTCTTATAACTCGACGATCTTATCTATCCAGTGGAAAACGATTTGCTACAATCCCGCCTCGATTTTTCAGCAAGAGCACGCAGGATACTAATGGCTCAGCAAGATATTCAGTCTCAGGGGACACATACCCTGCGCCGTGAGCTTAAAGCACGGCATTTAACGATGATCGCCATTGGCGGTTCGATTGGCACAGGGTTGTTTGTGGCATCCGGCGCGACAGTTTCACAGGCAGGGCCCGGTGGCGCACTGTTATCGTATGCACTTATTGGTTTAATGGTGTATTTCCTGATGACGAGCCTGGGTGAACTGGCGGCGTTTATGCCCGTTTCTGGTTCTTTTTCAACCTACGGTGCTCGTTATGTCGAAGAAGGTTTTGGGTTCGCGCTCGGTTGGAACTATTGGTACAACTGGGCGGTGACGATCGCGGTAGATCTGGTTGCTGCTCAATTAGTCATGGGGTATTGGTTCCCTGAAGTGTCTGGCTGGATCTGGAGCGCGTTATTTTTAGCGTTGATGTTCCTGTTGAACTACATTTCCGTAAAAGGGTTTGGTGAAGCGGAGTATTGGTTTTCACTCATTAAAGTCAGTACGGTTATTGTTTTTATTGCCGTCGGTATCCTGATGATTACCGGGATCATGCGCGGTGCTGAAAACGCCGGTTTCCATAATTGGCAGATCGGCGATGCACCTTTTGCGGGGGGCTTTTCTGCCATGATCGGTGTGGCAATGATTGTCGGCTTCTCATTTCAAGGAACGGAATTGATTGGCGTTGCCGCGGGAGAATCTCAGGATCCGGGTAAAAATATTCCACGTGCGATTCGTCAGGTATTTTGGCGTATTCTGTTGTTTTATATTTTCGCCATTTTGATTATTAGCCTGATTATTCCTTATACGGACCCTAACTTGCTGCGTAATGATGTGAAAGACATTTCTGTCAGCCCATTCACTCTGGTTTTCCAAAATGCGGGTTTGCTGTCAGCTGCGGCGGTGATGAATGCCGTTATCCTGACGGCGGTACTGTCAGCGGGTAATTCCGGTATGTATGCCTCGACACGCATGTTGTTTACGTTGGCTTCTGAAGGCAAAGCCCCGCGTATTTTTGCTAAATTGTCGAAAGGTGGCGTCCCTCGTAACGCGCTCTATGCGACAACCGTCGTTGCTGCACTGTGTTTTCTGTCATCCATGTTTGGTAACCAGACCGTTTATCTGTGGTTGCTGAATACATCAGGGATGACGGGCTTTATTGCCTGGTTGGGGATTGCGATTAGTCACTACCGCTTCCGCCGTGGTTATGTCATGCAGGGGCACGACCTTAATCGTTTACCGTACCAGTCAGGGTTTTTCCCTCTGGGGCCGATCTTTGCCTTTGTGCTGTGCCTGATTATTACGCTGGGTCAGAATTATCAAGCGTTTCTGGAAGATAAGATTGACTGGTATGGTGTCACTGCCACGTATATTGGCATTCCGCTATTCCTGCTGATCTGGTTCGGCTACAAACTGTATCGCGGTTCTCGTTTTATCAAATACCAGGATATGACCTTCCCGGATTACAAACCGTAATCGATTGTTGCGGCACGGTTTGTCCGACGAAATCATTTGTTTTCACCAAGCTGCCTCATTTCGATGGGGCAGCTTTTTTATGCCTGCAATAACGCAATAATGAATGAATTTCACTCTATTAAATATTGTTAATTGTGTTAATGCTGTCTACGCTGAACGCGTGTATGAATAATACGCCCGTCATTAAACACACCGACGTTAATTTGATGTGGTCGGTTTGTTAAATGAAATAATTAATCTGCTATCTTTTTTAAAAACGTATAACGTTTAATTTATTGTTTTAATGAATAATTTCACGAGATAAATTTCGTGACTCGGCGATTTTATCGTCGATACTCAGGGTTTTATGTATAAATAATAATCAGGTTTGACATTATGCTAAAAATTACCTTTTTGGACAAAGGTGCGTTACCTGAAACTATTTTCCTGAAAAAAAATAGCTTCAGACGACCACAATGCCGCCATGAATGGATTGAATACAGCTACACAGCACCCAATCAAGTTATTGAGCGGGCAAAAAACAGCGACATTATTATTACCAATAAGACGATGCTGACACGAGAGACACTCTCGGCATTACCAGACTTAAAATTGATCGCGGTAACGGCAACCGGAATGAATACCATTGATACGGTAGCGGCTGCCGAATTAGGGATTGAGGTAAGGAATGTACCTAATTACTCGACTCAGGCCGTATCGGAACATGTCATTGCGATGATCCTGGCGCTGAAACACAGCCTGATGGGATGGTATCGCGATCAGCTCAGTGACCGCTGGGCAGACCAGATGCAGTTTTCCTATTTTGATTATCCTGTAAAGGATATTGCGGGTTCTACGATGGGAATTATTGGTGCTGGCGCGATTGGTCGCGAGGTCGCTCGTCTGGCATCGGCATTAGGAATGAAGGCTATTTTTGCCGAGCATAAAGGGAGTGTGCGATGTCGCCCTGGATATTTGCCTTTTGAACAGGTGTTGCAATCTGCGGATATTATTTCGCTGAATTGTCCTTTAGTGGATGAAACGCGACACTTGCTGAATACACAGACGCTGGCGTTGTGTAAACCGACGGCGTTTATTGTTAACACTGCTCGGGGTGGGTTAATCGACGAGGCTGCGCTACTCTCGGCTTTACAGCAACGTCGCATTGCTGGCGTGGCGTTAGACTGTCTGACGCAAGAACCGCCGAGTAAAAATAATCCGTTGATGATCGCGGCGAAAACATTACCTAATCTGTTGATTACCCCTCATATCTCCTGGACGTCGGCGTCCGCTTTACAGACCTTAATGGAAAAAACCATTGAGAATATTGATGAGTTTGTTCAGCAACGCGGATATTAAAGAGAGATGTTGTGATGAGTTCGGTTTATCGGGGTAACTGGTGAAAAGTATGTGATCTCAACGTTTCTCAAACTTGAGAATGGATAAACGGGTGGTGATCATCCGCCCGTTTATTTCCGCTATCAATCTGCTTTTGTTATCCCCAGTCACTGTATTTTATCGTAAGGGAATGAACTTCTGATATAGCGCGAGTAATAGCGGTATTTGGCAGTGCTTGCCATTAGCTCTTCATAAATCATCCGCGCCACGCCAGAGTACTGATATATGCTGCCATTAAGTAGTTCGACTTCCAGCAAGCTTTTTTCCGCATCATATCCGATAGCAAACAATTCTGTTGATGAAACCCGTTTTCTTTGCAAAATTAAGCACTCCTAAACGATTAATACCACATTAGGACAGTGGAATTGTCTACTGTGATAGGCCCTTCTGGCGTGAAGTTACCGTCTTCTCGTCTTTCTAAATCGGCTACGTGTCCTACGTTACTCGTTCATCAGTAAAAGTGCGATAGTTACAGGCAATGGTTAGTGAGTATTATGTAAAACTGTTTACTCGGTAACAATGTTTACTCGGTAATAATGTTTACTGGGCTGCCGCGAGGTGAGTCAGATTGTCGTCATCAATGTGGAATACAAAGCAGGAACGGGTTATCCCATTCCTGCGTGAGCGAACCTGGTAGTTGTAGAATACGGCTTACGATTCCCGTAAATATTGCGCGTGGAAGCGCAAATGATCTTCGATAAAACTGGCAATAAAGAAATAGCTATGGTCATAGCCAGACTGTGTTCGCAGCGTCAGCGGCCAATGATGTTGTTGCGCCAATTCAACCAGTTTTGCGGGTTGCAGTTGGTCTGGTAAAAACTGATCGCAATCGCCTTGATCAACCAAAATGGGCAGCCTGTGTTGGGCGCTTGCCAGCAAGTGGCAACTGTCATACTGCTGCCATTGTGTTTCATCACTCCCCAGATAGTTCTCGAACGCTTTGAGTCCCCATGGAACCTGACAAGGATTAGCGATTGGCGCAAAGGCCGATGCGGAAAGGTATTGTCCCGGGTTGCGCAGAGCTAGCATGAGCGCGCCGTGACCTCCCATTGAATGCCCGCTGATTGACGCTCGTCCATTTACGTTAAAGTGCTGTTTGATCAGCGCAGGTAATTCCTGACTAACGTAGTCATACATCTGATAGTGTTCAGCCCAAGGGGATTGGGTCGCATTGACGTAAAAACCTGCACCTTGCCCGAGATCGTAGCTTGCATCATTGGCCACTTCATTACCCCGCGGGCTGGTATCTGGCATCACCAGCACCAACCCAAGCTCGGCGGCGATACGCTGTGCGCCAGCTTTGGTCGTGAAATTCTCGTCATTACAAGTCAGGCCAGATAGCCAATAAAGCACCGGTGGTGGCGTATCATCGGGGGTTGGGGGCAGATAGATGCTGAATGTCATGTCACTGTTCAGTGTTTCGGACAAATGCCGATAGCGCTGTTGCCATCCACCAAACATTCGATGTTCTTCCAGAAGTTCCAGTGAGGGGGTCATCTCTGTATTGCCTCCTTTATATACCCGTCATTCTTCAAGTTGCATGTGCGTTGGCTACGCTCACTTACCCGAATCACTTACTTGAGTAAGCTCATCGGGACTCCTTCGCTTGCCGTCTTCCTGAAACTTGAATTATTTAGGGTATAAACGATTTTCTCTACGCGATTAAGCGATGGTGTTGGATGATTTATGCGACGAGCAGTCCCTCCTTTCAGAGGAACTGCTTAGGCTCACCATGAATGCTATTGTTCAATACGAATACCGTTGTTCAACATGCATATCGTTGTCCAATAGCGTCGCCTCAGTGTGCTGTTAGCTAAAATGAATAACCGAACGGATCGATTTTCCTTCATGCATCAAATCAAACGCGGTATTGATTTCATCCAGCCCCATGGTATGAGTGATAAAGTCATTCAACTGGAACTCCCCTCCCATATAGCGTTCGACAATGCCTGGTAACTGGCTGCGGCCTTTTACGCCACCAAAGGCGGAGCCGCGCCATACGCGACCGGTTACCAGTTGGAAGGGGCGTGTAGCAATTTCTTCGCCTGCACCCGCAACGCCAATAATGACGGATTCCCCCCAGCCTTTATGACAACATTCCAGCGCGGAACGCATCACATTCACGTTACCGATACACTCAAATGAGAAATCAACGCCGCCATCGGTCAGTTCGACAATGACATCTTGAATCGGTTTGTCATAATCTTTCGGGTTAATCAGGTCAGTGGCACCGAGTTTACGAGCCAGCTCGAATTTACTGGTATTGAGGTCGATGCCAATAATGCGCCCGGCACCCGCCATCTGTGCGCCGATAATCGCTGACAGGCCGATACCGCCGAGCCCGAAGATGGCGACGGTATCACCTTTCTTCACTTTAGCCGTATTGATGACCGCGCCCATCCCGGTGGTGACGCCGCAGCCTAACAGACAAACTTCTTCCAGCGGTGCGTCTTTACTGATCTTAGCCAGTGAGATTTCAGGTACAACGGTATGCTCTGCAAATGTCGATGTGCCCATGTAGTGGAAAATAGGCTGCCCATTTTTAGAGAAACGCGTGGTGCCATCTGGCATTAAACCTTTGCCCTGTGTGGTGCGGATAGCCTGACACAGGTTAGTTTTGCCTGAACGACAGAATTTACATTCGCCGCATTCCGGGGTGTACAGCGGAATAACGTGATCGCCAACGGCCACACTGGTGACACCTTCGCCGATCGCTTCAACAATACCGCCGCCTTCATGCCCCAGAATTGCAGGGAAAACGCCCTCAGGATCTTTACCTGAAAGGGTGTAGGCATCGGTATGACAAACGCCAGTAGCGATAATGCGCACGAGCACTTCGCCTTTCTGAGGAGGCATCAAATCGACTTCTTCAATCGATAATGGCTGGTTTGGACCCCAGGCGACGGCGGCACGGGTTTTGATCATTTGCATGGTGTAACTCCTCTTGCGGCAATATGTGTGCAAACGGTTAAAATTGATTATGGGTTAATCTTGGTCAAACGTAGTATCAGTCGAGGATTGCTCAATCATGAGCTTTTTAAGCGCCTCAACGTTGGGGCCAAAAGCATCGCGCCGCCATATAAGCCAGGTGGCGGTTGTTGCAATGTCCACAGGTAATTCATGTGTCTGGACCCGTTCATGTGAGGGCAGTAATTCAAGAACGGAAGCGGGAATAAGCGCCAGCCCGGCGCCACTGGCGACACACGCAAGCATGGCATGATAGGACTGAATTTCCATGATATTGCCGAAAGCAATACCAGCTTGACGGAACCACTTTTCCAGCCGGGAACGATAAGCACAGCGAGCGGGAAAAGCGAACAGCGTATCGTCTTTCGCCTCTTGTGGATGACGAATAGGCGTGTGATGACTATCTGAAATCAGCACAAGATGTTCAGGAAAAGATTTGCAACCGTTCAGTTCATCATATGAAACGGGACCATCGACGAATGCCGCTGCCAGTGTCCCTGCGCGCACCCGATCGATAATGTCGCCGGACGTACCGGTGATTAATGACAGCGTGACATCGGGATATCGCAGATGGTAGGACGCAAGTAGGCTTGGCAGCCGGGTTGCCGCAGTACTTTCCATTGAGCCTAATGCGAAGTTGCCAGAAGGCTCTCCGGTGCGAGTCATACTGATCGCTTCTTCACTGAGTGCCAGAATGCGCTGTGCATAACAAAGGAAGTTGTGTCCGATAGGTGATAACCGTAAACGTTGTTTTTCACGAATAAAGAGGTCGGCTCCCAGTTCTTGCTCGAGCTGCCGTAAACGCGTTGTCAGATTTGAAGGTACTCGATGCAGTTGCTCTGCCGCACGAACGACGGAACCGGCTTCGGCAACGAGACAAAACATGCGTAATTGCGTCAAATCCATCTCTTTCTCTTTTCGTAATCAACTTGGTTTTAATTATTCACTTTTTGTGAGTTTAACGGTAAGTCACTCTGTTCGCAACTTTCATGTAACACATAAGGGAAAAACATGGCTTTAAAAATCGCATTAAGTGGGTTTTTAACGTTGATGGTTGCAATGGGAATTGGTCGTTTTGCTTTCACGCCTCAGGTTCCTCTGATGATTTCGGAACATCAATTGACATTGATCAGCGTGGGCATCGTGGCGGCCCTCAATTATTTGGGTTATCTGGTTGGTGCATTCGATGCGATGCGGGCGAAAAGCGGCATTACGCTACGTTTGTGGGGCGGGGTGTGGGGTACGGTCATATTGACGCTATGGTCAGCGATTGTGGGGGATGTGTGGGGACACGGCCTTATCCGTTTTTTGGCAGGGTGGGCGAGCGGATGGGCGATGGTTCTGGTTGCTGCATGGACAAATGAAAGTCTGGCACACTATGGTAAGCCTGCATTGAGCGCGGCGGTTTTTGCCGGGCCGGGCGCGGGAATATTGATCAGCGGCATGCTGGCTATCGGTGTACAAGGGATGGCGCTGAATGCTGCACAAGCCTGGTTGCTTTATGGGGGCGTCGCCTTGGTGGTTATTGTTGCGGTAAGCCGTCACCTGCCACGGGGAGGTATATCGATCCGACAGGTGGTAACGACGTTCGAACCGCTGGTATTAACACGACCGCTGAAGCGTTTGGTATGGAGCTACAGTCTGGCAGGATTTGGCTATATTTTACCCGCTACGTTCCTTTCGCAAATGGCGGCTGAACGTTTTCCCGGTAGCCTATTTGCACAGCTTGTCTGGCCGTTGTTTGGTGGTGCCGCGGTTCTGGGCATTGTGATTGGTATTACGACACGACATTTATTGACGACACATCAGCGACTTGCGTTGATGCTATGGGCACAGGCTATCGGTATCGTATGTGCTGTCAGTTTTTCTAATCTCAGTGGGTTGATTATTGCCTCCTTGTTGGTCGGTGGTGGTTTTTTAGCGGTGGTACAACTGTCTTTGCAATATGGCCGTGAGTTAGCACCATTGCATGTGCGATACCTTGCGGGATTACTGACCACGGGGTACGCCATCGGACAGTTGGTCGGGCCGTTGGTATCATCGTTGTCCACAATGCTGACTCACCAGTTGGAGCCTTCGCTGTATATCGGGATGCTTGCCCTTGTGGCCGCGGGGGTGTTGGTTTGGAAGGCATGAGAAAAGCTCGTTATCTATCAATAATCATTGAGCGATAGGCTTGTCATCAAGAAAAGAGGAAAACGTCAATGGCGTCTTCCTCTTGTCGTTTTTGGGGGAAAGCGTAATAAAATCAGATCGAATAGGATTATTCGCTTTTGCCTATTATTAGTATCGGTAAAAACAATGAGTTTTTAATTTATGTTTTTGGGTTTTCCCATTACATTGCGCCCGTCTTTATAAATTGCCGATAGCTGGGCGCCCATGTTTTTAATATGGCAATGAATAACAACCGTAACTTCTTTTTTAACCTGAACCAGCAACGGTGGATAAATGTGCTCACGCAGTTGCATCGATTAGTCGCATAGATTAGTGGCATTGATGATTAATAGGTCGCTACTGGTGAAAAATAGATATTTTTTTACAAAAAAATAAAAAAAACGGTGATTGTCATTGATCCCAATGCTGCTTGGCCTTGCAGCCCCGTATTAGGAATTTTCACAAAAACACGTTGTTAAATAAATCAATGTATAAATATGAATGATTTTTATTTTTACCATTAAAAACAGTTGGTTGATGGGATTGTGGCGGCGAGTTCTTTGCGCGGTGAACGTGATTTTCATCGCAGGTGTTTTATCAAGCTAGCGATCGTGAGTAGGTAAAGTGTCAGGCTGATTTGCCGATAATAAACATGTATAGCAAAAATAGCTGTCAATGGCGTCAAACGCCTATTTTTGTCGTAAAGGAGGTTTTAAGTCGGTGAGGTTATCTGCTCACTGGAATTACGCAGTGTCAGTCGGTTTTCAATTAAAAATGTGCACCCTAGTTTGAAAAAGCGCAGGTGAAAATCGCTAAATAATTTATAGGAGTCTTCTGTGAACTTTTTAAAAAATATCACCATCAGGGCAATGCTCTTAACCATACTGGGAATATTCCTACTATTATGGTCAGGTGTTTCACTCTATACGACATCATCGTTAAGCAATATGACGGTGTTATTAGAGTCGAGCGATGCGCAGCGAAAAAATGTAGAAGTATTAGTCAAAGGAAATGATCAATATTTTCGCACGGTTACCCGTTTGCTGCGGGCCATGGACTATCAACAAACGGGTGAAACCGCTGAAGTTGAGAAACTCCTGGTGTCAGCTTCTACTGCATTAAAAAATACCAGCGATGCGCTGACGGCATTTAAAGCAAACACGCATGTCGGCGTCGATAAAACGACGGTCGATGACATGACAAATGCCTGGACGCAATTGATTGAAGATGGTTTGAAACCATTAATGGCGGCTGTCAGCAATAACCGCGCCGATGAGTCTCGCCAGATATTCAGAAACAAATACCCTGCGTTAAGTATCGCGTTTGGCTCCAATATGGAGAAATACCAGACGACCATCATGTCTTCCTCGAATGATTCGTTGAGTCGAGTCTATGTGCTGGTTGATTGGAGTAAGAACATTTTGCTCGCGGCGGTAGTCATTGGTCTGATGATTCTATTCCTCACCGATCGTTATCTGCTGCACTATCTGGTTAAACCATTGAATATGATCAAGGGGCATTTCCAAGTGCTGGCCGATGGTCAATTGGGGTATCCACTGGCGGAATTTGGTCGAAATTGTGCAGGCCAACTAATCCCTTACCTGAAAGATATGCAAAGCAGTTTGATCAATACAGTCACGACGATTCGTGATAGCTCTGGTTCTATTTATCAGGGCGCAAGTGAAATTAGAAGTGGCAACAACGATCTCTCCGCCCGTACCGAGCAGCAGGCTGCGGCTCTGGAGCAAACGGCGGCCAGCATGGAGCAATTGGGTGCAACGGTGAAGCAGAATGCTGAGAACGTGCATCAGGCTAGCAAGTTGGCGCAGGATGCCTCGATTGCGGCTAAAAAAGGGGGAGAAGTGACAACCGAAGTGGTTGAAACGATGGCGAGTATTACCACCAGTTCGAAGAAGATCGCGGATATCACCAGTGTGATTAACGGTATTGCCTTCCAGACGAATATTCTGGCGTTAAACGCAGCGGTTGAAGCCGCAAGAGCCGGCGAACAAGGACGTGGTTTTGCCGTGGTTGCTGGTGAAGTGCGCAATCTGGCCCAGCGTAGTGCACAAGCTGCCAAAGAGATTGAAGGATTGATTGCCGAATCGGTAGAGCGTGTCAATATGGGCTCGCATCAGGTTATGCAAACGGGTGAAGCGATGGAGTCGATCATTTCTGCGATTACCCGAGTGAACGATCTGATGGGCGAAATCGCGTCGGCATCGGATGAGCAGAGCCGTGGTATCAGCCAGATCGGTCAGGCTGTGACCGAAATGGATGGTGTGACGCAACAGAATGCGGCGTTAGTGCAGGAATCTGCTGCGGCAGCGGCATCGTTGGAAGATCAGGCTCGCCAATTGACCGAAGCAGTTGCCGTCTTTCAACTGACGAGTGGTGAAAAACGTCAACGTAATGAAAGCGTGTTGCCCGGCAAACCGACGTCGGCACCGACGAAAACAGCATTGCTTGCTACAGGAACAGGAAGTGCCAAAAAAGGCAAAAACGACAGTGACAACTGGGAAACTTTCTGATTAAGCGCAGAACGGTGCTCATCCATTAAATAGGATGAACCTGCATCACACTCGCTTCTATAAGGCATCGGGTATACGCTCGGTGCCTTTGTTTTTGCTCGATAAGTGAAGATTGGAGTGCCTTGTACCTAGTGATATATCACCATACTTCAGGTTGTCTGCGTTATTCAAAAACGATAACGTGTTGTCATACAGCTCGCAGTATGCCGGAGATAAGCTGAATCTATTTCAACCATCATGACATACAATCACTGGATAATCGTTCCTCTCTCAACTAGAGTGTTGACGGCGTTTGGGGCAACCTTATTCGTCACTATAGGAACCGTGCGTCATTGGCATCTCCGCTTTCGTTGTAAAGATGGATTCTAGTAAGTGAGCCTAAACGAGGTCGGTTCTCAGTAACACCTGCAGGAGAATAATAATGTCATCTTTAAGTAAAGAAGCCGTTTTGGTGCATGAGGCGCTGATGGCGCGTGGCCTGGAAACGCCGTTACGTGGACCATTATTGGATCGGGATACGCGTAAGCAGCGTATTTCCGAGCATATGACGGAAATCATGAATCTATTGAGCCTCGATTTGGAGGACGATAGTCTGGCTGAGACGCCGCATCGTATTGCTAAAATGTATGTCGATGAAATATTCTCCGGTTTGGATTATGCTAATTTCCCGAAAATCACCATCATCGAAAATAAAATGAAAGTCGATGAAATGGTGACCGTGCGTGATATCACCTTAACCAGTACGTGCGAACATCATTTCGTGACGATCGATGGTAAAGCAACAGTGGCTTACATCCCGAAAGAGGGTGTGATCGGCTTATCGAAGATTAATCGTATTGTTCAATTTTTCTCTCAGCGCCCTCAAGTGCAGGAGCGGTTGACGCAACAAATCCTGATTGCATTACAAACGTTATTGGGAACCAGCAATGTCGCGGTTTCAATTGATGCAGTGCATTACTGTGTGAAGGCTCGCGGTATTCGCGATGCGACCAGCGCTACGACGACAACATCGTTGGGCGGGTTGTTCAAATCCAGCCAAAATACGCGTCAGGAATTTCTGCGGGCTGTGCGTCACCACAACTGAATGCGTTTCTGAATAGATGCTGGGGGATACCAATGCTTCCGGCATTTTTTTCGTTCTTACTCAGTGGCAGTAGCATCAGGCGTGTCTCTGCGACGTCTGTTGTATCAATAGAGTATCAGTAGAAAATACGTATGATTTCCCGCGTTCTGTTAATACAATTGCTGTTCCGATGAGTTAACGATCCGAGCATCATGTCTCTTCAATCTGTGCCTTCTCAACCTTTATCTTCCCAAACGATGCCTCCATCGCGGATCGCCACGCTGGATTTTGCCCGTGGAGTGGCTGTACTCGGTATTCTGCTGATGAATATCATTGCATTCGGTCTACCTAAAGCCGCTTATCTTAACCCTGCTTATCTAGGGCTCCCTGATTTGGATGATATCTGGGCATGGGCAATATCAGATCTGTTGGTGCAGGCAAAATTTTTGACCTTATTCTCTATTCTGTTTGGCGCGGGCCTGCAACTGCTGTTATCACGCGGAACCCGCTGGGTTCATGCCCGACTTTTTTGGCTGATGCTGTTCGGACTCATTCATTCCATTTTCTTTTGGGATGGCGATATTTTATTGGATTATGGTCTGATTGGGCTGGTGTGTTATGGCATGATTCGTCTTGCCGACAGCAGTCGCGCCTTGTTGCGAACAGGGATCGTCATGTATTTGGCGGGGATAGGGATCCTGTTTGTACTTAGCCAATTATTGAGTATGCAGCCAGGGCGATTTTGGCAACCAGGGGCAGCCGATATTGCCTATGAAATGTATTGGCAAACAGCGGGCGGATCTGAAGCCTGGCGTAATCGGGTTGATTTACTGGCAGAAAGTCTTCTGTCGCTCGGTGTGCAATACGGCTGGCTACTGGCGGGATCAATGTTATTGGGCGCGGGGTTGATGCGTAGTGGCTGGTTGAAGGGGGAATTTGCCCAGAACCACTATCGCTATGTTGCGCTGTGGTCCATTCCTCTCGCATTAGCGATGAATAGCATTGGTGTGCTTGCACAGTGGTGGGTGCAATGGGAATACCGTTGGAGCGGTTTGCTGTTGCAAATCCCGCGAGAGCTGAGTGCGCCATTGCAGGCTGTTGGCTATCTGGCATTGTGCTATGGCTTCTGGTCGACGCTATGTCAGTGGCGTTTCACCTACTGGATTGTGAATATTGGCCGGATGGCTCTCAGCAATTATTTGCTGCAAACGTTGTTATGTACGATGTTATTTAACCATTTGGGTTTTTTTATGCGGTTTGATCGCTTTCAATTGATGGCGATTGTCCCTTGTATATGGGGGGCTAATCTGGTTTTTTCGCACTATTGGTTACGGTATTTCAGACAAGGTCCACTCGAATGGCTGTGGCGCAAACTCACTGCGGTCGTCGCCAGCAAAGCGTAACGGAACACGTGAGTGTGGGGGCTCTCCAATGGTGATACCGACACCTCTCTGTTAGGGATACGGTTTTTCTGCTGTTTTATCGTGGCTGGTGGCCGATGGGGGTTCTTGAATGAACACTTGCTCAGGCGGAACTGCCGGGTATTCAGGCGCGTCATCGGGAACATTATGTTCGGCAGGAATTGGAATTTGCGGCCCCAGAAAACGAGGTTCCCGCTTCAGAATGTAGAGATCAAATAGCGCGCCTAATCTGGCGCCAAATTCACGAATGCGTACCGTCATCATATTTTTAGGCGAGGGAACGGTATAGCACTGAGCCTGAATGCCCAAATGTAGCGCGATGAACAGCGCTCGCTCACAGTGAAAACGCTGTGTGATGATCGTGAAGTCATTGGTATCGAACACTTTTCTTGTTCTGACGATCGAGTCCAAGGTTCTGAACCCCGCATAGTCCAGCACAATATCAGCCGGAGGAACACCCGCGGCAATTAAATCACGACGCATTGTCATCGGTTCGTTGTAGCTTTGCATCGCGTTATCGCCACTTAGCAGTAAATAACTGATTTTACCGCTGTTATAGGCATTCAACGCACCCTGAATGCGAAACTGGTAATACTGATTAATGGTACCGGTTCGATAGTATTTTGCTGTGCCTAATACCACACCGACCTGTCGTGAGGGCAACGTTTGTAATTCGTCGTAAATAAAAGGGGCGGTTTTCCAACTGATCCAACGATCGAGCGCAAAGGCAGACAGCATGAGTACGCCAATGGTAAGTAACAGGCCGATCATCAGGCGTTTATACATGCTTATGCCTCAGGCAAGGCTAGTAAAGTAGACAGGTTCTCAGGCTACTTTACCTGAACGGTCGACGCAAGACGCAGTCGGTCATGGTGATGTTTATTGACTGATTTTTCAACGATAGTGTGAAAATAGGTAGTATGAAGATAGTTCCATCGCGATTGTCTATCATCGATTGCCCGATTTTCAGGCAACCGATGATAGTTAACGGTCAAATTAGGCTCGGCTGCCCCACAGATCGTATTCGTCGGCGTGTTCGATTTTTACTTTTACAATGTCACCGACGTTAACGCCCGTTTCACCGTTTAAATAAACCGCACCGTCAATTTCCGGTGCATCGGCCATACTGCGTCCGATTGCGCCTTCTTTATCAACATCGTCGATTAATACCCACAGTTCACGGCCAATTTTATCCTGTAAACGTTGGGCTGAAATGCTTTGTTGTAATTGCATGAAACGATGAAAGCGTTCTTCTTTCACTTCTTCCGGAATTTGATCCGGCAGTTCATTTGCCGTTGCGCCTTCTACCGGACTGTATTTGAAGCAACCTACGCGGTCTAGCTGGGCCTCTTTGAGAAAATCCAGCAGCATTTGGAAATCTTCTTCTGTTTCGCCCGGGAAGCCAACGATGAAGGTCGAACGCAGCGTTAACTCAGGACAAATTTCACGCCAGCGCTTGATACGTTCCAGCGTTCTTTCGACCGCGCCGGGGCGTTTCATCAATTTCAGAATACGCGGGCTTGCGTGTTGCAGTGGGATATCCAGATACGGCAAAATTTTGCCTTCCGCCATCAGCGGAATGACATCATCGACATGTGGGTAAGGGTAGACATAATGTAAGCGAACCCATACGCCTAATGATGACAACTGTTCGCACAGGCTCACCATACTGGTTTTCACGGGTTGTCCATTCCAGAACCCCGTACGTTGCTTCACATCGGCACCATAAGCGGAGGTGTCCTGAGAAATAACGAGCAGTTCCTTTACACCTGCATCGACTAAGCGCTTGGCTTCATCCAGTACTGAGCCAATAGGACGGCTATCCAGATCGCCGCGCATTGAGGGAATAATGCAGAATGTGCAGCGATGGTTACAGCCTTCGGATATTTTCAGATAAGCATAGTGACGGGGTGTCAGCTTCACGCCTTGGGCAGGAACCAGGCTGGTAAACGGATTATGTTCCGGTTTGGGAACATATTGATGGACGTGTGACAGGACTTGCTCGTAGCTGTGTGGGCCGGTAATTTCCAGAACCTTTGGATGTACTTCACGGATTTGATTTTCTTTGGCACCCAGACATCCGGTTACGATCACCTTACCGTTTTCATCGAGTGCTTCACCAATCGCTTCTAGCGACTCTTGCACGGCACTGTCAATAAAACCACAAGTATTGACGATCACCAGCTCGGCATCATTGTAACGCGGAACGACCTGATAACCTTCGGTACGTAGTTCAGTCAGGATCCTCTCTGAATCCACTAGGTTTTTCGGGCAGCCGAGGGAAACAAATCCAATACGTGGTTGTTGCATGTTGTTTGCTCACAATTTATTCAAAAAGAAAAACCGCAGAATTCTACACTATAGTTGGATGACCTTATAGTCGATAAGGTAAAACTCAGCACTTTACTGATGCCTTTCTCTTATCCGTATTTAATCCTGCGTCACTTGCTACTTTCTTCAATAAATGTAAACGCCCGTGCGATTTTTTGCACAAACAGCGGAAGGCACCTAAATTTACAGAACTTTTGTTGAATGGAGACAACGTTATGTCTGATTTCACGGTGCCTCATTTATCTTATCGTCCACCTTATCCATTTTTGTCTCAGACATGGCGGCGACATGCTCGTTGGATGTTGATAGGCATGTCCTGCTTGTTTTCTGGTTATCTGTTGGCGGCGCAGCCTAAAGTGATTGAGTTACAAGATAAGCTCGATCATCCATGGTCATTGGCTTTTCTCCCTGGTGAACAAGGGATGTTGATTACTGAGCGATCGGGGAACTTACGTCGTTGGCAGACAATGGGCGGGTTGTCTGAACCTATCTCTGGCGTACCGGCGGTATATGCTCAGTCTCAAGGTGGCTTATTAGAAGTCGCGTTGTCTCCGAACTTTGCTCAGAATCGACGCATTTATTTGAGTTTTGCTGAAGAGGGCAGTGAAGGTAAAGCGGGAACGGCTGTCGGCTATGGTCGCCTGTCTGACGATTTCCAACGTCTGGAAAATTTTACGGTTTTCTTCCGTCAGACACCTAAATTGTCTACCGGAAATCATTTTGGCGGCAAGCTGGTTTTTGATCAAACCGGACATCTCTATATTGCATTGGGCGAGAATAACCAACGCCCGACAGCGCAAGATTTGGATAAGTTGCAGGGAAAAATAGTACGTTTGACGGCGGATGGGAAGGTGCCATCAGATAACCCATTCGTGAATAAGCCGCAAGCTCGTCCAGAAATCTGGTCATATGGTCATCGTAATCCACAGGGATTGGCTATTAATCCGTGGACGGGGACGCTATGGGAGAATGAACACGGCCCGAAAGGAGGCGATGAAATTAACCTCCCTCAGCCTGGTAGCAATTATGGCTGGCCTATTGCGACCCACGGAATCAATTATTCTGGCCTGAAGATCCCTGAAGCGAAAGGTGAGCAGGTCGCTGGAATGGTAGACCCCGTTTTTTACTGGAAGAAATCACCGGGTATCAGCGGCATGGCGTTCTACAATAGCGATCGTTTTCCTCAATGGAAAAATTCGGTGTTTATTGGGGCGCTGGCAGAGAAAAACCTTATCCGTTTGACGTTGGACGGTGACAACGTTATCGCGGAGGAGCGTTTGTTACAGGATCGCGGAGAACGTATCCGCGAAGCCAGAGTCGGACCTGACGGCTACCTTTATTTGCTGACCGATCATGACAATGGCAAATTACTGAAAGTAGGCTTGGAATAACGAACTAGCCACAGGCATCGTGAGATGCCTGTGGTGAAGAGAACATCAGGTAAGCGGGATCATTACCGTATTCTGGTAGGCTGGGCGCTCGGTAAGCTGTTGGTACCAGCGTTCCAAATGCGGATGTGGCTGACGAACAATATCCATGTTGAACCAGGCATAAGCGATACAGCCTAATGGGATGTCTCCAATGCCAAAGGTATCACCCGATAACCACGGCTGTTTTGCGAGTGCGGCATCCGCAATGGTCAGTAATCGTTCGCACTCAGCCTGGTTTTTTTCTACCATCGCCATATCGCGTTTTTCCGGGGCGGTACGCACTAGGCTGATAAAAACCCCGCCAAATGAGGCTGCCAGAGTACTTGCCCAGTCCATCCATTTCTCGGCGTTTGCTCGGGCTCCGGCATCGCGGAGGTACAGTGTGTCATGCCCGTACTGTGCGGCCAGATAGCGCACAATGGTATTGGATTCCCATAAGACTAATTCTCCGTCTTGAAGGCAGGGAACCAGACCATTTGGATTCATTGCCAGATAGTCGGCATCACGATTACGTCCAAATTGTCCACCGGCTAAAATAGGCTCATAGGGCAGCGATAATTCTGCCGCACACCAGCGAACTTTCTTAACGTTGGTCGAATTTTCTCGACCCCATATTGTTATCATATTTACCCCCGCATGATGAGAGAAAAAGCGACACTGCAACACGATCAGGAAATACGCGGCAGATGCTCAGTGATGATATGTCTTTTAGGCTTTATGGCTGAGTTTGTCATGCACTAATCATGACAAAATTATGTTTCGGTCTTTTCATTTCTTTGACTATCTTTACAGATTGAACGGTTTCATTGAGAGAAGTGACACGTTACCTTTGGATGTTACTAGCATTTTCAGAAAATATTGAAAATTAGGTGTATTAACAATTTATTACTGATGGATACCTCGGCGATCTCATGAAGACAACTCTTTTCCTCTCCAGTCTCAAATCCTTTACAGCGGGAACGGTATTACTTGTGGGAATGGCTCCGATGCTGCAAGCGGAACAGTTACCCGCTGTGCCGCAAATTGAATCGAAGGCATTTGTTTTGATGGATTACCATAGTGGCGTGGTGTTGGCTGAATCTAATGCGGATGAACGCCTTGATCCTGCCAGCCTGACAAAAATCATGGCGAGCTATGTTATTGGTCAGGCAATTAAAGCGGGGAAAATTCAGCCGACCGATCAAGTCACCGTGGGTAAAGACGCTTGGGCAACGGGAAACCCTGCTTTACGTGGTTCATCGCTGATGTTTCTTAAACCGGGCGATCGTATCCCGGTATCTGAATTGAATAAAGGTATTGTCATTCAGTCAGGCAACGATGCCAGCATTGCATTGGCTGATTATGTTGCCGGAAGTCAGGATGCTTTCGTTAGCCTGATGAACAATTACGCTAACGCATTGAAACTCACTAACACCCAGTTTCGTACGGTACATGGGCTGGATGCGCCAGGTCAGTATAGTACCGCCCGTGATATGGCCATACTTGGACAAGCACTGATCCGTGATGTGCCTGAAGAGTATGCGTTGCATAAAGAAAAAGAATTTACATTCAATAATATACGTCAACCGAACCGTAACAGATTACTGTGGAACACTAACCTGAATGTCGACGGCATCAAGACCGGTCATACCAACGGAGCAGGACATAATCTGGTGGCGTCTGCAACGGAAGGCAATATGCGTTTGATTTCTGTTGTTCTGGGTGCCGCGACGGATGGTATTCGCTTTAGGGAAAGTGAAAAATTACTCACGTGGGGTTTCCGTTTTTTTGAAACGGCTACGCCAATCAAAGCGGGTGTGCCTTTTACGACACAGCGCGTCTGGTTTGGCACGCAGGGAGAGGCTCGACTAGGGGTAGCGAATGATGCGGCGCTCACGATACCCAAAGGTCAGATGAAAAATCTGAAGGCCAGTTTTACATTGTTACAGCCTCAGTTGTCCGCGCCTTTGACCAGAAATCAAGTGGTTGGCACGATTGATTTCCAACTTGATGGTAAAAGTATTGGGCAACGCCAGTTGGTTGCGCTGGACGATATCCCCGAAGCGGGATTTTTCAGCAGGCTATGGGATAGCGTGATGATGAAACTTCAGCAATGGTTTGGTGGTTGGTTTAACTAGCCATCGGCATGGGCTAACAAAATACCGTTATGGTTAAAATAACGAGTGTATTCCGTTGGCGGTGTACGATTGGTAATTAGCGTATCAAATAGGGTGAGCGATCCGATACAGGCAGGCTTAACTTTCCCAAACTTGCTGTTATCGATCACTAAAATCGCACGCTGTGACAGCGCTAGCGCGCGATGCTTCATGCTGAGCTCAGCAAAATTAAAGCAGGTCGCTCCTGCTTTCAGATCGATGCCTGCGGCAGAGATGAACGCTTTGTTCGGGCAAATATGATCGAGTTCACTGCGTTGGCTGAGCGGCGTAAAAATGGCGTTATCGGGATGAAACTCGCCGCCGCATAGCATGACTTTACTGGCAGATTTTTCCTGCAAGGCCAAAAACGTATTGAGCGAATAGCAAATTCCGGTGAAGGGCAGGTCGTCAGGAATCGCATCGATGATAAAAGGTGTGGTGGTGCCGCAATCGAAAAATACCACATCATCAGGTTCGATGAGCCGTGCCGCTAGCTCACCCGCCACCTGCTTTTCTTCCACGTGCTTACTTTGCTGATCGGAAACGAAATAATTAGTGACATTATTGCTTTTCAAATCGCTGACAACATAGCCACCGAGTAGCACAACGGTCGAGGATTCGGCGTTCAGATCGCGTCGCACGGTCATTTCGGACACACCCAACAGTTGCGCGGCGTCTTTAAGACGAAGCTTGTCTGCTTTTTTCAGGGCTTGAGCCAGTTTGTTGATCCGTTCTGCACGCCGAGTTTCCATATAATTCCCTGATGATGAACCCGTTTATGCGGGATGAAGGTTAGTAGCTTCCTGCTGCGGCAGACTGACCCGATACGATAGCCACTCCGGAGCTGGTTCCGATACGCGTTGCCCCAGCGCGGATCATGATTTCTGCCGTGTGGCGATCGCGTACGGCACCAGAAGCTTTTACGCCGACGCCAGAACCGACGGTATCGCGCATGAGTTTGACGTGTTCTTCACGAGCGCCACCAGTGCTAAACCCCGTTGATGTTTTTACAAACGCAACGTTCAAGTCGCGACAGATTTCACAGACCAAAACAATCTGGGCGTCGTCAAGCAGACAGGTTTCTAATATTACCTTCAACGGTATAGCGGCGCAAACCTCGCGTACAGCCTGAATATCTGCTTTCACTGCATCAATATTGCCGCTCTTCAACCAGCCGACATTGATCACCATATCAATTTCTTGTGCCCCTGCATCAATAGCGGCCTTGGCCTCAAACACTTTAGACGCCGTAAGTCCCGCGCCTAAAGGGAAACCAATCACCGAGCAGACGTTAACCGCTGTGTCCTGTAATTGGCTGGCAACCAGAGGGACATAGCCGGAATTAACGCAAACGGCGTAGAAATGATGAGTTTTAGCTTCATCGCATAGCTTGATGATCTGTGCCTCTGTGGCGTCGGCGGCTAACAGGGTGTGATCGATATAAGGGGAGTAATCGCGAGTTTCGCTGTTCATGGTTGATTCCTTTAGCTGTTCAATAAATTTATTTTGTTATAATAATAACATTTAACATCGATTATCAATCTTTATTGTTCTAATTTTTGCATGTCACACGTTTAATCATGCGATATTTGTCACATTAATAACAAATGTGGATTGTTATTGTTACTGTAGTGACATTTAATGTTGAAAAAATGCCAGAGGGAAGTGTTATGGATATTGCAGTTATTGGTTCAAACATGGTTGACCTGATTACCTACATTAATGAAATGCCAAAAACGGGCGAAACGTTGGAAGCCCCTTCTTTTGAGATTGGCTGTGGTGGGAAAGGGGCGAATCAGGCTGTTGCAGCGGCGAAGCTTGGGGCATCGGTCATGATGGTCAGTCGGGTCGGGGACGATCTTTTTGCCGATAATACCGTTAAGAATTTACAGCACTTTGGCGTGGATACGCAGTACGTCACTGCCGTTGCCGGTGTATCGAGCGGCGTGGCTCCTATTTTTGTCGATGCCTCCTCACAGAATCGAATTTTGATCATCAAAGGGGCGAACGCTCATCTTTCTACACAGGATATCGATGCGGCATCTGAGTCACTTAAACAATGCAAGTTGCTGATCCTTCAATTGGAAATCCCGTTAGAAACGGTTTACTACGCCATTGATTTTGCTCGACGTCATCACATTCCCGTGATCTTAAATCCGGCTCCGGCTTCGCGTGATCTGGATATCGGTTATGCCTGTCAATGCGACTTTTTCATGCCGAATGAAACCGAGTTGGAAATTCTGACTGGTATGCCTGTCGATACCGAAGCGAATATTTTGCAGGCTGGTCGTTCGTTATTAGCGAAAGGGTTGAAGAATTTGATCATCACGATGGGGCACCGTGGGTCGGTGTGGATGACGGGCGATCAGGTACACCATGTTGACCCTGTTAGCGTTCATGCCATTGATACCAGCGGAGCAGGCGATGCGTTTATTGGCTGTTTTGCACACCATTTTGTTCGTAACGGAGAAATTAAATCGGCGATGGAATATGCCTCAGCTTTTGCCGCTTATAGCGTTACGGGGAAGGGCACGCAGCGTGCATATCCGGATGCGGCACAATTTCATCAGTTTCTTGCCAGCCATTCGCTTGCTAAATAATCCGGGGAAAACATTATGCGTCAGAACATCATCCAAATGCCTGATGGCTATCTGAATAAGACGCCATTATTTCAATTTATTCTGCTGTCGTGTTTGTTTCCGTTGTGGGGTTGCGCGGCCAGTCTGAACGATATCTTAATCACGCAGTTCAAGAGCGTATTTGAGCTGAGTGATTTCGCCAGTGCATTGGTGCAGAGTGCTTTTTATGGCGGCTACTTTTTGATTGCGATTCCGGCATCGGTGGTGATCCGGAACAGCAGTTACAAGATCGCTATTCTGATTGGCTTAACGCTGTATATTGCCGGATGCAGCCTGTTTTATCCGGCATCGCACATGGCGACCTATACCATGTTTTTGGCGGCGATTTTCGCCATTGCCATTGGCCTGAGCTTTTTGGAGACGGCGGCGAATACGTATAGTTCTATGATTGGTCACCGAGACTATGCCACGTTACGTTTGAATATTAGCCAGACGTTTTACCCGGTTGGGGCGTTAATGGGGATTGTTCTTGGTAAATATCTGGTCTTTCAGGAAGGCGAAAGTTTGGAAAGTCAGATGGCAACCATGACGCCCGATCAGTTGCACGCTTTCCGTCTGCAAATGCTGGAATATACCTTAGAGCCGTATAAGTATTTGATATTTGTGTTACTGATCGTCATGTTCCTTTTCCTGTTGACGCGCTATCCAAGCTGTAAAGCGCAAGCCGATACGCAGAATAAAAAATCACTTCCGTCCTTGGGAGAAACGTTGCGGTATCTGGCAGGGAATAACCATTTTAAGCGCGGTATTGTTGCTCAGTTTTTATATGTCGGTATGCAGGTTGCTGTTTGGTCTTTTACTATCCGTCTGGCTTTAACGCTGGGAGCATCTAACGAACGAGATGCGTCCAACTTTATGATTTACAGCTTTATTTGTTTTTTCATTGGTAAATTTGTAGCGAATTTCCTGATGACGCGCTTCAGTGCTGAGAAAGTCCTGATTGCTTATTCGATCGCAGGTGTTGCGACGCTGGCCTATGTCGTGATGGTGCCCGATTTTAGCGCTGTTTATGCCGCCGTTTTTGTTAGCGTTCTATTTGGACCGTGCTGGGCAACGATTTACGCAGGTACGCTGGATACGGTAGATAAAAAATACACTGAAGTAGCCGGGGCTATCATCGTGATGTCTATCGTGGGGGCGGCTGTGGTGCCAGCTATTCAGGGCTATGTATCCGACCATCTTGGTTCGATGCAAAAATCATTTGTCGTGTCGCTATTGTGTTTTGCCTATGTCGGCTTCTATTTTTGGGGCGAAATGCGCAATAAACAGCGTTTGGCTGCCAGTGATTCCGCTGTTAAACGTGAAGCCTAAATAAGGAAATGAAAATGAAAACGCAGATTCATTTGTCACGTACGATGTTCAGTGAGCATCCACGGATACTGTTGGAAAACGATCATTTTTCAGTCACGTTATTCCGCTATGCTTCAGGTATTGAAGCGATCAAACTGAAAAACTCACGAGGTTACCTCGTCATATTGCCTTTTTATGGGCAGATGATTTGGGATGCGGAATTTGATGGACATTCGTTAAGGATGACGAATCCGTTCACCGAGCCTAAGCCGGGTAGCAGCATTATTGATACTTATGGTTGTTTTGCTTTCCACTCTGGTTTGCTGAGCAATGGTTGTCCCGCCGCGGACGATACCCATCCTCTACACGGTGAAATGGCGTGTGCGACGATGGACAGCGCACGGGTGCTCATCGGCGACGGTTCTCTGTGTGTAACGGGGGATTATGAATATGTGAAAGGGTTTGGTCATCACTATCGAGCAACCCCTCGCGTCACGTTGATGGCCGACAGTACGTTGTTAAATATTGAGATGGCCGTGACAAATTTGGCAAGTGTGGCGATGCCGTTACAATACATGTGTCACATGAATTATGCCTATGTGGCGAATGCGACATTTAGCCAAACCATTCCTGATCAGGCATTTGCGTTGCGAACCTCTATCCCTGGTCATGTTCATCCTACGCCGCAGTGGCTGAACTATACGGAAAAATTAGCGCAGTCACCGGAGCAATTCACCGCGTTAACAGATCCGGATTTTTACGACCCTGAAATTGTCTTTTTTGCTGATGATTTATCGCAGTACGCGAAGAAGGTTGAGTTTAGTCTGCATGCACCACAGGGCCATCGTTTTGTGACTCGTTTTTCGACGGAAGAGTTGAATTATGCGACGCGCTGGATTCTTTATAACGGTGATCAGAAAGTCGCGGCGTTTGTTTTGCCTGCGACATGTCGTCCAGAAGGGTTCAATGCGGCACAACGGGCCGGGACATTAATTGAGCTTGATGCTGGTGAAACACGATGTTTCCGAGTTGAAACCGGACTGGCATGATACGAATGGTCATTGCTGCATAGGGACATCGATATCGTCTCAGAAAAGAAAAGGCCCATCGTTCTTGAACCAAGGTGGCGTGAACGACGGGCTCCTCAATATGGGGATATCAAAGAAAAGCAGTGGCACTTATTGAGACTGTAGGCTGATAAAAAAGTTCTGTTTACGCTAATAAATATTGACGTTTTTTTACATTTTTTATTAGCCAGGTAGTTCAGGCCAGATAATCACGATCAGGGAGCCGGCCAATGTCAATAATACGTTGGCAATGGCATAGGTTCCCGCATATCCCAACGCAGGAATATTGCTGCGCGCGGTATCGCTGATGATTTCCATCGCCGGGGCACAAGTACGGGCACCCATCATTGCCCCAAACAGTAATGCACGGTTCATGCGTAACACGTAGGCACCAAATAGAAAACAAATCACAACAGGTACCAGACTGACGATTAATCCTGAGATCAGCATTTGTGTGCCCACCTCGCCCAAGCTATTGTTGATGGTGCTGCCTGCGCTTAACCCCACACCAGCCATAAACACCATTAGCCCGAACTCTTTCACCATATTCAATGCGCCTTGCGGAATATAGCCGAATGTCGGGTGGTTAGCTCGCAGGAAGCCCAACATGATTCCTGCAAATAGCAGACCAGCCGCGTTACCGATTCCAAAGGTAAAATTACTGAACTGAAAAGTGATTAGGCCGACCATCATGCCAATGACGAAGAATGCACAGAAAGCCAGTAAATCGGTGACCTGACTGTGAATTGAAATAAAGCCGATGCGGTCAGCGATACTTTTCACCCGTCGTGCATCGCCGCTGACCTGCAACACATCGCCTTTATTCAGGACGACACCATCATCAATAGGCATTTCGATCTGGCTACGAATAATGCGGTTCAGGAAACAACCGTGATCGGTTAACTTGAGCTGGCTGAGGCGTTTACCGACGGCATTATGATTTTTCACCACAATTTCTTCGGTAACAATGCGCATATCTAATAGGTCACGGTCGAAGACTTCTTTTCCATCACGGAAGTTCGGGTTCAGCCTTGCATGCGCATCCGGATAGCCAACCAGTGATATTTCGTCACCGATTTGCAGTACGGCATCCCCATCCGGGCTTGCCAGAATGCCGTTGCGGCGGATACGCTCGATGTAGCAACCCGTCTGGCGGTAAATGCCCAACTCACGCAGATTTTTACCATCGGCCCAGGCCACTAACTCCGGCCCGACGCGATAGGCGCGGATAACGGGAAGGTACACTTTCCTCTGGCTGTCGGTATCCAGACCCCGCTCTCGGGCAATTTGTTGGGCGCTGGTTGGTAAATCCTGATGCTGGAGTTTAGGCAGATAACGCGCACCGAAAATAAGGCTAACCAAACCAATCAGATAGGTCAGGGCGTAACCAAGGCTAAGATGATCTTGTTCAACGCCCAACTGCGCACCCAGGCTGGCGGTATTTCGCAGTGTGTCACCGGCACCGACCAGTACAGGAGTGGAGGTCATTGAGCCTGCAAGCATCCCGGCCGTTAACCCAATGCCCCAACCAAACAATTTCCCTAATCCCAATGCTAAAATGAGAGCGCTTCCCACCATGACCAGTGCGAGCATTAAATAATTTTTGCCGTCTCGAAAAAAAATAGAAAAGAAATTGGGACCGGCTTCTACGCCAACGCAAAAAATAAATAACATAAATCCAAGGCTGAGCGCCTCGGTATTAATCGAAAAGTGTTGTTGTCCTAGCAATAACGAGACGACTAAAACACCAATGGAATTACCGAGTTGAACTGAGCCCAGCCGCAATTTCCCTAGGCAAAGTCCTAATGAAAGAACCACGAATAAAAGCAGAATGTAATTCCCGTTTAACAAATTAGCGACGTTTATATTCATGGCATGTAACGTGTTGTTTACCAGTAAGTTCTTGATATAAATGACTATAAGGGCTAGATTTAGTCATCGGATATAATGATCCCGTTGATACTGTCAATTAATGACAGCTGAAAGGAATCAGCCTTGTTTAGTATAAATTATCCATTGGTATTGTTCAGTCAATTATTATTTTTGAAATGATTGTGACGTCGCTATTTTAGCAGTTTGTTGGTTTTGCAACCAGCCAACAGCGAATAACTATCGGTGTAATATACCCCAAATAATTCAAGTTTCAGGAAGGCGGCAAGCGAAGGAATCCCGATGAGCTTACTTGAGTAAGTGATTCGGGTGACTGAACGCAGCCAACGCACATGCAACTTGAAGTATGACGGGTATAATGCATTGGTGCGTTAATCAATAGTGAAAAGACCTCACTTTGTGTCATATCGGGGATATTCGTCATCCATATTTTTTGTGTCGTCAATAACGTTGGACATCAGACAAATATGGTGTGGAGATGTGTACAGAGTTAAGGGAAGCATAGTATGGCAAACGATAGAGGTTGGGGTAGTGTCGCCTGTTGTTTCTTATTGTTTATCGTGGTTTTCTTGAGCCAAAAAATGGATGTATCAGATGTGGCAACAGGGGAAAGCTTACAAGGCGGACCCAGTATGTTGCTCTTTTTGCTGCCAGGCGTGATCGCTAGTTGTTTATCCGCTCGAGGTCGCCTGCTTTACCCATTGCTGGGTGCACTCATGGCTATGCCGCTTTGTTTGATTATTTTGCATCTATGGCGAGCGCCGCTGGGAGCGTTTTGGCAGGAAATTGCCTATGTGCTGAGCGCAGTTTTCTGGAGTGTGCTAGGGGCGTTGGGATTCTTATTCGGGAATGGAATATATCGCCACTATTTTTACAGTAGGACGCGAGGAAAGTAAAAGGCGCCGGTGGCGCCTTTTGTCAGAGATTATTGTTGGAACAGGCTAAGGTTTTCTTTGGCGTATGCTTCAAAATCAGTGCAGCCACCGATATGTTTTTCATCAATGAAGATCTGTGGCACGGTTTCAACGGGCTTGCCGACGGTTTTGGACAGGTCGTCTTTCGTAATGCCTTCTGCATGAATATCCACATAGCGGAATTTGAAATCATCACGTTGTGCAGTCAGTTTTTCTGCTAACTCTTTAGCGCGTACACAGTAAGGGCAGCCAGGACGCCCAAAAATAACAGCGAACATGTAAACTCCTTAGTAAAATTGAGAAAATATGTTTTCTAAACTGTTGGCATTGGCTAATGCCTATCGTTAATAGGGGTTACTATGCCCGCATTGTCCGGTGAACAAAAGTAGTAATTACCTGTTGCACTGATTTGTATTACCTATACCCGAAGGATATGCAGAGTGACGCCGACCATTGACCTACTACAGCGCCATCGTTCTATTCGCGCGTTTACCAACCAAGCGCTAACGGATGCTCAGCGTGCCGCGATTATCTCGGCGGCGCAAAGTGCGTCCAGCTCCAGTTTTTTACAATGTACCTCGATCATCCGTATCACGGATCCCACGCTACGTCAGATGCTGGTTCATTATACCGGAGAGCAGGCTTATGTCGCTCAGGCTGCGGAGTTCTGGGTGTTTTGTGCCGATTTTCATCGTCACGTTGAGATCTCTCCTCAGGCCGAAACCGGATTGGCTGAACAGCTACTCATTGGCTGCGTCGATACGGCCCTAATGGCGCAAAACGCGCTGATTGCGGCGGAGTCATTGGGGCTTGGCGGCGTATTTATTGGTGGGATCCGTAATCGCATTGCCGATGTGACGACATTATTAAAATTGCCACCTCTCGTGTTGCCGCTATTTGGCTTGTGTCTGGGGTATCCGGATGCTGATCCGTTGTTGAAACCGCGGATGCCAGTGACAATGTTGATGCATGAAAATGTGTACCAGCCGCTCGGTCGAGAAACGCTAGCGGAATATGATCAGCAAATGGTTGAGTATTATCTTCAGCGTACGGGCCATCGACGAGATAGCTGGAGCGAGCATGTACAGCGCACGCTGAAAAAAGAGTTACGTCCGTTTATGCTGGATTACTTACATCAACAGGGATGGGCGATACGTTAGTATCTCTGGGTCATTTATGAAGATAGCCATTCTGTCTCGTGACGGTTCGTTATATTCCTGCAAACGGCTGCGTGAAGCGGCGGAAGAGCGCAGGCATTGCATTGATATTATTGATCCACTGTCCTGTTATATGAATATAAACTCAGCGGCACCTTCCGTTCATTATCGCGGCCGACGACTGGACAAATATGATGCCGTTATCCCTCGAATTGGTTCACTGATTACATTTTATGGCACGGCAGTATTGCGGCAGTTTGAAATGCTGGGAAGCTATCCGCTCAACAATTCTGTCGCGGTTATTCGCGCTCGTGACAAGCTGCATTCATTGCAATTATTAGCTCGGGAAGGTATTGATTTACCTGTAACCGGATTCGCTCATTCTCCCGATGACACGGGGGATTTGATCGAAATGGTGGGTGGGGCACCGCTGGTCGTGAAGCTGGTCGAGGGAACGCAGGGAATTGGTGTTGTGTTAGCGGAGACGCGTCAGGCGGCAGAGAGTGTCATTGACGCGTTTCGCGGATTAAATGCGCATATTCTGGTGCAAGAGTATGTAAGGGAAGCGAAGGGACGGGATGTCCGTTGTCTGGTGATCGGGAATCGTGTTGTTGCTGCCATCGAACGGCAGGCCAAGCCGGGGGAGTTTCGTTCTAACTTGCATCGAGGTGGCTCCGCCAGTAAGGTCCGGATTACGGCGCAGGAGCGTGATATTGCGATTAGGGCCGCAAAAACGCTGGGTCTTAACGTGGCTGGCGTGGATATCTTACGTGCCGAACGAGGGCCGCTGGTCATGGAAGTGAATGCGTCTCCCGGTCTGGAAGGCATAGAAACCACAACAGGATTAGATATTGCGGGCATGATGATTGAATTTATTGAGCAACATGTGCGCTCGTTAGCGATATCGACGGCCACCGTGGGTAAACGTTAACGGGATAGGGGCTTGCCGATCAACATTGTCAATCAGATCGCGAGCTAGCATGATTTTAGGCGCTTTTATCATGGCGTAGGAATAAAATATTCCGTAAGCTATGCACCCTTTGGTAAGAACAGTCAGTATGAGGCAAATAACCATGGATTCACTCATCGTCCCGGATCTGAATATGCTACGGCGGTGGCTGGATCAGCTAAACATTCTGTTTTTTGAATGTGATTCCTGTCAGGCACTCCATTTACCTCATATGCAGAATTTTGATGGCGTCTTTGATGCGAAAGTCGATCTGGTTGATAACGTTATCCTGTTTTCTGCTCTGGCAGAGGTGAAACCCAGTGCACTGATTCCTCTGGTGGGAGATTTAAGCCAAATCAATGCCAGTTCGCTGACGGTCAAAGCTTTTATTGATATTCAGGATGACAATCTGCCTAAACTGATCGTCTGCCAGTCCTTTAGCGTGGCTGCGGGGATGTCTCTGGAGCAATTCCGACATTTCATGATGCAGTCTGAAGAACAGATTTCCATGATCATTCTTGAGGCGGGCGCTAATAATCTCCTGTTTATCAGTGAGGATGAAGAGGCCTCTGCTGGGAGATCTTACACATCTAATCTGCATTAATACTATTGCTGCCAACGGCAGCAATCAGTTTTCCTTATTTTCTATAAACCGTCGTTTATTCTAAATTCTATTCTTGCAACCAGATATTCACCGTAGTTACGGCGAAATAGCCGTATCACGTGGGCAAATAGTGAATAAATAATCGATAAAAACCATTTTTTACTTTCGACATATGGTATGCGCGAGTCGCTACGGTTATGCTTAATTTCAGTAACGATCTCGCGAGTCATTCGCCTTTATGTCAGTGTCTACTATGATAAATTTAGTGCATAGTCATTCACCGATATTACCGTGATCGTTTATGCGCAGGATAAAATCCTGTATCGAGATAATACTCGTTTACTCATATGAATCACCCCCTTGTATGGAGGAAGGAACGGATGTTCACCCAACGTAAAAAATGGTTATCGGGTGTTGTTGCCGGCTTGCTGATGGCCGCGTCCGTCACTGCATCTGCGGAAGAAAAAACGTTACATGTTTATAACTGGTCTGATTATATCGCACCGGATACGTTACAGAATTTCCAGAAAGAAACGGGTATAAAAGTCGTTTATGACGTGTTTGATTCCAATGAAGTATTGGAAGGCAAACTGATGGCAGGGAGCACCGGTTTTGATCTGGTGGTGCCTTCTGCTAGTTTTCTGGAGCGTCAACTTGCTGCCGGGGTGTTTCAGCCATTAGACAAGAGCAAACTGCCTAATTACAAAAATCTGGACCCAGAGTTGCTGAAATTGATTGCCCAGCACGATCCGGATAACAAATATGCGCTGCCTTATCTGTGGGCAACAACGGGGATTGGCTACAATGTGGAGAAGGTTAAAGCCGCATTAGGTGCTGATGCTCCCGTGGACAGTTGGGATCTGGTGTTGAAGCCGGAAAACCTGGAAAAGCTGAAAAGCTGTGGGGTTTCCTTCCTGGATGCGCCAGAAGAGATTTTCGCTACCGTCCTGAACTATCAGGGTAAAGATCCCAATAGCACCAAAGCGGATGATTACACCAAGTCGGCCACTGAGTTGCTATTGAAGTTGCGTCCTAGCATTCGCTATTTCCATTCATCGCAATACATCAACGATCTGGCGAACGGAGACATCTGTGTGGCGGTCGGTTGGGCTGGTGACATCATGCAGGCCTCTAATCGAGCCAAAGAAGCAAAAAATGGTGTTAACGTTCATTACAGTATTCCGAAAGAAGGGGCATTGGCTTTCTTTGATGTATTTGCCATGCCAGCCGATGCTAAAAATGCAGACGCAGCCTATACCTTCCTGAATTACCTGTTGAAACCAGAGGTTATGGCGAACATCAGCAACCACGTGTATTACGCGAGTGCAAATAAAGCATCTGTGCCGTTGGTACAGGAAGACATTCGCAATAATCCAGGGGTTTATCCGTCTGAGGATGTTCGTGCCAAAATGTTTACGCTCAAAGTTCAGTCACCACAGATTGACCGTACACGCACACGCGCCTGGACGAAGGTAAAAAGCGGTAAATAATCGTTTTCCAACCTGACTCAATGTGGTAAATAACAGGCGGCTAATACCCGCCTGTTGCGCTATATATGTGTCACAGTTTTTGGATGTACGACGCAGCGTATTCTTTGCACAAAACACGATAGAACGTGGCATTGAAAACCTGTACCAAACATTGTGACTTGTTCTGCTTTTGCCGGAGAGCAATGCTAAGTGAATGATGCTATTCCCCGTCCCCAGCCCAAGCCTCAAAAAGCGGCTACCCCGTTGCTGGAAGTGCGCAATCTGACCAAATCTTTTGATGGTCAGGCTGCGGTTGATGACGTCAGTCTGACGATTTACAAAGGTGAAATATTTGCCTTGCTGGGGGCTTCGGGCTGTGGAAAGTCCACGTTGCTCCGCATGCTGGCTGGTTTTGAACATCCAACACAGGGACAAATTGTTCTTGATGGTCAGGATTTGTCTTTGGTGCCGCCTTATCAGCGCCCCATCAATATGATGTTCCAGTCGTATGCATTATTCCCTCATATGACAGTGGAAAAGAATATTGCGTTTGGGCTGAAGCAGGACAAATTGTCTCGCAGTGAGATTAAGGATCGCGTCGAAGAGATGCTGACGCTGGTGCATATGCAGGAGTTTGCCAGTCGTAAGCCTCATCAACTCTCCGGTGGGCAGCGTCAGCGTGTCGCATTGGCTCGTAGTCTGGCAAAGCGTCCGAAGTTGTTATTGCTTGATGAACCGATGGGCGCACTGGATAAGAAACTGCGCGATCGCATGCAGCTTGAAGTCGTCGATATTCTGGAGCGGGTGGGCGTAACCTGCGTGATGGTGACGCACGATCAGGAGGAAGCGATGACCATGGCTGGGCGAATTGCCATCATGAATCGTGGGAAATTTGTCCAGATCGGTGAGCCAGAAGAGATTTACGAGCATCCGAATACGCGTTTTAGCGCTGAGTTTATTGGTTCCGTGAATATGTTTGAAGGCATATTAACCGAACGCCATGATGACTCGTTGATTATCCGTAGCCCGGGGTTGGTCCATCCGTTAAAGGTGGATTCCGATGTCTCCGTGATTGATGGTGTACCCGTTTATATTGCGTTACGACCAGAAAAAATCATGTTGTGTGAGGACGTTCCGGCCAACGGGTGTAATTTTGCTGTCGGTGAGGTGGTACATATTGCTTATTTAGGCGATTTGTCGATCTATCATGTGCGGCTTGCCAGCGGACAAATCATTAGTGCTCAGCTACAGAACGCTTATCGTTACCGTAAGGGTACGCCTACATGGGGTGATGAAGTGCGTTTGTGCTGGGATGCTGACAGCTGTGTGGTATTGACGGTGTAGTGGGGAATAACGCCATGTCTCTGTTTTCTGAACAAAACACCGAATTTTCTGAACAGCGTCCTTCAGAACCGCCGGATCACGCCAGAAGCCGTTTGCAGTTGTTAGTGGCTCGTTGGCGTCAAGATCATGGGCGTAAACTGGTCATTGCGCTGCCTTATCTGTGGTTACTGCTGCTGTTCATGCTGCCATTCCTGATTGTATTTAAAATCAGTTTTGCAGAAATGGCTCGGGCGATCCCACCGTATACCGACTTAGTCTCGTGGATGGATGACAAACTGGATATCTCCCTGAATCTGGGAAACTATCTGCATTTGTTAGATGATCCGCTGTATATCGATGCCTATCTGCAATCGTTACAGGTTGCGGCTGTTTCTACGCTATGTTGCTTGCTAATCGGTTATCCGTTGGCTTGGGCCGTGGCGCACAGTAAGCCGTCGACCCGTAATATTCTGCTGCTGCTGGTCATCTTGCCATCCTGGACATCCTTCCTCATCCGCGTTTATGCCTGGATGGGTATCCTGAAAAACAACGGCATACTGAATAATTTCTTGTTGTGGTTGGGCGTTATCAATGAGCCACTGGTGATTCTGCATACTAATGTGGCCGTTTATATCGGTGTTGTTTATTCGTACTTGCCGTTCATGGTGTTGCCGATTTACACCGCGCTCACGCGGCTGGATTATTCACTGGTTGAGGCATCGTTGGATTTAGGGGCTCGCCCACTCAAAACCTTTTTCAGCGTGATTATGCCGTTAACCAAGGGTGGCATTATTGCTGGATCCATGCTGGTTTTCATTCCGGCGGTAGGGGAATATGTTATCCCTGAATTGCTTGGTGGTCCTGACAGCATCATGATTGGTCGCATTTTGTGGCAAGAGTTTTTCAATAATCGAGATTGGCCGGTGGCTTCTGCGGTTGCCATTATCATGCTTTTATTGCTGATTATGCCAATTATCTGGTTCCACAAGCATCAGAGCAAAGCAGCAGGAGAAGGCGTATGAATAATCTACCTGTTGTCCGTTCACCATGGCGCATTGTGATTTTGGTGCTTTGTTTCACGTTTCTCTATGCGCCAATGCTGATGCTGGTCATCTACTCGTTCAATAGCTCGAAGCTGGTTACGGTATGGGCTGGTTGGTCAACGCGCTGGTATACCGAGCTGTTCCATGATTCAGCCATGATCAGTGCAGTGTTGCTTAGCCTGACGATTGCCGCTGCATCTGCGACGATGGCGGTGATCCTCGGCACGTTGGCAGCCGTTGTCATGGTTCGTTTCGGCAGTTTCCGCGGCTCTAACGGTTTCGCCTTTATGCTGACTGCACCGCTGGTCATGCCGGATGTGATCACCGGTTTGTCGCTGCTATTGCTGTTTGTTGCGCTCGGGCATGCGATAGGGTGGCCAGCGGAACGGGGAATGTTCACCATTTGGCTTGCCCATGTGACGTTCTGTACGGCTTATGTCACCGTGGTGATCAGTGCGCGTTTACGTGAACTCGATCGGTCCATTGAAGAAGCGGCAATGGATCTCGGTGCCGCGCCATTGAAGGTTTTCTTTATCATCACGGTGCCGATGATTGCCCCTGCGTTGATCTCAGGTTGGTTGCTGGCATTTACACTGTCACTTGACGATCTGGTTATTGCCAGCTTTGTCGCAGGGCCAGGTTCCACCACGCTGCCAATGTTGGTGTTTTCCAGCGTCAGAATGGGGGTTAATCCGCAGATTAATGCTCTGGCATCTTTGATATTGTTGGTCGTAGGGATCATCGGATTTATTGCCTGGTGGTTTATGGCAAGAGCGGAAAAACAGCGTCAACGCGATCTGCAAAAAGCGAGACGCGGTTGATGTGAAAAACGCACGAGCTTAGCCAATCACTGTCACGCCCACATCTTGTGGGCGTGACAGTCCTCAATCAGTGCAACCATGGGCAGTAGAAATAAGGTTTATTCGAACGGAGATCGTTGAAATTCTGTACACCAAAAAGGAAATGTCTCAGCGAAAAGTGTACGCCCCGGTTCCGGTCATGGTGGCGGGAACGGCTATTATTGCAACCCGCTTTTTGGGTGTTTTGTTATTGATATGGGAGCTCGGGCCAAGCGATTTAGGCGATTGGATTGGTCTCAGTGCTGAGGCTTGGGATTCAACGCTGGTCTTGTTACTTTCGTTCATTATCGTCTGTATTGAGATACGTTGTGGTTTTGCCGTGCTGGCAGGGGTTAACTGGGGGAGATGGGGGTATATCGTTTGCCAATGTCTGGTTACGCTATATTTGCTGTTGGCGTCAATGAGCGAATTTCTTCCCTCAATATTCCATATTTCTGGTGAAAACAATACGGCGGTGCTGCATCAATTACTGATCCAGAAGATACCGGATCTGCTGGTGATCGTGCTGTTATTTTTCCCTCATCGCAGTAAACGCTTTTTTTTACGACAGAAATAGGCGGATCGTTTACTCACAGAGTGTATACCCAAAATAATTCAAGTTTCAGGAAGGCGGCAAGCGAAGGAATCCCGATGAGCTTACTTGAGTAAGTGATTCGGGTGACTGAACGCAGGCAATGCACATGTAACTTGAAGTATGACGGGTATAGTGAGTTGAACGGTTAGCCGCACGTACTCTGAAATGTATCAGGACGGTGACCAGGACTGATATAATTCTTCTTATGAGATCTTCATTCAGATAGTTAGATTTTTATGCATTGTGCACGATATAGCGCAGGAACATGTCATTCCTGCCAATGGCTGGAAAAAGATTACTCACAGCAGTTATCTGATAAACAAAAAAATTTGGCTGATTTATTACAATCTCACCCGGTGCCACAGTGGTTACCTGCCTGTTATTCAGCCCAGTCAGCATTTCGTAATAAAGCGAAAATGGTTGTCAGCGGCAGCGTTGAACGCCCGCTGTTAGGTATGTTACATCGCGATGGTAGCGCCGTTGACCTTTGCGATTGTCCGCTTTACCCCATCAGTTTTCTTCCGGTTTTTGCTGTGCTCAAGCAATTTATTGCCAGAGCGGGGCTAACACCTTATAACGTTGCGCGTCGTCGCGGTGAATTAAAATATTTGCTGTTGACGGAAAGCACGCTACGTGGACAGTTGATGCTACGTTTCGTGTTGCGTTCAGAAACCAAGCTGAACCAACTCCGTTCCGCTTTACCCTGGTTACAACAACAGTTGCCTCTGCTTGCGGTTATTTCTGTCAATATTCAACCGGTACATCAGGCGATTCTGGAAGGGGAAACTGAGATCATTCTTAGTGAGACATCGGCGTTGGAAGAGCGTTTTAATCACGTTCCCTTGTATATTCGTCCCCAGAGTTTTTTCCAGACCAACCCGCAGGTTGCATCCCACCTTTATGCGACAGCCAGAGATTGGGTTAGCGAACTGAATATCACCAGCATGTGGGATTTATTCTGTGGTGTGGGTGGATTTGGTTTGCATTGTGCATCGTCTGAGATGCGTCTGACGGGGATTGAAATCAGCGCTGAAGCTATTGCCTGTGCCCGTCGCTCGGCAGAGCAGTTAGGGTTAACGCATGTTGCGTTTCAGGCACATGACTCTACTCGTTTTGCCACGGCTGAAAATGATCTTCCCGAGTTGGTTTTGGTCAATCCACCCCGACGCGGCATTGGCCGCGAACTGTGTGATTACCTTAGCCGTATGGCTCCGAACTATATTCTTTATTCCAGTTGCCATGCCGAAAGTATGGTGAAAGATATGGATGCTCTGGCGAACTATCGTGTTTTGCTGGTGCAACTGTTCGATATGTTTCCGCATACGGCGCATTACGAAGTGTTGACGTTGCTAAAAAAGAAGGAATAAAAGAAGGAACATGTGCTGTCGGGTGGGAAAACCACCCGACCTCGTTTACCAGTTATTGCGGGAACCACTTGTCGTTAATGGACTTATACGTTCCATCAGCTTTGATAGCATCTAAGGCTTTATTCAATTTTTCCAGCAGGGCTTTATCGTCTGGACGGACAGCAATCCCCAAACCCGTGCCAAAATATTCTGCATCGGTAACGTGTGAGCCAACGGTTGCCAGTGTGGGATTGGTTTTAATCCATTCATTAACCACTGCCGTGTCACCGAATACACCATCAATACGGCCATTTTTTAAATCCAGTATGGCGGTTTGATAGCTATCATAAGAAACGGTTTGTACCTCTGGATGCTTATCATGCATGTATTTTTGATGAGTTGTCCCGTTTTCCATGCCGATACGTTTGCCTTTCATAGCGGCGAAATCCGCAAACTTTCCTTTCTGTGCGATAACCACGGCAGAGTTGGCATAGTAGGGCTGGGTAAATGTCACTTGTTTGCTACGTTCCGGCGTAATATCCATCCCAGAAATGACAGCGTCATAGCGACGGAATTTTAGCGCCGGGATCAGGCTATCAAATGCCTGATTGGTAAATGTGCAGTTTGCCTGCATCTGTTTACACAGCGCTTTAGCCAAATCCATATCAAATCCGACGATTTCGTTATTCGCATCCAAAGACTCAAACGGAGGATACGTTGCCGATGAGGCAAAACGAATGTTATCTGCTGCCACTGCGTTGAATGCCGTTCCTGCCAATAATGTTGCGATCAGTAATTTTTTCATCTACCCGCTCCAGGTGTTTATTTTTTATTCATATGAGTCATTGCGCGGAATGGTTCCGGCTTCACGGTAGTTACTGTGACACTTAATGAATTTATATGCAAATAAAATGAGTAAAAAATCACTTTATTTATTGGTAAGGTCAGCAGGCCGATAAGTGACCTGCTGACGAGAGCGATGATGGCGGTGTGTTAGTTACGACGTTCGAAGACGAGGGCCCTGCGTTCAAGCAAACGCATCAATAGTGTGAGTAACCCATTGACACATAGGTAAATCACACCGGCAGCACCAAACACCATAACGTCATAGGTTCTACCGTACATGAGCTGGCTGTAGCCCATCACTTCCATTAGTGTAATGGTGTAAGCCAGTGATGTACTTTTAAATACCAGTACTACCTCATTTGAATAAGATGACAGAGCGCGCTTAAAAGCAAAAGGCAGTAAAATACGCAGCGTTTGTTGCTGAGACATCCCAAGTGCAGCACAGGATTGCCATTGCCCCGCAGGAATAGCCCTAACGGCACCGTAAAATAGCTGAGTGGTATAAGCGGCACTGTTTAATGCCAACGCGACCATGGCACAGAGCCACGGTTGTGACAGTAAATGCCACAACCAGGGAATTTGCTGGATCGATGTAAACTGGCCGGGGCCATAGTAAATCAAAAAGATTTGAACCAGCAGCGGGGTGCCGGTAAACAACGTGATAAAACCTTTTGCCAGAATGGAAAGTACAGGCGTTTTCAAGGTCAGAATCACGGTGAGCAGCAGCGACAGGATTAACGCGACAACAATTGCCACGGCGGTCAGTGTGAGGCTGGTATGCAGGCCTTTTAACAGCTCAGGTAGATAAGTGAGCATCAGGATGGCCTCCGTTCAAAACGCGTCGTGCGTAGCTCAATGCGTTTTAAAACGTACTGGCTTAACAAGGTAATCACTAAGTAAATCGCTGCGGCAACCACATACCAGGTAAAGGGTTCCTGAGTTCGCGTAGCAATACTTTTGGTTTGCAGCATCAAATCATTCACGCTGATCAGTGAAACCAGTGCGGTATCTTTTAATAACACCAACCATTGATTGCCCAGTCCCGGCAGGGCATGGCGCCACATTTGCGGCATAATAAGGCGAATAAAAATGGCCGATTGGCTGAGCCCTAGCGCCTGACCCGATTCCCATTGCCCCTGTGGAACGGCTTTTAATGCACCGCGTAATGTCTGCGATGCATAAGAGGCGTATAACAGGGCCAACGCGATGACGCCGCATAAGAATGGGCTTATTTCGAACATCTCTATGTTCAGTTTTACTGGAATCTGCACGAAATAGAGATTCAGGGTAAAGCCGTCTGCCAGCATCAGCAATAACTGGGATGAACCAAAGTAGATAAACAGCACCACCAAAATTTCTGGCAGGCCGCGGAGTAGCGTAACGAGTGCGGTTCCAGTCCAACTGACCAGTTTCCACCGCGCCGTTTCCCAGATGGCAAACAGCATGGCAAGAATAAGCCCGAGTACCAGTGCACAAATGGCAAGGCCGACGGTCATCCCGGCGGCGCTTGCAAGAGGTTGAAATTCAATCATTGAGCGTCAAATTAAGATTACTTCTGGAACCATTTGTTATAGATGGTTTGATACGTGCCATCCTGCTTGATTTTGTCGAGCGCATCGTTAAATTTCTTCAACAGCTCGTCGTTATTTTGGCGTACCGCGATACCTAAACCGATGCCAAAATAGTCTTTGTCTGTAATACCCTGGCCGACAGCAGACAGATTATCGTTTTGTTTCAGCCATTCATTGACGACGGCAGTATCACCGAATACGGCATCAAGACGACCATTTTTCAGGTCAAGTACGGCATTCTGATAACTATCGTAAGGGACGGTAGTAATTTCTTTATGCTTTTCCATCAGGTATTTTTGATGTGTAGTGCCATTCTGTACACCGACACGTTTGCCTTTCAGGGCGGCCACGTCTGCAACTTTATCTTTTTGCGCGATGAACAAGGCAGAGTTGTCGTAATAAGGCTGGGTAAATGAGACCTGCTGTTGGCGTTCTGGCGTGATATCCATACCGGAGATAACCGCTTCAAAGCGACGGAATTTCAATCCCGGTATCAGACTATCAAACGCCTGATTGCTGAAAGTGCAGGTCGCTTGCATCTCTTTACACAGCGCATTAGCAAGGTCAACATCGAAACCCTGCATATTATTGTTGGCATCCATGAATTCAAAAGGAGGGTAAGACGCTTCAGCCGCAAAACGGATGGTATCGGCGGCACTGGCCGATACGCTCAATCCTGCCAAGAGTGTTGCCACAATCAATTTTTTCATCGTAATTTTCCTGATATTGATCAATGAGATAAATAGCTGGCGAATTCAGGCGTTTGTGGCTGGGTAAAGTGACTGGCGTCCCCTTGTTCCACAATTCGTCCATTCTCCATATACACCACCCGACTGGCGGTCTTGCGTGCAAACTCGACTTCATGGGTCACAATCACTTGCGTGATCCCGGTTTGTGTCAATTCATGAATGATATTCACGACCTGAGCGGTAATTTCAGGGTCTAACGCGGCGGTTGGCTCGTCAAATAACAGCACCTGGGGTTCCATCATTAATGCCCGAGCAATCGCGACGCGCTGTTGTTGGCCACCTGATAGATGAAGGGGATAGCGATCGGCAAAATCGTTCAGGCGTAGACGAGTCAGTAACTTATCGGCACGTGCTTTGGCCGTCTCTTTACTGAGCCCCAGTACGCGGCATGGAGCCTCAATCAGATTTTGTGCGACGGTCAAATGCGGCCACAGATTGTATTGCTGAAAAACCATACCGACATTCTGACGCAATTCGCGGATAGCGCTATCGGCCGGGGCGTGATTGAAATCAAACTGATTACCCGCAATGGACAGATGGCCCGAGCGTGGCATTTCCAACAGGTTAAGCACGCGTAACAAGGAGCTTTTACCTGCGCCGCTTGGACCTAGCAGAACCAGCGTTTCACCTGCAGGACAATCGAGTTTAATGTCAAACAGCGCCTGATGTGCGCCATAGAAACAGTTAATGCTGTTTAGTTGAATACTCATGCGTAAGAATTGAATAGACAGTGATGCGGCGAATGTTAACGTCGGTAGCATAGTTATGCAATCGCCATGGATTAAAATTTGCGAACAAGCGATTTATTGCTTAAATAATAGCACAAAATGGTCGCTTACGGCCTGATGTAGTCGTTTTGTCGGGTAACGAAAACGGTCGTTCGTGTTAATCTGGTGAACCAAGGAGTTTACGATGCAATTATCTACAACACCGAGCCTGGAAGGGCTTACTATCACAGAATATTGCGGAGTGGTGACGGGAGAAGCCATTCTGGGTGCAAACATTTTTCGCGACTTTTTTGCGAGTATCCGCGATGTGGTCGGGGGACGTTCCGGTGCTTATGAAAAAGAATTACGTAAAGCACGGCAGATCGCATTTAAGGAGTTACAAATGCAAGCTGAAGATCTGGGTGCGAATGCCGTTGTAGGCATTGATATTGATTACGAAACGGTTGGCAAAGATGGCAGTATGTTGATGGTCACCGTCAGTGGTACAGCGGTCAAAGTGCGTCGTTAATCACGAGGAACACGTTATGAAGGAAAAGAGGAGATAACGGAAGCGTTATGGGTAAATGCATGATTATGCTGATGCTCTTGGTGTTGGCAGGATGCCAGTCTGCTGCGATCCCACACGATCAACGCGGATATCAGTTAGATACGACACATACCTCACGAGCTCAGGAGTCACGAATTCGCTTTTTAGTGATTCACTATACGGCAGAAGATTTTCCTTCCTCTCTGAATATTCTGACAAATCAGCAAGTCAGTTCACATTACCTGATACCGGCGATGCCTCCTTTGGTGAAGGGAAAACCGGTTGCCTGGCATCTGGTGCCTGATAACCAGGTGGCCTGGCATGCGGGCAGCAGTCGCTGGCGTGGTTTTGAACGCTTAAATCACACATCAATAGGGATTGAGCTGGAAAATCTGGGTTATCAGAAGACGCTTTCCGGTACATATTGGACACCCTTTCCGCCGGCTCAAATTGCATTGCTGACGTCAATTGCTCGTGACATTGTGACTCGCTATCAAATTGCGCCACAGAATGTCGTGGCCCATAGTGATATTGCACCGTTGCGAAAACAGGATCCTGGGCCGCTATTTCCCTGGAAAGCACTGGCGCAGCAAGGAATAGGTGCATGGCCGGATGAGGCCCGTGTGTCGTTTTATTTGCAGGGGCGCGCCTTTGATCAACCGGTGAATGCGGAACGCTTGTTGGATAAGCTGGTCCGTTATGGTTATCCAGTCACTATTGATATGAGTGAGCGACAAAAACGGCAGGTTATTGCCGCGTTTCAGATGCATTTCCGTCCAGAGAATTTCCAGGGGCACGCAGATGCACAAACCGAGGCTATTGCTGATGCTTTGTTGGAAAAATACGGCGCGGCATGACCTCAACTGTCGGGCGAGGCTGCCAATGTGGCAATACGTGCCGCCATACCACGAAAAATAAATAAATGAGCTGGCATCATCAAAAACCAGTAAACCAGGCCATTGAAACCCGCAGGGTGCCAGCGAGCTCGGACATCGAGTGTTCGATAGGCACCGTGATCGGTGATGGTGAACGTGAGTTTCCCCAATCCTGGCGCTTTCATGCCAAATAGCATGACCAACTGTCGTTGTGGTTTGATCGAAATGACTTTCCAACCGTCGATTTTGTCTCCTAGGGTCAATGTCGGACGCTCTGGACGTCCGTAGGTGACGTTGTTGCCTGCGAGATCATCCAGTCTGGCGCGTAAATTCCACAACATATTGGCGTAGAAATAGCCTTCTTTGCCGCCGATTTGCTGGATAACGTGCCACAGCGCCTGGCTGGATGCAGACGTCTTTATCGTGTGTCCAGCCTGTTTAGGGTAAAAACCATAATCCGGTTTCCAACGAGCCCGGACTTCCATATCGTCCCCCCAGTCGGCTCGTTGAGTGCTTTCCATCTCGCTTTGCAGCGTAGCCTGCACCGCCTGATCAAATGTCATCAGCGATTGTGGAATCAGCGCTTGTAGCGCGGAGCCATCCGCCTGAAGGTCATGTTTCAATCCTTGAATAAGCGCTCGGGCAATCGTCGGAGGAACGGAGGTAATCAGGTGTAAAAACCAAACGGAAACGAAATGTGTTGGCATGGGCACGGGGATCAAGACGCGGCGTTTTCCGCTGATGGCGATAAAACGCTCAAACATCGTTTGGTAGCTGATATAGTCTGGGCCGGTTGCGTCCATGATGCGATGTTGCGTTGCCGGAAAGTGGCGTATTTCAGTCAGGTAGACCAGCAAATTCTCCAACGCAATCGGGGCCGATCGTGAGCGCACCCAGCGCGGTGGCGTCAGTATGGGGAGGTTGTACACCATATCCCGCATGATCTCGAAAGCGGCTGAGCCGGTACCAATGATGATGCCAGCCCGTAATTCAGTGACGGGGATGCCACTCGTACGCAATATGTCACCGGTAATCTTTCTGGCTGCCATATGTGGCGTGCTATCGTCTTTTGCCTGTAAAGATCCCAGATAAACGATCTGTTTTACCCGGCTGGAGGAGAGCGCCAGTAATAGATTCATGGCCGACATACGCTCTTTGGCGATAAAGTTTTCACCATCGCCCATACTGTGAACCAGATAGTAGATTGTCTCTGCGCCCCATAGCCCTTCCGGCAGCGTATTCGCTTTGCACAAATCGACTTGCTGGCACTGCACTCCCGGCCAGCGTTGCGCGTCAATGGCTTCTATCTGACGCGCGGCGGCAATGACGGGGAGTCCTTGCTGGCTGAAACGCTTGGTTAAGTGGCGGCCAATATAACCGCTGGCACCCAAAATCAAAATGGGGGCAGGGGATGTCATCACTGTTGGGCTCCGTGGGGCTAATCATCATGCGGTTCACTACTATAGCCGGGAATGGAGAAAACAGCAGCACTGATGCGGTCACAAGGGATAAGTGACGGTGGCAGTTCAGTTCGACCACCATCACGCATGGGTATATGAGGGTAATAAGGGAAGACGGCAATCAAGCCAGAACGGTATCACCCTGCAACTGACAACTACAGGCTAGCACGTAGCCCTGCGCAATCTCAGCGGGTGTTAAGGTCATCGTGCTGGTTGTGGTGTAGTCTCCTGACAAGACCCGCGTTTTACAACTTCCGCAAACGCCAGCACGACAAGCTGCCAGCACGGGGATATGGTTGGCCTCCAGGGCAGCCAATAGACTCACGCCTACCGGTACGCGCAGGTTTTGCAATGGGCGGCTGATCGTTAGCGTTAACTGTTCGCTATCATCGTCAATGTCTTCGTCAACGGTACGGAATTGTTCTTTGAAGAAACAGCTTTCAGGCACCCCAAATTGTTGACTGAGTGTGCCAAGCTGTTTCATATAAGGTGCTGGGCCGCAGGTCATCACCGTACGGCTGGCAATATCAGGCACGTATTCGGAGATCAATTCTTTGCTGATGCGACCAGATAAGAAACCGGCTGTTGCGCCTTCTTCGGCGACGAGCGTTAACCGCAGACGCTGCGGATAATCTTGTGCCAGGCGTTGCCATTCGTCGGCAAAAATAACCTGTTGTGGATTACGCACGTTAAAGATGACGTGAATATCGGTTTGAGGCTTATTGGCCAGCAACCAGCGGCTCATCGACATAATTGGTGTCACGCCGCAACCGGCAGCGGCCATCAGATAGCGGTCACTGATGGTGTTTGCACAGGTGAACTCACCCTGAGCGTCAGATAACCACAGGTAATCCCCAGTTTTAAGTTGTTGCGTTAACCAGCGGGAACCGACGCCGTCATCCAGTCGACGAACCGTTAGGGTAATAAAACGGCTTAATCCTGGAGAGGAGGAAATCGTATAGGCGCGTAAGGTCTCTGGGCTGTTTGCAATGCTGACCAGTGCATACTGCCCCGGTTGGTAAGGGTAGAAATCGTGATTAATCAGAGAAATCGTCCATACATCTGGGGTTTCCTGAGAAATCGAATGTACCTGCATGCGGTTTGGGCAAAGCGATGTAGGCATGGTCATAACACATCTCCATAAGCGAGCGGACTGGCGTCAGGAAAGACTGAAACCCAACGCCATCCGCTCCATTTATCAGGCAGCCAGAATGGTCTTCATATCTTGTTCAACGGTAGTAATTGCGCGCATGCCAAATTTCTCATTGAGAATGGCCAGCAGGTTTTCGGTTAAGAATCCTGGCGCGGTTGGTCCGGTATAAATATTTTTCACGCCGAGAGACAACAGCGTTAATAGAATGACAATGGCTTTTTGCTCGAACCAGGACAGCACCAGACTGAGTGGCAGATCGTTCACGCCACATCCTAGTTTTTCGGCCAGTTTTACCGCCAGAATGATGGCAGAATAAGCATCGTTACACTGGCCGACGTCCAGCAGGCGAGGCAGCCCTTCCAGCGTACCGAAATCCAGTTTGTTGAAGCGATATTTACCACAGGCCAGCGTCATGATTAGGCAATCCTGAGGCACGTTCAATGTAAAGTCCGTAAAGTAGCTACGTTCTTCACGGCTGCCATCGCAACCGCCGACCAAAAAGACGTGGCGCAATTTCTTTTGTGCGACCAGGTCGATAACGGTATCTGCGGCGCTCAGCAGTGTTTCACGACCAAAGCCCACTGTGATTTGGTGTTCAATTTCGTTATAAGGGAAACCCGCCAGACTCTGCGCCTGTGCGATGACGGCACCGAAATCGTCACCTTCCAAATGGTTGACGCCCGGCCAGCCAACGATGCTGCGTGTCCAGATGCGATCGCCATAGTTTCCGACATTAGGATCGATAATGCAGTTGGATGTCATCACGATGGCACCGGGGAATTTAGCAAACTCGGTTTGCTGGTTCTGCCAGCCGCTACCGTAGTTGCCAACCAGATGTTTGAATTTTTTCAGTTCCGGATAACCGTGAGCGGGTAACATTTCGCCGTGTGTATAAATGTTGACGCCTGTCCCTTCCGTTTGCTCTAACAGCATACGTAAATCTTTCAGGTCATGGCCGGAAATCAGAATGGCTTTACCGGCGACAGGGCGCACGTTGACGGACGTTGGGGTCGGATGGCCGTAAGCTTCGGTTTCACCACGATCGAGAATCGCCATCACATTGAAGTTCATCTGGCCGATACCCATTGCGTTATTCAGCAGCGTATCGACATCGGCAGGCTGTGTGCCTAACCAAGCCATAAAGGCATGGTATTGAGCATAGATATTTTCATCATATTGCCCCAGCACATGAGCATGCTCCATATAGGCTGCCGCCCCTTTTAATCCATACAGACAGAGCATACGTAAACCGTGGATATCATCGCCTACGCTGGCTTTATCATTATCCAATGCGAAATCAGCAGCCTGTTGCAATAAGGTTGGAATATCGTCTCCTGCTAATTGCAATTCAGCCATTGGATGATCGACTTCGGCGTGTGCATCAAGCAGACGGCAACGAACCGCCAGCGATTGACGCAGTACGATGGCTTCCTGCGCGTAACCAATAATTCGTTGTGAATCGAAGTTGACATTAGTCAACGTGGAGAAAAACGCGCGCGGTGCAAAACTATCAATGTCGTGATCGATAAGATCTAACTCACGGGCTTTCAATGCCCACGCGGACAAGCCTTGCAGTACGGCGACCAGAAGGTCTTGTAAATCAGAGGTTTCAGCAGTTTTACCACACATGCCCTGAGCGTAAGAGCAACCATTTCCTGCCGGGGTACGAATCGTTTGTTCACATTGCACACAAAACATGATGACTTCCTTTTTTAAGTTGCATTTAAAATGCTTGTTTAAAGCATAGAGGGTCACAGCACCGCAAAAAAGGCTTTTTTTATGCAACTTTAGGTAAATTTGATTTAGCGCAATTTTAGGTGTGGGCAATGAAAATGACTCTCAATCAATGCCCGAAAAAAGGAGGAAAACAGCCAAGAATGGATAATTATGAGGAAAAGAGCGCCATCAATATTGGTGCGGCCAGACTCAGCAAGAAGCCATGAACTATCGCGGCAGGGACCATATCGACCCCTGCACTGCGCTGTAATACCGGTAGCGTAAAGTCCATCGATGTTGCGCCGCATAAGCCAAGTGCGCAAGAACGATTACGTTGTGCCAAAGCCGGAATGAGCATAATAGCGAGTAGTTCGCGAGCCAGATCATTGAAAAATGCGGTGCTACCGAGCACAGGGCCATACGCATCCGTCAGTAAAATACCGGATAACGAATACCAGCCGTAGCCAGATGCTAACGCCAGCCCGGTTTTGAGGGGTAAACCAAGGATCCAGGCCGCGCACAGGCCGCCAACCAGAGCACTGGCACCGACGATCAGTGCGACCGTCATTCCCCGGCGATTTAATACGATTTGGCGTAATGTCATTCCACTGTTGCGTAGCTGTATACCAACGAAGAAAAGTAACAGAATCAATGCATATTCGCTTCCCTGACTGGCATAAGTCAGCCCCGACCATTGCGTGAGCCCCAGCAGAAAGCCACCGAAGACCACCAGACACAGTTTTAGTGAGTCCAAAATCATGTGTAACCGAGAAGGTGGGGGTTCTTGCGCTAATTTTCCCGGCCAGAAATCCCGTTTTTCCCATAACCATAGAGACACAGCATTGGCGGCAATGATGCAAACGACAAAAACGGCGGTATAGCGAAAAATGAGTAACAAATTACTGCCAATATCATCCAAAAAAGCCAGACTAATGCCCATGAGAAACAGGATGACGTATACCATCCAACTCAGCAGTTGGTTAATGGTTCGTAATGCTTTTTTTGCGCGTAAAGGCACCAGATAACCAAAGATTAACGGTACTAAGATAATGAATAACCCTGAATACATCACAGAATTGACGTCCTTAAAGAGAAAAGCCGATAACTGGAGGGAAAAAAGACATAATCTATTAAAATTAAACAATTAATCATCGCGAGTAAAGCGTCGATATTATTGCGTTTCCACCGGTGAAGCAAAAACAGGAGATGCGGATGTATCTGGAAAATATAGAGATACTGGGATTCCGGGGGATTAATCGCCTGTCATTAGCGCTGGATGAAAATACGGTGCTGATTGGTGAGAATGCCTGGGGAAAGTCTAGTTTGCTTGATGCGTTGTCGTTGTTACTCGCGCCAACATTGCCGCTTTATCATTTCGATTTGCAGGATTTCTATTTTAAACCCGGCGACGAGAACAGCCGTGAACGTCATTTGCAGGTTATTTTCACCTTTTGCGAAACGGCACCCGGACATCATCTTGCACCACGTTATCGCCCGCTTAAACGGGTCTGGGTCGAAGGCGATGCATCGCGGCATCGCATTTTCTACCGTCTGGAGGGCGAAGTTGATGAAAGTCAGGCAGTCTTTACCTGGCGCAGTTTCCTTGATGCAGAAGGGCATCCCATCAAGCTAAATGACATTGATAATTTGGCGCGAGAAGTGATTCGTCTCCACCCGGTTTTACGCCTGCGTGACGCCCGTTTTATCCGGCGGCTACGTTCAGGAACGCTGGCCGCAACCATAGAAAGCAGCGATGAAAAGCTGGCGCAGCAGTTTGATCAGTTAATGCGTGAGTTGGTGCAGAATCCACAAAAGCTGACGGATAAAGAGTTACGTCAGGGTTTGGTGGCGATGCGACAATTATTGGAACACTATTTTTCTGAACAAAGCGCGATTTCCAGTGACCGGCATCATCGACATGAGCGGTCGCATAACGGTAAATCATGGCGCTCTCTGGATAACATCAACCGATTAATTGCCGATCCTAACAGTCGTAGTCGCCGCATTATTTTGCTGGAACTGTTTTCCACACTGTTACAGGCGAAAGGCTCGGTGGTGTTGGACCCACATGCACGCCCGCTTTTACTGGTTGAAGATCCTGAAACGCGGTTGCATCCGATCATGTTATCGGTCGCGTGGGGACTGCTAATGCAGTTGCCGTTACAAAAAGTGACGACGACGAATTCTGGTGAACTGTTATCGTTGGTGCCCATGGAGCAGGTCTGCCGTCTGGTTCGTGAATCATCGCGTGTGGCGACATTTCGTATTGGCATGCAGGGGATGAGCGCAGAGGATAGTCGCCGAATTGCCTTTCATATCCGTTTTAATCGCCCGGCATCACTGTTTGCTCGGTGTTGGCTATTGGTTGAAGGGGAAACGGAAGTCTGGATGCTTAATGAGTTGGCGCGTCAGTGTGGCCATCATTTTGAAGCAGAAGGTGTGAAGGTCATCGAGTTTGCTCAGTCGGGACTTCGTCCGTTAGTAAAGTTTGCCCGACGCATGGGAATAGAGTGGCATGTTCTGGTTGATGGCGATGACGCGGGTAAAAAGTATGCGGCAACGGCAAAAAGTATGTTGTCGGCACCGGGAGAGAATGAACGGGACCACTTGACGGTGCTGCCTGCGCTGGATATGGAGCATTATATGTATCGGGAAGGGTTCAGCCATGTTTATCATCGGGTTGCCCAATTGCCTGAAAAAGTCCCGCTCTCGATGCATAAGATTATAGTGAAAGCGATTCACCGCAGCTCAAAACCCGATTTGGCAATAGAAGTGTCGATGGAGGCGGCATCAATGGGACGTGAAGCGATCCCACCTTTAATTCGCAGCATGTTTTCCCGTGTGCTATGGCTGGCCCGTGGACGAGCCGATTAGCGAGTGGCAAAGAGGGCGGCAGGGCGACGGGCGGGTACTGCCATAAAAATCGTCGGAACGTCGCCCGTCATAAAAAATGCCGACCACAAGCGATCAGCATTTTCATTTTACTTGGATTTCTATCAGAAATCGTTGCGAGATAAACGGCCTACGTCAGGAGACCGCTTCGCTTACCAGTGGCACAATCAGGCTGGCATGATTACCTTTGGGTCCTTGGTGAACATCAAACCTGACGACTTGCCCGGCTTTTAGCGTCCGGTATCCGTCCATTTGAATCGTTGAGTAGTGGGCAAAGATATCTTCACCGCCGCCTTCAGGACAGATAAAGCCAAAGCCTTTGGCGTTATTGAACCATTTAACAGTACCTGTCTCCATGCATTGACATCCTTCGCAAGAGCGTTCTTTTAAGTAATTGAGGTGTGGTTATTTGGTTAACGTGGATACAAATTGATTAAAACCTCATCAATTCACATTACACTTTAGTGAAATCGATCTTTGCGTCAAGCGATCTGCATTTAAGGAGTGAAGGGAGTTTTTCAAAGTATGATGCAGATAACGCTATTGATGATGGTAGGTTAGAGGAACATAGCGAATCCGCGAGATGACAACGATTGATTTTTTGCTTTCTGACCACCATTTCGTTACCTGGATGGTAAAATAAAAACCATACGTGCTACTGTAAACATAGTGCACATTTTGATACTGAAATGACGTTGGGCAGAGAATGGGAAACGAGGATATAGGGTCACAATCAGAACAGCAAATTGCCGATCGGCATAAAGAAAAACTACAGCCTCCATCAATGTATAAGGTACTGTTAAACAATGATGATTATACACCGATGGAATTTGTTATTGACGTTCTGCAAAAGTTCTTTTCTTATGACATTGAACGTGCAACGCAACTGATGTTAACGGTGCATTATCAGGGAAAAGCGATTTGTGGCGTATTCAGTGCGGAAGTGGCTGAGACAAAAGTGGTACAAGTTAATCGTTATGCCAGAGAAAATGAGCATCCGTTGCTCTGTACGCTGGAAAAAGCCTGAAGTCAGGCAATTTATTGGGGGAGGTGCCTATGCTCAATCAAGAACTGGAACTCAGTCTCAACATGGCTTTCGCCAGAGCGCGTGAGCACCGACATGAGTTTATGACCGTGGAGCATTTGCTGTTGGCTCTGCTCAGTAACCCGGCCGCGCGTGAAGCACTGGAGGCCTGTACGGTCGATTTAGCCGCACTACGCCAGGAGCTAGAAGCATTCATTGAACAAACCACACCAACGCTACCGCAGAGCGATGAGGAGCGTGAGACACAACCGACGCTCAGTTTCCAACGTGTGTTGCAACGTGCCGTTTTTCATGTTCAGTCATCGGGGCGCAGCGAAGTCTCCGGGGCGAACGTGTTGGTTGCCATTTTCAGCGAGCAAGAATCCCAGGCTGCTTACCTGTTGCGTAAACATGATGTGAGTCGCCTTGATGTTGTGAATTTTATTTCTCACGGTACACGTAAAGAAGAGTCCGGACAGGCTCCGAGTCCGGAAACCCCTGTCAATGAAGAACAGGCCGGAGGGGAAGACCGTATGGAAAACTTCACCACCAATCTTAATCAATTGGCCCGCGTTGGCGGCATCGATCCCCTTATCGGACGTGAGAAGGAATTAGAGAGAACGGTTCAGGTATTGTGCCGCCGCCGCAAGAATAACCCTCTGTTGGTGGGAGAGTCTGGCGTAGGTAAAACAGCGATAGCTGAAGGTCTCGCATGGCGAATTGTACAAGGCGATGTGCCGGAGGTTATGGCTGATGCCACGATTTATTCACTCGATATTGGCTCCCTGTTAGCCGGGACGAAATACCGTGGTGATTTCGAGAAGCGTTTCAAGGCGTTGCTAAAACAGTTGGAGCAGGATAAGAACAGCATTCTGTTTATCGATGAAATCCACACGATCATTGGTGCTGGGGCAGCCTCTGGTGGGCAGGTCGATGCGGCAAACTTGATCAAACCTCTGCTTTCCAGCGGTAAAATTCGTGTCATTGGTTCCACAACGTATCAGGAATTCAGCAATATTTTTGAAAAGGATCGTGCGTTGGCCCGTCGTTTTCAGAAAATCGATATTACTGAACCCAGTGTGGATGAAACCGTACAGATTATTAACGGTTTGAAGCCTAAATATGAAGCGCATCACGATGTGCGTTACACGGCAAAGGCCGTTCGTGCGGCCGTGGAACTGGCGGTGAAATATATCAACGATCGCCATTTGCCTGACAAGGCGATTGACGTGATTGATGAGGCTGGTGCGCGCAGTCGTCTCATGCCCGTGAGTAAACGCAAGAAAACGGTCAATGTGGCGGATATCGAGTCTGTTGTGGCGCGTATTGCGCGTATTCCAGAAAAAACAGTATCGGCTAGCGATCGCGATGTGTTGAGGAATCTCAGTGACCGTCTGAAAATGTTGGTATTCGGTCAGGATAAAGCGATTGAAGCCTTATCGGAATCTATCAAGATGAGCCGGGCTGGATTGGGTCAGGAACGCAAGCCGGTTGGGTCTTTCCTGTTCGCTGGTCCGACGGGGGTGGGTAAAACAGAAGTGACTTTACAGTTGGCTAAGGCGCTGGATATTGAACTGCTTCGTTTTGATATGTCTGAGTATATGGAACGCCACACCGTCAGCCGTCTGATTGGTGCGCCTCCGGGATATGTTGGTTATGATCAAGGCGGTTTACTCACCGATGCCGTGATTAAACATCCGCATTCAGTGTTATTGCTTGATGAGATCGAAAAAGCGCACCCTGACGTGTTTAACCTTCTGCTACAGGTCATGGATAACGGGACGTTAACGGATAATAACGGGCGCAAGGCAGATTTCCGCAACGTTATTGTGGTCATGACTACGAACGCGGGTGTACGTGAAACGCAGCGTAAATCTATCGGTATTATCCATCAGGATAACAGTAGCGATGCGATGGAAGAGATCAAGAAGGTGTTTACGCCGGAGTTTCGTAACCGACTTGATGGCATCATCTGGTTCAATCATTTGTCGCCTGAAGTGATTCAGCAGGTGGTGGATAAATTCATTGTTGAGCTGCAAGCCCAATTGGATGCGAAAGGCGTGTCGCTGGAAGTCAGTGATGAGGCCCGTGATTGGCTGGCAGAAAAAGGCTATGACAAAGCCATGGGCGCACGTCCAATGGCGCGTGTAATGCAGGAGAACCTGAAAAAACCGTTGGCGAACGAGTTGCTCTTTGGTTCATTAGTCGATGGTGGTTCGGTCAAAGTTGAACTGGATAAATCGGCTCAACAGTTAACTTATGGTTTCCAGAGTGCACAGAAACGTAAAGCCGATGAGGGCGCGGTTCACTAGTGTGATGAGCTGATTATTGGTTCATCTCTCCCGTGAAGGCGCTGTCTTTTATATACCCATCCCCGATGCATTCGTCGGGGATTTTTTATGTTGGGTCATCCTTGGCAATGACCACACAGCCTCTATCGTAATAAAACAATCTTTTTAGGGAAAAAATGATGCATAGGTATTACAGCAAACAGGATGTCATGGCATTGATCGCACGAGCACAAACCGGAGACGTTGAGGCTTGGTTCGAACTTAGCAGCATGCATACGTCATTGAGTTGTTTGGGAAGTACGGCAGATTCAGTGTCCGAGACTACGGTGATAACGACTCGGGAGGACGCACAGGCACTAACGGCACGCCTGCTGGATTATTCTGCCAAGCGTCGAGCATTCCTTGAAAAGCATGGCGCTGGTGATGAGCTTGTACAGGCTTGCCATATCACCGATTTTTTCGATCTGATGCTGGTTCAGCGCAAATATGCTTTCGAAAGGGATGGTCGCTGGCAGGTGGAAGATCGCGCACCTGAAGACGGAGAGGCGGGACGCTGGTGCATCGATGTCTATGCTATCTTCCATGCTGGTAACGGACAGCATCATGCCTGCGTGATGTTACCGTTATCTGCTCAGACGCCTGTCGGACTGACGCATCAAAACGATGCCTATATCATTGAGGGCGAACAGGGCGCACCGTATGTTATCCGCATATGGAATCTGTTGTCTTATATCATCGACCAGGAATTGCTCCCACCAGTTGCAACCGAGGAGGAGATAGAAACCTTTTTTCTCGATACGCTGATTGAAAATCCCCGTCCCATTGTGTTGCCTGATTTGGGAACCTTTGAATTTGCACTTGATGCAAAGAAATTTTACGGCACGCTGAATGTGAATGGCGATCGTGTGCGAATTGAGATACCCAGAGCGGATCGTCCGGTTGTCATTGAAATTATTGAGCAGTTTGCCAGGCAATGTGCCCGACAGGAGCAGTCCGCCCGCCGTTATATTATGCAACAGTGGTCAGCATTGTGTGGTGCTGCTGGTGATGGTACGGTTCCGAATGCGGAAACGATGCCAGACCGTTTGCATCTACGGGAGGTATCGCTGAAGCGGAATGGCAGCAGTCAGTGGACATATGGTATAGGCGACGATGAAGATGGGCGCTTGACGGTAGAAGCGATTAATAAACGCTTCAAGTTGACCGGCCTGCAATGCCGTTCTGGAGTGCCTGAAGCATTAAGCGAGCATGTACGGTTATTTGCCGCAGAGCAAGCTGGTGCTTTCTGGAATGGTATATGGCAAGCGACGGATTGTACTGATGTGTTACCTATCGCGGATTTTGTGTCTGCATTGCATTTGTTAGCGGTCAAGCTGGATGACAAAAAACGCTTGTTGTTCACGTTTGAAACGGCTGGTGAGATCGGTTGTGGTATTGAGATAGCCTATACGGCTCGCTACGGTTGTAAGCTGGTGCGGCAATTTGTACGCATTGAAGCTGTTTCAGATAAGGCGATTGCTCCCCATTGCGAAATTGCTGCCCGTTTACGGCAACTGGAAACAAAAGCTCGCCAACAAGCAGCCAAGGACTTATTGATATTCTGGAACGAAGATTGGCGAGATGTCGATTTTGAAGACGAATTGACCGCTGAGCAGTTTGCGGCGCAGTTGGTGCTGCAAGACATCGTATTTGAAGGCCAGAAAAAACTGGCGTTGGAGTACGTTATTTCGGAGCCGCCGATTTCAGTTAATATCAGTTGTACGCCACAGCGTGGTTTTGTTTACGCTTCACTGGGAGAGTAACAACAGTTAGTGATCTTGGATATGGGACGTGGTATCGACCATATCCTGACGTACCTTCATCAGCGCAAATCCCAACAAATTTAGACCGCGCCATAGAGTAGGGTTGCTTGCTCGCGCGTCATCTTGAGCGAGTCCAATCCCCCAAATACGATCTACAGGGCTCGCTTCGACCAGAATACGTGATTTTGTTTGTACCAGATAGTCACGTAGTTTAGGGTTTTGACTGAATTTAGCTTGATTAGCCCGTACTACGATGTTGAAACGTTGAGCTAGCCATTCGGTATCAACAAAATCTCGAACTTGCCGGCCCAGATCTTTGGCTGCTCCCGGTGTGGACGCTAGCAGAATTTTTTGGCGGGTGGGTTCGTCGTTAAAAAGACGGGCTTTTTCCGCCATCATAAAATGTTCAGCACTAGGATAGTGATCACCATCGACCACAAAAGGGGCGCAGAACCATTGGCTGAAGCAACTGGCCGTTACATCGGATTTATCGGATCGGTGGCCCCAGAAAAAAATGTATTTGAGTTTTTCACCTTGACTGAAACGCTGCTGCAGCGCAGTTAAGTACTGAGTATCGTCAACTCGTGGGAAACTTTTGCTGTAGTGATTCATGGATAACCCGGAATAATATGGTCAATGACTGTGGTTTCTACTGAGTAATGTGGCATAAACACAACAACCCTTGCCGATAACGGAAAGGGTTGCGGAGATAGGACATCCTCGGAAATCGCTGAAGGTCAGCGATGGGCGAACCGGTTAACGGCTGCGGAAGACAATGCGGCCTTTGCTCAGGTCGTACGGGGTCAGCTCTACAGTGACTTTGTCACCCGTCAGGATGCGGATATAGTTTTTACGCATTTTACCGGAGATATGAGCGGTAACCACGTGCCCGTTTTCCAATTCAACGCGGAACATGGTATTGGGCAGCGTATCAAGCACGGTGCCTTGCATTTCAATATTGTCTTCTTTGGCCATCGAATCCTCTAGGTCTAACTACCTTTGTTTTTTTAACCGGCAAGATAATGCCGAAAAACCCACATTATGTAAAGAAGCGTTCATAAGCAGAATGTTGTTTACGAACGATGCATTTCTCTATCGTATGGGTTCCGCCAATATTTGGGGTACCCAACAACGGTCAACAACAGGGATATCCCGTAGCTGAAAAAGAAACTGTAAAAAGTGTTCGCGGGGTATTTCACGAACGCCCAATGAGGCGGTATGTGCATTCAATACCTGACAATCAATCAACCTACCGCCGCAATCGGTAAAATGTTGTTGGAACGTCAGCAAGGCATACTTGGAAGCATTCTCTGCGAGACTGAACATGGATTCGCCGCAAAACAAACTGCCTTGTGCGATACCGTATAGTCCACCAACAAGTGCGCTATTCTGCCACACTTCGACAGAATGTGCTTGTCCAGACTGATGAAGTTCGCAATAAGCAGCGATAATTTCCGGTGTAATCCAGGTTCCACCTTCGTGTTCGCGTGAACAGGCCGTAATCACGTCGTTAAAGGCACGATTTATCGTGACAGAATAATCATGCTTACGCAGAAATTTTTTTAGACTACGGCTAATGTGAAACTCATTAGGAAATAACACCGCACGAGGATCGGGTGACCACCATAAAATTGGTTCACCAGGAGAATACCAGGGAAAAATTCCCTGCCGATAGGCGGTTTTTAATCGGACAGGGGAGAGATCGCCACCAAATGCCAATAGTCCGTTTGGTTCATGCAATGCATAACCCGGTTCGGGAAAATGAAGCGGATCAGATGAAAGTTGATACAGTTGCATAACGTTTTAGGTTAGACCCCATGAGAATCAATAGTCTGGCGGAATTGCCAGTAACGTCCCTGTTGCTGGATGAGTGCCTGATGGCTACCTTCCTCAATAATCTGGCCGCCATCCATGATGCAAATGCGATCCATGGAATCGAGGTCATACAAACGGTGAGTGATGACAATGAGCGTCTTTCCTGCACAATGTTGACGCAGTAATCGCAATATTCGCCGTTCGGTTTCAGCATCCAGACCTTCGGTTGGCTCATCAAGAAGCACTAGCGGTGCGGAGTGCAACAATGCCCGAGCAAGACCGATACGGCGCTGTTCTCCGCCAGAAAGTTGGCGGCCTCCTTCTCCATACCAACCGTTCAGCCCCTCATTCTCCAGAAGCCTCTCCAGGCCGACTTGTTGCAATACCTCAACAAGCTGCATATCACTGGCATCGGGCGCTGCGAGGGTGAGATTGTCACGCAACGTAGCGCTGAACAGGTGTACGCGTTGTGGGACGACGCTCATCATGGCGCGTAATTCATTTTCTGCCCAGGATGAAAGTGGCTGGCCATTTAATAGAATTGTGCCTTGATCGCTGTCCCAGGCGCGGGTAAGCAGTTGCAGTAGGGTGGATTTGCCACACCCTGTACGGCCAAGCAGTGCAATGTGTTCGCCAGCCTGAATATTCAATGAAATTCCCTGTAAGACGGGTAAAGGCTGTTCGGGGTAGGTAAAACCGACGTTATGCAAAACTAACGCTGCCTCTGGCACGGCTGATGGCCCCTGTTCAGGAAATGTCACCATCGGTGTTTGACGGATGAGGTGATCGACCCTTGCGGCGGACGCGATCACCTGTCCCATATGTTGAAAAGCGCCTGCGACGGGAGTGAGTGCCTCAAAAAGCGCCAGAGAGGCAAAAACGAAGAGTGCAATCAGTGCGCCAGGTTGCGTATCACCGCCAACGCCGTCTGCAGCGAGCCATAGCATCAGGGTGACGGTCAGCCCGCTGCACATAATCATTATCGCCTGTGAGAGTCCGGTTAAGTTAGTCTGCTGTTTCTGACGCTGTAGCCATTCGCTTTCCAGGGTTGCTAGCTGCTGACGAAATATTGACAACGCGCCAAATACCGTCAATTCAGCCTGACCCTGTAACCAGGTAGTCAGTTGCGTTCGATATTGTGCTCGTAGCGCGGTCAAATCATGCCCGATCGTTTTACCGGCCCGATAAAATACGACAGGAAGAATAAACCACAGCGCCAGCGTGATGGCACATAGCGTCAAGGCCAGTGAGGTATCCAGCCAACTGAGGCCGTAAGAGACCAGGAGAATGACTAATAACGCACTGACCAGAGGGGAAATAACGCGCAGATACAAATGGTCGAGTGTATCCACATCGGCGACCAGACGATTTAAGAGTTCTGCCTGACGAAAGCGTGCGATGCCCCCCGGGGACAGCGGAAGAATACGAGAAAAGGTAAAAACGCGCAGATGCTGCAAGACACGGAAAGTCGCATCGTGGCTAACCAACCGTTCAGCATAACGTCCTGCCGTGCGGGTAATCGCAGCTCCCCGGACGCCAGCGGCAGGCAGCATATAGTTGAACGTAAGAAGGCCCGCAATACCCGCCAGCGCAGCGCCGGCTAAAAACCAGCCGGACAAGGTAAGTAGGGCGATGCTAGCCAATAGCGTAAAAATCGCCAGAACGACCCCGAGGCTTAATCGCCAAATATGGCGTCGATAGAGGGCAAGAAAGGGCTTTAATACTTGTCTTGTCGTTCTGGATGTTGTGACATCGGACATATTATAGCTCTCCCTGTCGCTGTGCTATCAGGTCGGAAAATGCGCCGGATTGTGTGCTGAGCGACAGGTAATCACCTTGTTGAATCAGACGGCCATTCTCCATAACCCAGATAGCATCGTAATTAACCGTATCGTTTAATTGATGTGTGACCAAAAGCGTTGTTTGATGGTGTGAAGCTTCACTTAACGCCGTCATTACACGATGCTCGCTATGGGCATCCAGACTGGCGCTGGGCTCATCCAGCAGCAAAAGCGCACAGGGTTTTATTAACGCCCTAGCCACAGCGACACGCTGTGCCTGACCAACGGAAAGACGAGCCGCTCCATCGCCGATAGTGGTTTCCAGACCGTGTGGTAACAGTGGGAGAAACTCATGGACGTATGCTTGTTCCAGCGCTTTCTGGCAGTCATCATCGGTGGCCTGACGGTTACCCAACAGAATATTTGCACGCAGCGTCTGTTCCGGCAAGTGGGGGTTTTGCCCCACCCAACTGAGTTGTTTACGCCACGAATCAGGGGTGAGTGTATTGAGTTCGATACCGTTAACGGTGAGTGAGCCGCGGTAGGGCAGAAAGCCGAGTAATGCATTCAAGAGCGAACTTTTTCCCGCGCCACTGATACCGACTAACGCAATCCGTTTGCCAGCCTCAATAGTAAATGACAGTGGCTGCGTTAACGGGGTGCCGTCTGACGCCAGTACGACCAGATCGGTGGCCTGAATCTCGATGGGGCCTTGACTCTGGTATTCCCGATCGCCGAAGCCGACCGTTTCTCCCTCTGTTGCTAAAAAGGTGACCAGCGATTCTGCTGCGCCGACTGCCTGTGCCTTTGCATGATAAAACGTACCTAGGTCACGTAATGGCTGGAAGAACTCTGGAGCCAGGATCAGAACCAAAAATCCGGCAAAGAGTGTAACGCCCGTACCGTAGTGTCCGAAATTCAATTCGCCTAAATAGGAAAAGCCAAAATAAACGGCAACGACAGCAATGGAGATGGAGGCAAAAAATTCCAGTACCCCCGAGGATAGAAATGCCATTCTCAGCACTTCCATTGTTCGGCTGCGAAATGCCTCGGAAGCATCATGGATGCGATCGGTTTCTGAACGACCACGATGAAATAATCGTAGTGTTTCCAATCCGCGCAGGCGGTCGAGAAAATGGCCACTTAAGCGAGCCAGTGCCTCAAAATTGCGCCGGTTAGCATCGGCTGCTCCCACGCCAACTAATGCCATAAACAGAGGGATTAATGGCGCAGTGAGAAGCAGAATGAGGCCAGCGGCCCAATTGATCGGGAAAATCGCTATAAGTATCAGTATCGGGATGAGTACCGCCAGATACATTTGTGGAAGGTAGCGGGAATAGTAATCCTGCATATCTTCAATTTGTTCTAGAATCATCGTGGCCCAACTTCCCGCCGGTTTGCCCTGAATCCAGGAGGGACCTAACTGTTGCAATCGGTCCAATACCAGCTTGCGTATCTGCTGTCGTACCGCCTGTCCGCACATAAAACCAACCCGTTCGCGTAACAGGTTATTGAGTGCGCGTAATACGAAAATGGTACCCAGCAATAGAAAAGAAGAAAGTAATGACTCTTTCGGTGCCTGTTCAATAATCAGCGCATGGAGCAACGTCGCTAATAACCATGCCTGTGCAACAATAAATGCACCGCTCAGAAAACCGAGTAAAAGTGAAATGCGTAACCAACGCTGCGCCAATTTGCTTTGTTGTCGGAGCCATTTGGTCAGTTCTTGTTGTCTGGTTTGTTTCATCAGGCACCAGGTTGTCATGTCACATGAAGAGTGTTAATGATAAATAACGCTTACATAACCAACGCTTAACAACTTTATTCATTAATCCTCAGAATGGGGTCATGTTACCTCGACAAGAGCGGACTGCAAATCAAAAGGAGGCATGGAATGAGGGGAATGATCAATTTTGGGCTGATAGGAGGGCACAAGAGAAATGCATCCAGAAAGCGGTGAGTCTTTACCGGATGCAATGAGGAAATGTTATTTCGCTGAGGATAAACCATCCAGATAACGTTCAGCATCCAGCGCGGCCATACACCCTGTACCCGCAGAGGTGATCGCCTGTCGATAGATATGATCCATCACGTCACCAGCAGCAAAAACACCGGGAATGCTGGTTTGCGTGGCATTACCATGAATACCTGACTGGACTTTGATATAGCCGTTTTCCAGTTCAAGCTGGCCGCCGAATACGGCGGTATTCGGGCTATGACCGATCGCAATGAAAACGCCAGCCAGTTCCAGCTCTTCTGTCTTATCGCTGCCCGTATCGCGCAGACGTACACCGGTAACGCCCATATTGTCGCCGAGAACCTCATCCAGCGTACGGTTGGTATGAAGAATGATGTTGCCGTTTTTTACCTTATCCATCAGGCGATTAATCAGAATCTTTTCTGAACGAAAACTGTCACGACGGTGGATTAAGTGCACTTCTGCGGCGATGTTGGATAAATAGAGCGCTTCCTCAACGGCTGTGTTTCCCCCCCCAACCACGGCAACTTTCTGGGCGCGGTAGAAAAAACCATCACACGTCGCGCAGGCAGAAACCCCTTTACCTTTAAACGCTTCTTCTGAAGGCAAACCTAAATAACGAGCCGATGCGCCTGTCGCAATAATCAGCGCATCACAGCTATATTCATCGCTATCACCAAATAAGCGGAATGGTCGAGTCTGCAAATCGACTCGCTGGATATGATCGAACACAATCTCAGTATTGAATTTTTCAGCGTGAGCGTGCATACGCTCCATCAACAGAGGACCGGTTAAATCATCCGCATCACCAGGCCAGTTCTCCACTTCGGTTGTGGTCGTTAACTGTCCTCCTTTTTCCATCCCTGTAATTAATACCGGGTTAAGATTCGCCCGTGCAGCGTAAACTGCTGCAGTGTATCCAGCCGGGCCAGAACCCAGAATCAATAGTTTGTGGTGTTTAACGGTACTCATGCGTGCCTCATTTCATGACGACGGACAATATGACGATTGTAAGGAAATTGCCTGAGTAAAAAAAGTGTGAGAAAAAGTTGTTAGCTATTTGTTTAATTGTTGATAGCTATTAGAGGCACAATCTGCTGATAGAACAGCTATATTCATAAGTAAAATGACTGAAAGAAGGCCTTAAGCACGTTTTATCTTATTTAATCTGGCACTTTCTTCTGATTTTAGTTGTTTTACTTTGACAATCGGCTGGGCTTTTGCGAAAACATCTGGGGAAGAGGAAATTTTTTGTATGTGAACAGCTAAAAGCTCGGCTTTTCGTTCGTGTGCTGTCTGGTTGGCCTTTGTGCCATGGAAACCGTGTTTTTGCTGGGTAGAGTTTGGATTAAACTGGCAGAACAGCGACGGATAAGCGCCGGATGACAAAGGCTTTTGCCATACAAAATAGAGAGTGGGTCTTCTTTAGGGCAGCTCTGATGCATTGAAGTCTGTCGGAGTGTAGCAGGGGCAGGGAAAAGTGAAGAGAGACAATAATAATGGTAGACACTAAAAAACGACCAGGAAAAGATCTCGATCGTATTGATCGTAACATCCTGAACGAACTACAAAAAGATGGGCGAATTTCCAATGTCGAGCTTTCTAAACGGGTAGGGCTGTCACCGACACCTTGTCTAGAACGTGTGCGCCGTCTGGAAAGGCAAGGATTTATTAACGGCTATACCGCATTGCTAAACCCCCATTATCTGGATGCGTCGCTGCTGGTATTCGTTGAGATAACGTTGAACCGAGGTGCGCCGGATGTGTTTGAGCAGTTCAATACTGCGGTGCAGAAATTGGAGGAAATTCAGGAGTGTCATCTGGTTTCCGGCGACTTTGACTATTTGTTGAAAACGCGTGTGCCTGATATGTCTGCGTACCGTAAGCTGTTGGGTGAGACACTGCTGCGGTTGCCGGGTGTGAACGATACGCGTACCTATGTGGTGATGGAAGAAGTTAAGCAAAGCAATCGTTTGGTTATCAGAACACGATAAATGCATGGGTGCAAAACCCGATAAATTCAGTTACACTCCTGTGAATTTATACAGTCCCAGCGCCGGGTTTTTCTCGGCGCTTTGTCATAACCCTTTACAGGCCCCTGGAGAGACGCTTGAGCCAGGAATATACAGAAGATAAAGAGATTACCCTGAAAAAACTCAGTGGTACTCGTCGTTTACTTGAAGCGATTTTAATCGTAGTGGGGCTTTTTGCCGTTTATCTGGGTGTCGCCTTACTGAGCTTTAGTCCCTCTGACCCCAGTTGGTCACAAACTGCATGGCATGAACCGATCCACAATTTTGGTGGCATTGCGGGTGCGTGGCTGGCAGATACCTTGTTTTTTATTTTTGGCGTGTTGGCTTATGCTATTCCGCCGATCATGCTGTGTCTGTGCTGGGCGGCGTTCCGCCAGCGAGATAATCAGAATGCCGTTGATTACTTTACTTTTTCTCTGCGTTTGATTGGTACATTAGCGCTCATCCTTACTTCTTGTGGTTTGGCGGCGTTGAATGTTGACGATCTTTATTATTTTGCGTCAGGTGGTGTATTAGGGAGCCTGCTGAGCAGTTCTATGATCCCGCGCTTTAACAGCGTTGGTGCAACATTAATCCTGTTATGCGTTTGGGCTGCTGGATTGACGTTGTTTACTGGCTGGTCGTGGTTGACGATTGCGGAAAAAATAGGGGCCGGCGTTCTTGGGTGTCTAACTTTCATGTCCAACCGTTCTCGCAGAGAGAATGACTATCTGGATGATGATTCAGCAGATTCTACGCACAGTGCCGATCCACGAGACCAAATGGATTCGCCAGTAATCGATACCGATGATGCGCTGTTTTCTGCCCCTTCAACTGCGGATAGTGCAGTGCCAGCGACGGAAGGGGGAGGGAATGCTGATGTTGCAACAGAGTTAAGTTCGATAGCGGATTTAGATCAGCAGCAATCTGCCGCATCTGTGGCAAGCATACCGGAGCATTCTATCCTTCACTCGGTGCAGGAGCAGTCAGCCGTTCAGCAGAAAATAGATGCATCGTCATCAATGAATCCGCCGTTATATTCCTTTGAACTGCCTACTTCTTCTGATAATTATCACGATCGCGCTGACGTTTCTACGCCCTATGGCGATAAAGACATTTCGCCTACTCTGCCGCCGTTGGTTATACCGCCTGATGAGCATCGACCGAGTCTGGCTCAATCAGAAGCGGCAATGGCGGCAGGAAATACAGAATATCCAGCGAACAATACCTTTATGCCTGCGTTTACCGCTACGAGTGACGGTAATTCACAGGTTAAACAGGTTGATGGCCCTGAATTACCTCGCCCCAACCCTGTTCGTATTCCGACCCGTCGAGAATTGGCTTCCTATGGCATCAAGTTACCGTCGCAGCGGTTAGCCGAAGAACAGGCAAAATTGGCTCAATCCCAGAACGATACGAATGACATCGGGGTGAATCCAGATCCAGATAATGGATATGCTGACGATCCGGATAATATTGCCTTGCAGGAAGCAGCATTACAGCAAGAATATATTGCACAACAGCGTCAGCGCTATGGCGAGGAATATACTCAGCAGGAAGAGGATGAAGATGCGCTTTTACAAGCGCAATTAGCCAGGGATTTTGCGGCTCAGCAAAACAATCGTTATGGTCACTCCGATGAATTGGCGGCAGATGAGCGAGATGTTGTCGCTGAATCTCCTGATGAGAATTCGCTCCCCCGACGCCAAGAGCCTTTCCTGAGTGAAAGCATGCTGGCTGCATTATCAGCAGATCGTCAGGAGTTCGGCTTTTCACCCTATGCCGATCTGGTTGATGACACACCTACTGAGCCGTTATTTACACTTTCTGCTCAACCGCAGGATACTGAGCTTCCGGCATCGGCCGATGATGCAAGCAGAACTGGGGGCATTTCTGAATCAGCGCCCACTGTTCCAGCGGCAAAGGAACCTGTTGCAGAGGATGTGCAATCCTCTGAACGTTCGCCAATTATGGATAGCCTGATCCATCCGTTCCTGATGCGTAATGAACAGCCTTTGCAAAAACCAACAACCCCGCTGCCAACGTTGGATCTGCTAACCGCGCCGCCAGCCAGTGAGGCCCCCGTTGATAATTTTGCACTTGAGCAAACGGCCCGTTTGATTGAAGCCCGTTTAGCTGATTTTCGTGTGAAGGCCGAAGTCGTCGATCACCATCCTGGTCCAGTGATTACGAGGTATGAATTGGATCTGGCGCCTGGCGTGAAGGCTGCGCGTATCTCTAATTTGTCGAGAGACCTCGCTCGCTCGCTCTCTGTTGTCGCGGTGCGTATCGTTGAGGTCATTCCCGGCAAAACGTATGTGGGGCTGGAGTTACCGAATCAGCATCGCCAAACCGTCTATCTACGAGAAGTGCTGGATTGTGCTCGCTTCCGTGACAATCCCTCTCCGCTGACAATTGTGTTAGGGAAAGATATTGCCGGGGAACCCGTGGTCGCCGATCTGGCAAAAATGCCACATTTGCTCGTTGCGGGGACGACGGGGTCAGGGAAATCAGTCGGCGTTAACGCCATGATACTCAGTATGTTGTATAAAGCGACGCCGGAAGATGTACGCTTTATCATGATCGACCCGAAAATGCTGGAGCTGTCGGTTTACGAAGGTATCCCTCATTTGCTGACAGAAGTGGTGACCGATATGAAGGATGCCGCGAATGCGTTGCGGTGGTGTGTCGGAGAAATGGAACGTCGTTATAAACTGATGTCGGCGTTGGGTGTTCGTAATCTGGCTGGTTACAACGAACGAGTGAGAGAAGCGAATGCGATGGGGCGTCCTATCCCCGATCCTTTCTGGAAACCTGGCGATAGCATGGATATGACGCCGCCAGTATTGGAAAAACTGCCCTATATCGTTGTTATGGTTGATGAGTTTGCCGACCTGATGATGGCGGTTGGCAAGAAGGTTGAAGAGTTGATCGCACGACTGGCGCAGAAAGCTCGTGCAGCCGGTATTCATTTGGTTCTGGCGACACAACGTCCTTCGGTTGATGTGATTACCGGCCTGATTAAAGCCAACATCCCAACGCGTATTGCTTTTACCGTATCCAGTAAAATTGATTCGCGTACTATTCTTGATCAGGGGGGTGCGGAATCCCTGTTGGGCATGGGAGACATGCTTTACATGGCACCTAACTCATCCATACCTGTACGTGTTCATGGCGCTTTTGTTCGCGATCAGGAAGTCCACGCGGTTGTTCAGGATTGGAAAGCACGCGGACGACCTCAATATATTGATAACATTGTCAGCGGTGGTGATGATGGTGAAGGGGGAACGCTTGGACTGGATGGCGATGAGGAACTCGATCCTTTATTTGATCAGGCCGTTGCCTTTGTGGTCGAAAAACGCAGAGCATCAATCTCAGGCGTACAGCGACAGTTCCGTATTGGTTATAACCGTGCTGCTCGAATCGTAGAACAGATGGAAGCGCAGGGTATTGTGAGCTCACCTGGGCATAACGGTAACCGTGAAGTGTTGGCACCGCCGCCGATGGAATAATGTTATTCCTGGCTAATTCGAGTCGTTAGCAGACAATTCGCCTATCGCTGTTCAAACGGCTTCCGTTAAACTATCAACGACGCAACAGCGTCGATAGTTTACCCCGATGAAGCGCGGTATCGGAAAATTCGAAGGATTTGTATGATGAAAAAATGGTTAGTTGCCTGTTGTCTGATGTCCGGAATAGCATCAGTGAGCGCATATGCTGATGCAGCCAAAGATTTGCAAAGTCGGCTCAATAAAGTGAATAGTTTTCATGCCAGTTTCAGCCAGAAGGTGACCAGTGCAGATGGCGCAGCCGTGCAGGAAGGAGAAGGAGAGCTGTGGCTGAAACGTCCAAATCTGTTTAATTGGAAAACGATTTCACCAGATGAGAGTGTTTTGGTTTCTGATGGCAAGACGCTCTGGTTCTACAATCCATTTGTCGAACAGGTAACGGCAACCTGGTTAAAAGATGCGACAGGAAATACGCCTTTTATCTTGATTACCCGCAATGATGCCAGTGACTGGAATAAATACGTAGTACAGCAGAAAGGGGATGATTTTGAGCTGACACCAAAATCGGCTAACGGCAACTTGAAGCAATTCGCTATTAGCGTGACGCCAGGTGGGACGATCAAAACATTTACTGCGACGGAACAGGATGGGCAACGTAGTACTTATGTGCTGAAAAATCAGCAGAATAGCGCCGCTGATTCGACCAAGTTTACGTTTACTCCGCCAAAAGGTGTGACGGTGGATGACCAGCGTCAGTGAGGTTTGAGTGAGTAACCTGTCATTGGATTTTTCCCGCAATGAGTTTCAACCACTGGCCGCGCGTATGCGGCCAGTAACATTGGAGCAATATATCGGCCAACGGCATTTGCTTGGTGCGGATAAACCGTTGCCTCGCGCAATTGAAGCTGGGCAGCTCCATTCAATGATCTTGTGGGGCCCCCCAGGGACTGGGAAAACGACGCTGGCTGAATTAATCGGCCATTATGGGCAAGCGGATGTTGAACGCATTTCAGCGGTCACATCCGGTATTAAAGAAATTCGTGAAGCTATTGAACGTGCTCGACAAAACCGCAATGCTGGGCGTAGAACGATTCTGTTTGTTGACGAAGTCCATCGATTTAATAAAAGTCAACAAGATGCATTTTTACCGCACATTGAAGATGGCACCATTACGTTCATTGGTGCGACGACTGAAAACCCTTCTTTCGAACTCAACTCTGCGTTGTTGTCACGGGCTCGTGTCTATTTGCTGAAGGCTCTGACGACGGAAGACATTGAGCAGGTACTTCGACAGGCCATGACCGATAGTGAACGCGGATATGGCGGACAACATATTATTCTGCAAGATGATACCTGCCATATGCTGGCTGAGTTGGTTAATGGTGATGCCCGTCGTGCGTTGAATAGCCTGGAATTGATGGCCGATATGGCGGAGATTGATAAAAAAGGCTATCGCACGTTAACCCCTTCGCTACTCAAAGAGGTTTCTGGAGAACGTAGTGCGCGTTTTGATAATAAAGGCGATCGTTACTACGATCTGATTTCTGCTTTGCATAAATCGGTGAGAGGGTCTGCACCGGATGCCGCTTTATATTGGTATGCCCGTATTATCACGGCTGGCGGCGATCCGCTGTATGTTGCTCGTCGACTGTTGGCGATCGCTTCGGAAGATGTTGGGAACGCCGATCCTCGTGGTATGCAGGTTGCTATTGCTGCATGGGATTGCTTCACACGAGTGGGGCCTGCTGAAGGGGAAAGAGCGATTGCTCAGGCTATCGTTTATCTGGCGTGTGCACCAAAAAGCAATGCTGTTTATACCGCATTTAAAGCGGCGATGCAGGATGCCAGTGAAAAGCCGGATTATGATGTTCCTGAGCATTTACGCAATGCGCCGACCCGTCTGATGAAAGAGATGGGGTTAGGGGCTGAGTATCGTTATGCCCATAACGAACCTAATGCTTATGCTGCCGGAGAGAGTTATTTTCCGCCAGAGATGGTAGAAACTCGGTATTACACCCCTTCTGCTCGTGGGCTTGAAGGTAAAATTGGTGAAAAGCTCGCCTGGCTCGCTGCTCAGGATCAAAATAGCCCGACAAAACGCTACCGCTGAACTAAGCGTTGCGGTAAGGTTAACGAGATATTTTTGTAACGCGGCGAGATTCGATTCGTCGCGTTTGCTAACATTCCATTTGATAATCATAAGCACAGGATTAGCATGCTCGATCCCAATTTACTGCGTAATGAGCTAGACGCAGTCGCCGAAAAGCTACTGGCTCGCAGGGGCTTTAAACTGGATGTTGACACCCTGCGTAAGCAGGAGGAACGTCGTAAAGTTCTACAGGTAGAAACTGAAAATCTGCAGGCTCAGCGAAATTCCCGATCGAAAGAGATTGGTGCAGCGAAAGCGCGTGGCGAAGATATCGAGCCATTGCGCCGTGAAGTCAATGAACTGGGTGAGAAGTTGGACGCGGCTAAAACAGAGCTGGACCAACTGCAAAATGACATTCGGGACTTGGCATTGACGATCCCCAATATGCCGGATGACTCAGTGCCGCTTGGCAAAGATGAGCACGATAATAAGGAAATTAGCCGCTGGGGTGAGCCTCGTAAGTATGATTTCCCCGTACGTGATCATGTTGAACTGGGAGAGATGGCGGCAGGGTTGGATTTTGCTGCTGCGGTGAAATTGACGGGCGCACGCTTTGTTGTCATGAAAGGGCAAATTGCCCGACTGCATCGTGCTTTATCTCAGTTTATGTTGGATTTACATACTCAACAGCACGGTTATCAGGAAGCCTATGTGCCTTACCTGGTGAATCATGCAACGTTATATGGAACCGGGCAATTACCTAAGTTTGGGGAGGATTTGTTCCACACCAAACCGCTGAGTGAAGAAGCCGAAACCAGCGCCTATGCGTTGATTCCGACAGCCGAGGTTCCGCTGACCAATCTGGTCCGTGATGAAATCCTTGATGAAGATTCATTGCCGCTGAAAATGACGGCTCATACGCCGTGTTTTCGTTCCGAAGCAGGCTCTTATGGCCGTGATACCCGTGGTTTAATTCGTATGCACCAGTTTGATAAAGTTGAACTGGTACAGGTTGTTCGCCCTGAAGACTCGATGCAGGCGTTAGAAGAACTGACAACACATGCGGAAACGGTATTACAGTTACTGAAATTGCCTTATCGCAAAGTGCTGTTGTGTACTGGCGATATGGGATTTGGATCCAGCAAAACCTATGATTTAGAGGTATGGTTGCCTGCTCAGGATACGTATCGCGAGATCTCTTCCTGCTCCAATATGTGGGATTTCCAGGCCCGTCGTATGCAAGCGCGTTGCCGTAGCAAAAGCGATAAGAAAACACGCTTGGTGCATACGTTGAATGGTTCGGGATTGGCCGTGGGGCGTACACTCGTTGCCGTCTTAGAAAACTATCAGCAAGCCGATGGCAGAATTGAAATTCCTGAAGTATTACGCCCGTATATGGGTGGTCTGGAATATATTTCATAATGAGATTGTGAATTATTATCAAATAAACGCCCGTTGAGGGCGTTTATTTTTTTAATCAAACGTGCCTATCTAATATACCTGGTAAATATAACACTTCCTTATTTTCAACTTATTAATTTCCTTTCTTTTTAAAAAACGCTGTATAAATAAATATACATCGATTTGTCCTCGGATATTCTGAATCACAAAATGGAATAAAAAATTAATCGTTTATTGGTTTATTGATTTCCAGCAAGGTATGAATTCAATATCAGTAGAGTATATAGGGATAATAATAAGTACCACTTTAGTATTATCTGGTGTTGAGGCTATTGGCCAGAGAACATTGATACGGATTTGATGTCGTGAAAAACATAAAGAACATCACATTATGAGTAATTTATCCTTCATTGGAGTATGAGCATGCCGGGAAAAAATTTACATCAAATTATGCAACAACCTGTCAAGCGGAGGACGCTAGTTAAATCGGCCGCAATGACAGGATTGGCTGCAGCAATTGGTCAAATCATGTTGCCATTTAATCGCCATGCATTTGCCAATAATATGGAACAGGTCAATGAGCCAGAGAAATTGGTCTGGGGTGCTTGTTCGGTAAACTGTGGTAGCCGCTGTGCACTACGTTTCCATGTCAAAAATGAAGAAGTCAGTTGGGTAGAAACGGATAATACAGGCTCGGATATTTATGGTGAGCATCAGGTTCGTGCTTGCCTGCGAGGTCGTTCGATCCGTCGCCGTATTAACCACCCAGACCGTCTTAAATATCCTATGAAGCGGGTGGGGAAACGTGGTGAAGGTAAGTTTGAGCGGATCAGTTGGGAAGAAGCCTATGATGCTATAGCGAGCAACTTACAACGTGTCGTCAAGGAATACGGAAACGAGGCCGTATATATCAACTATAGTTCCGGCATCGTTGGCGGCAACATTACCCGCTCATCACCGATGGCGTCGTTAGTTGCTCGCTTGATGAACTGCTATGGCGGCTTTCTGGGACAGTACGGAACATATAGCACGGCGCAGATCGCATATGCGATGCCATATACCTATGGCAGCAATATGGGTAATAGTACCTCGGATATTGCGAATACCCGCCTGGTGGTGATGTTTGGTAATAACCCCGCAGAAACACGAATGAGCGGTGCTGGGGTGACATACCATCTGGAACAGGCTAGAGAACGTTCCAATGCCAGAATGATTGTTATCGACCCACGTTATACCGATACGGCGGCAGGCAGAGAAGATGAATGGATCCCGATTCGACCTGGCACGGATGCGGCGCTGGTTGCAGGGATTGCCTGGGTCTTAATTACGGAGAACCTGGTCGATCAGCCTTTTCTGGATAAATACTGTGTGGGCTATGATGAGAAAACCTTGCCAGAAGGGGCGCCTGCGAATGGGCACTACAAAGCTTACATTCTGGGCCAAGGAGATGATGGTGTAGCCAAAACTCCTGAATGGGCAGCGCGGATTACGGGCATTCCCTCGGCGCGAATCATCAAGTTGGCGCGAGAAATAGGCAGTACTAAACCGGCTTATATTTGCCAGGGATGGGGGCCACAGCGTCAGGCTAATGGAGAACTGACAGCACGAGCTATTGCGATGTTGCCTATTCTGACAGGGAATGTGGGCATCCAGGGTGGAAACAGTGGCGCTCGTGAATCGACCTATACGATTACGATTGAGAGAATGCCGGTCTTGAAGAATCCGGTTAAAACGCAAATCTCTTGTTTTAGTTGGACTGATGCTATTGCTCGAGGCACGGAAATGACCGCGACTCGAGATGGCGTCAAAGGGAAAGATAAATTGGATGTCCCTATCAAATTTATCTGGAATTATGCCGGGAATTGTTTGGTTAACCAGCACTCGGATATTAATAAAACCCACGAAATATTACAAAATGATCGTCAATGTGAAATGATCGTTGTAATTGAAAACTTTATGACATCGTCAGCGAAATACGCTGATATTTTGTTGCCAGATTTAATGACGGTAGAACAAGAGGATATTATTCCAAATGATTCTGCGGGGAATATGGGATATTTGATTTTTATCCAACCCGTTACGCGTCCAAAATTTGAGCGTAAGCCAATTTACGAAATATTAAGTGAGGTCGCTCGCAGGTTGGGTGACGATATTTATCAGGCCTTTACCGAAGGACGAACACAGCGGCAATGGTTGCAATATTTATACGATAAAATGCAGGCTAAAGATTCGCAATTACCTGAATATGAGCAACTACGCGCTCAGGGGATTTATAAACGTAAAGATCCAAACGGGCATTTTATTGCGTACAAAAGTTTCCGTGATGACCCTGTCGCTCACCCCTTAAAAACGCCATCAGGAAAGATTGAGATTTACTCTTCTGCCTTGGCTGAAACAGCGGCAAATTGGGAACTGGAAAACGATGAGGTAATCAGTCCATTACCGGTTTATGCCTCGACCTTTGAAGGTTGGGATGACCCATTGCGAGAAAAATATCCCTTGCAGATGATAGGGTTTCACTACAAATCTAGAACTCACTCCACTTACGGCAATATCGACATTTTAGAGGCGGCGTGCCCGCAAGAGATTTGGTTAAACCCGTTGGATGCACAATCACGTGGGATAGCAAATGGTGATGTCGTCAGGGTTGTCAATGCTCGAGGCGAAGTCCGCATTCAGGCAAAGGTGACTCCCCGTATTCTCCCAGGCGTGACAGCAATGGCACAGGGAGCTTGGCATCAGGCGGATATGGCGTCAACCGATCGTGTCGATCATGGCGCTTGCATTAACACGCTAACGACACTGCGTCCTTCTCCATTGGCGAAAGGGAATCCACAGCATACTAATCTCGTCCAGATAGAAAAGGCGTAAGGGGCAACCGATGACAACACAATACGGTTTTTATATTGACTCCAACCGTTGTACCGGTTGTAAAACGTGTGAACTGGCCTGTAAGGATTACAAAGATCTGGGGCCTGATGTGAATTTTCGGCGCATCTATGAATACGCAGGCGGTTGCTGGCAAAGCGATGGTGATACCTGGCATCAAGATGTGTTCGCCTATTATCTATCAATTTCCTGTAATCATTGTGCCGATCCGGCTTGCGTGAAAGTCTGCCCTTCAGGTGCGATGCATAAACGGGAAGATGGCTTTGTCGTCGTGGATGAAGAGGTTTGTATTGGCTGTCGCTACTGTTATATGGCTTGTCCGTATGGAGCTCCGCAATATAACGAGAAAAAAGGGCACATGACCAAATGTGATGGATGCTATGAGCGAGTCGAAAAGGGGGAGAAGCCAATCTGTGTGGAATCTTGTCCTTTACGCGCACTGGATCTGGCACCCATTGATGAATTGAGGAAAAAGTATGGTGATCTTGCTGAGGTCGCACCGCTGCCAGCGGCACATTTCACTCGTCCTAATATTGTATTAAAACCTAATGCCAATAGTCTCCTGTCGGTGATGAGACGGGTTTCCTGGCAAATCCTAAGGAGGTGTGAGATGGGTAACGGATGGCATGAATGGCCGTTAATAATATTCACCGTTCTAGGACAGTGTGTTGTCGGTGGCTTTTGGGTGATGGCGTTGCTGCTACTGAGCGGAAAGTTAGATACGCAGAAAACCCGACGAGTGCACCTGTCGATGTTTTTTCTCTGGGTACTGATGGGTATCGGGTTTATCGCTTCGGTGATGCACCTCGGTTCGCCTCTGCGGGCAATGAACTCCCTTAACCGACTAGGTGAATCTGCATTGAGTAATGAAATTGCGGCAGGGTCGCTTTTCTTTGTGCTTGGTGGGGTTTACTGGCTATTGGCGGTGTTGAACAAACTATCGGCAGCAGTTGGTCGGATCTGGCTAATGGCAGCCATGTTGGCCGGATTGATCTTTGTCTATGCTATGTCTCGGGTTTATGCCATCAATACGGTGCCGACCTGGGATAGTGCCTATACCCCATGGCAATTTTTCCTGACGATGCTGGTTGGCGGTCCTTTGCTGGGCATGTTGTTATTACGTACGGCCATTGATGATTGGACTGGGATGCGTTGGTTGGCGATGATCAGTGGCGTGGCGTTGGTTGTCAGTATCGCTGTGAATTTAATGCAAACGGCAGGGCTTGCTGACATTTCCAGTTCAGTACAGCAGGCTTCAGCATTGGTTCCTCAATATGGTCACTGGCTTGTGGGGCGGCTTTTGCTGTTAGTGTTGGGGTTAAGCTGCTGGTTTTACCCTCTGATGCGAGGGAAAACGCCTTCTGTCGTTGGCTTGAGCCTGGCGATGGTATTGGTTTTCGGCGGTGAAATGATTGGTCGCGCTTTATTCTATGGTTTGCATATGACGGTAGGAATGGCTATCGCGGGTTGAGAATCAACCTTAATATTTCGTTTCTTACAAGCAAATCGATATTGTTAGAGGAGCGCGAAGATGTCGCTTGAAATGCTTGCTCAGACTGCACGTATGCTGGGCGCATTGCTTTATTATGCGCCAGATGATGAGCAGAATGTGGCTATTTTGTCGCAGTTGCGTCAATGTGGACAACAGCTCGATTGGCCCTATGGCCAATCGAATGAAGTCGCGCTCGCAACGGGTCTGATCGCGCAAGGATTGCAGCCAGACTACGATGAAAATCTCATGGTGACCTGGCAGCAACTGTTTATTGGTCCAGACGCGTTAGCCGCACCGCCATGGGGTTCGGTCTATCTTGATCGGGAAAATGTTCTGTTTGGTGATTCGACTCTGGCGTTACGGCAGTGGTTATATCAGCGTGGAATTGAACCGCAGTTTGAACAGCAGGAGCCGGAAGATCATATCGGCTTAATGTTGATGTTGGTGGCATGGAGCGCCGAAAATCAACCAGACTGGGTGTCCGACATTCTGGCGGATCATTTGCTACCTTGGGCGATGCGTTACCTGGAACTTCTGGAACACAGTACGACTCATCCTTTTTACATTGGGTTGGCGAAGTTAACTCGGTTAACGTTGACTGACTGGCAACAGAGTTATGGGATTACTGTGACAGAGAAAGACATTTTCTATTAATGATAGGATGATGTGTCAGGGCTGGCAGATTCAAATCTGTCGGCCCTGTTTTACTTTTAATTTCTCCTCTTTTACCGGGAGCAATATAAGGGAATAACGAAAAGTGCTCCGTATTTTTTGGTTGATTGACTTTTAAATACACAGTGGCATGATGCGCTCACTTTCCCTTTCGTTTTCTGGTTACCCACTTCGTTATGTCCGCTTACTCTCGCCCAGTGCGTTTTTTGCTCTGCGGCCTTTTGTTATTGACGATTTGTATCGCAGTATTAAATACATTGGTGCCTCTCTGGCTTAACTATCAGCAACTCCCTGTTTGGCAAGTGGGCATGGTGGGCTCATCCTATTTTAGCGGTAATTTGGTTGGCACATTAGTGGCTGGTAAATTAATCCGACGTTATGGGTTCAACCATAGCTATTATTTCGCTGCCTTGTTGTTTGGGGCTGCGACGATTGGATTGGGGATCTCTGTTGATTTCTGGAGTTGGTTATTCTGGCGTTTTTGGGCAGGGGTAGGATGTGCGCTGATATGGGTTGTGGTTGAAAGCGCACTGCTATGTAGTGGGATGCCGTCTCAGCGTGGTCAATTATTAGCTGCTTACATGATGGCTTATTATCTTGGCAGCGTGATCGGACAACTGTTATTGGGTGTATTGCCGACACAGTTGATGAGTGTCTTACCTTGGATCGCGGTATTAATTATCCTGGCAATACTACCGCTATTGTTTACCCAAATTTTAGGAGCGGTTGTTCAAGATCGTCAGGTGAGTGTGTGGCAGATGCTTAAATTGCGAACAGCCCGACTTGGCGTCCATGGCTGTGTGATTTCTGGTGTGATCCTGGGGTCATTGTATGGACTTATGCCGCTGTATCTTTCGCATCAGGGGATGAGCGATGCGCAGGTTGGCTATTGGATGGCGTTGTTGATAAGCGCAGGTATCGCGGGGCAATGGCCGATTGGGCGGATGGCCGATCGATATGGTCGTCTGCTGGTTCTTCGCGTGTTGGTCTTTGTGGTGATCATCAGTTGTCTGGCGATGTTGGGGATTAGCCGCTATGCCATGGCACCCGCGTTATTTATGTTGGGTTGCGCTGGTTTTACATTATACCCGGTGGCGATGTCATGGGCATGCGAGAAAGTGCACCCGAATGAACTGGTGGCAATGAATCAAGCATTATTGCTGAGTTATACCCTTGGTAGTCTATGTGGGCCGAGCTTGGCTGCTGTATTGATGCAAACCTATTCAGACCGATTATTATTTGTTCTGATTGCGGTAGTGGCACTGTGTTATCTCATCATGTTGCTGAAAAATACGGGACAGCACCCAACATCAGTGGCTCATGCTTGATTTTGGGGTAACCGGTACTCATTTTATTCACTATGAGCGCCGGATTAAGCAGGGATAAGACTGAGTTATCTAGCCGCCAAAATTTGGCTCAACTGAGCATTGTTCGTGATATTGGTTAAGCGGTGCAGGCGCTCGTTTTCATCAAGCCAGCAGACTAACTTTTGCATCATCAAAATGTGCTGATTACTATCGGCCGCAGCTAGCACAATGATGAGTTTGACCGCAGGGTTATCTGGGAAGTTGATTGCGGTTGCACTGCTGAGTAGGGAAAGGTGGCTAACCTGGCTCAGCACGCCTTCCTCTGGACGGGCATGAGGTAACGCAAATTCAGGGGTTAAAATATACCAGGGGCCGTTCTTTTCCGTGGCAGTAATAATCGCGTTTGCGTAGTCAGGTGTCGCAATGCCTTTTAATTCCAGCGGTTGGCAAGCGAGTTTTATAGCCTCTCGCCAATCGCAACTGTCGGATTGAAACTGTGTGGCGGTAAAGAGTGGAGTCTCCATTTCTCATTCCTATCGTCTGAAGAAAGCAGGCCGACATTGGCCTGCTCAGGTTGATTAACGCAGCGCTTCATATAAGGATGTGCCGGAAATACCATACTTTTCTTTTAATTGACGGCTATTACCGGATTCAGTAAACGTATCTCGAGTACCAATGCGGATCAGCTTTGCCTGAGTCGTGTTTTCTGCCATCACTTCAGCGACTTGCCCACCGAGCCCGCTATTTATCGTGTGGTTTTCGATCGTTGCGATAAGCGGGCAATTCTCTGTTAGCTGAATAAAGGCGGAATGATTAAAAGGTTTCAGCATAGCGACATGAATAAGTTTGCCTTTTTTACCGCTTGCAATCAGCTTCTCATATCCCTCGGTGGCTTGTTCAAGCACGGTTCCCTCGTAGAGAATGGCAAAGTCATCACCTGAATCGGCAACGGTCGCGATGTCGTGAACCCGTGGAATGCGAGTTTTATCTCGTACTGGCATCGGTTCTCGAGCTACACGAATGTAGACGGGGCCGGTGATTTTTGCCGCTTGTTCAAACGCAGCCTCAACTTCTTCTGCATCGGCTGGCGTCAGAATCGTTATGCCTGGTAATACGCGGGTGAGCGCTAAATCCTCCAGTGCGTGATGGGATGCGCCATCAGGGCCATCGTCCATTCCCGGATGGCTACCGACCAATTTGATATTCGCTTTGGCATAACAAGCCTGACGTAGCTGTGTCCAGGCTGTACCGGTGACAAACATGGCGAAATTCACATAAAACGGAATGTTGCCTTCTAGCGCCTGGCCTGTTGCAAAACTCATCGCGGATCCTTCGGCGATACCCATTTCAAAGAAGGACTCGGGAAAGGCTTGCTGAAATTGGTCGGTACGTGTTGAACTGGCTAAATCACTGTCAATGGCGACGATGGGATAGCCTTTCTTTTTTAGCGCAATCAACGCGTTGCCGATTTCATCGCGTGGTGCTTTCATCATTGTAATTCCTCCATCGCTTGCTGATACTGATCGGCACAGGGTGTTTTAGAATGCCAGTCGCCGTTATTTTCCATGTAGCTAATCCCGGCCCCTTTTATGGTGCGGGCAACAATCGCCACGGGTTTACCTTTTAGATGACGAGAAAGCATCAGCGTATCCGCCACCTGATGCATATCATTACCATTGTGGAGTTCCAGCACATGCCAGCCGAAGCAGCGGATTTTATCCGCCAGCGGCTCCAGATTGATAACGTCGTTCACCGGATCGTGAGAAGAGAAACCGTTGTAGTCGATAATGGCGACCAGGTTATCCATTTTCATATGGCCTGCTTGTTGCAAGCTTTCCCAGATTTGTCCTTCGTGCATTTCACCATCGCCGATGATGGCGAACACGCGATGTGGTTCCTGTTTGCGTTTTTTAGCTGCCGCCATGCCGAGAGCGACGGATAGCCCCTGACCAAGGAGCCCGGTTGTCGCGTCAACATCCGGTAGTGACTTAATACTCGGATGTCCTTGCAACCGTGAATTGATCTGGCGAAAGGAATTAAATTCGTTGCGATCGATTTTGCCCATTTGGTAAAGCATGGCGTACTGTGCGGCAACCGCATGTCCTTTACTCATCACCACTTTCGCACGCGGCGTGGCACTAAGGTCCACCTCTTCGTAATAGAGCCAGGTCAGAATGTCGATGATGGATAGTGCCCCACCAGGGTGGCCGATACCCGATTCATAAATCATCGTGACGATATCGCGGCGAGCAGCCTGCGCATGGGATTTCAATTCGTTAATAGTCATAATTAATCCTTATCAGGGCAGCATTTTGCCGATGTAGTAAACGATCAACCCAAGGGCCACAAAGTCGGTTTCCGGGAAGCTGGTACCGGATAAACCTACGGATTCCATGATGGGGTAGATCAGCGCGGGGCCGATGCCGATGAGGATGCCGGTGACAAAGCTGCCCGCGATAGCGCCTTTCCAGCCGCCGGACGCATTACCAAACACCGCCGCTGTTGCACCGATAAAGAAGTAGGGGATCGCTACCGGAATAATGACGGTTTGTCCAATCAGCGCGAGAATTCCCATCACGACCAGTCCGCCAACGAATGAGGAGATAAACCCCAGCACCGTCGCGGTTGGTGCATAGGGAAAGACAACCGGGCAATCGAGAGCGGGTTTGGCGTTGGGAATAAATTTCTCTGAGATACCGAGGAAGGCGGGTACGATCTCGGAGAGCAGTAATCGCACACCGGTAATGATGATGTAGAGTGAAGCCGTAAAGGTCAGAGACTGGAATAGTGGATAAACCAGCCAGTGCATCCCGCCCGCCGCCGCAGTGACCGCCGCTTTACCTGCCGCCAGCGCAGCGATGTAGTAGAAAATACTGACCGAGATTGACACGGAAACGATGTAGTCTTTGAAAATCCCTAACCAGCCTGGCAGGTTGAGTTTTTCTGTTGACTGTTTGGGATCGCCGACCTTTGAGCCAATCCAACCTGAAGCGGCGTAGGCCAGCGTGACATAATGTCCCATGGCGATTTCATCGTTGCCAGTGATTTTACGCATCCATGGCTGGGCGATTGCCGGATAAAGACAGGCGGCAAGACCAAGCAGGATTGAGCCAGCGATGATGGTAGTGAGATCGCTGTAACCCAACGCTTTCAGTGTTACCGTGAGCAGGGCAGAAAGGTACAAATTATGCTGACCTGTCAGGAAGATATATTTAAACGGCGTGATGCGGGCGAATACCAGATTCCAGCCGAAACCGACAACCATAATCAACGATACGCACATTGAAAATTTTGTCTGAGCAAGGCCGGTTAGCGCTTCAGCCAGCGGCATGACACCTTTCAAGCCAAAACCATCGCTGAATAGTGTCTGGAAATTGCCGAGAGAGGTGACCGCCAGACCTGCGCCACCGGCAAAGACTAAGAAGCCGACGATGGTTTTGAAGGTACCGGAAAGCACTTTCTCAATGGGCTTGCGTTGAACCAGTAGGCCGATTAACGCAATAAAACCAACTAATAGTGGGGTTACACCCAAGATGTCGAATACAATAAACTTGAGGAGTTCCATATTTACTCCAGGAGAGCTTAATTGTTGTCGTTGACCACGCTACAGAGCGCAGTTTCCATTTCTTCGCTGTTCATCAGGTCGGTGATACCGATGGCTTTAAAACCAGCCTCTTCAACTTCATCGGTAAGGTCACGCATGGTTAAAACAAAATCGATGTTTTGCCAGGTCCTGAGTCCGGAAAGTACATCGTGTTCGAGTTCGATATCCCAGCCATGTTTATCAATGACTTTCTGGGCTTTGATTTTGAGCATTAGGGAACTGCCCATGCCAGTGCGACAGACGATAAGACCTTTCATTCAGTTTTCTCCATTGGTGTGATAATAATTATTTTTATTGATGTATTTGTGAAAATAATTATTATCACAGGTGAGCAAGAAAGATGTGACTGTGCTTGCATTTTGTGCAAAAAGGCGAAAAATGAGCCAATTAAACTCTAATCTTTTGATAAATATAAGAAATGGTACTGCTGGCTTAAGTCCAATACTGGAAAAGGTCGGCCGCTTCGTGGCTGAAAATCCTGATTATGTGATGAGACACACGATCTCTGAGTTGGCTGATTCCATCGAAACCAGTGAAGGAAGTATTACCCGATTTTGCCGTGCTTTTGGCTTTAAAGGGTTTGCCGATTTTCGTACTGCGTTGGCAATGGATAGAGGCGCGGCAAGGCCTGAAGAGCAGCCTGGCGAGGCAACGATGTCAGCGATAGCCAGTATCCGCGACAGCAATGCCATTATTGATAGTCAGGAACTGCAAGCTGCATCGGCGTGGCTTAATCAAACCAGCAATATTGCGCTTTACGCGGTGGGGACAGCGGTACCGGTGGCGCTTTTTTTGCAAATGAATTTAATGCGTATGGGGAAAGCGGCGAGCTTTATTGATCGTTTTTATCCGGCATCCATGCCGGTGCTGGCGGAAAACCAGATGACGGGCATTATTGTTGTGCACACCGAGCAGGTCTCAGCAGATCTGATGCAGGCGCTGACGATGGCGAGACAACAGGGGGTACGGATTTTATCGATCACCCGTGGTACGTTTACGCCGTTAAGTCGGCTTTCCGACTGGAATTTGCAGGCTGCGGTGGCATTAAAAGATGAAGGGGAGTTTGGTTTTGCTGAAATCGCGGGGGCAATGACGGTGGCCGATCGTCTGTTGGTGGCGCTGGAAGAGCAGGATGAGCGATACACCGAATGCCGTAAAGCGCATCAGAAGAGCATTTTCTCGATTGAGAGTGTGGCGAATAAGCTATCAGAATATTTTATGTCGTAGTGACGCTACGGCCGTGCGATAGCGTTGATATCGCAGTTGTGGGTTTAGCTGATTATATGGTTAAAAGCGCATTGAACAAAAAATTTGCTCAATGCGTTGTTTCTTTAATATATAACCTTATGACCATATTGCTCAAGAATCTCTTTTACGCGCTCCATGGTCTCTTTTTTCGGTGGTTTAACGCCGTCCAGTTTGTATTCTTCTCCCATCGCGATCCATTTATGTTTGCCTAGTTCATGGTAGGGAAGAAGTTCAATTTTTTCGATGTTGGACATGTCTTTTGTAAAGTCACCCAGCAAATGAGCGGATTTTTCGTCATCAGACCAGCCAGGAACAACGACATATCGAATCCAGGTCCGCTGGTTACGCTTTGCCAGATAACGAGCAAATTCCAGCGTTCGATGATTTGAAACGCCGACCAAATTTTGGTGGATATCATCGTTCATCTGTTTTAGGTCAAGCATGACCAGATCGCTGACGTCCAGTAATTCATCGATAACAGGATCGTAACGACGTACAAAACCATTGGTGTCCAGACAGGTATTAATACCTTCTTTCTGACAGGCACGAAACCAATCACGGACAAATTCAGCCTGTAGGATCGCTTCGCCACCAGAAGCGGTCACACCGCCACCTGACGCATTCATGAAATGTCGATAGGTCACAACTTCTTTCATCAGTTCTTCGACAGTAATTTCTTTACCGCCGTGCGTGTCCCAGGTATCCCGGTTATGGCAATACAAACACCGCATCAGGCAACCCTGGAAAAATACAATGAAGCGAATACCGGGACCATCGACGGTACCGCAGGATTCAAAGGAGTGGATGCGACCGATTACTGACTTGTCAGTCCCAGTAAATACGCCGGATTCACTTGTAAAACAATCTGTTGCGATATTCATAAAGTACCAACTAGTGCCAAATAGTACAGGTTCATGGACATTATATGGACACTCCATTGAGTGGGTTAAGTGTCACCGCGTCCTGCAAGAAGTCTGGTGCAAAGTGCGCGTAGACCATCGTTTGCTGGATCGTTGAGTGCCCCAAAATTCGTTGCAGTGTAATAATATTACCTCCATTCATCATAAAATGCGTGGCGAATGTGTGCCGGAACACATGCAGTGCTTGCCCATCTGGTAGGTCGGGTTTCATTGCACGCAGGGTGTTTCGTACTGCGTCATAGTTTGGGTGAAATACAAACCCCGTTTTAGCGTGCTTTATTTGTGTAGTCAGCGCCGCCGATATGGGAATGGTTCTACGTTTCCCATTTTTTGTTTTCATGAACGTGAGCATATTATTGATAATGTGTTCACATTTCAGATTGGCGACTTCTCCCCATCGTCCCCCTGTTGCCAGGCAGACCAGAACGGCTTTACGGTTATCACCATCCAATCGCTGAAGCAGATCTTCTATTTCTCCAACAGTCAAAAACGCCATTTCGACCTGTTGTTCTTTAAACTGCTTAATATCTTTAAACGGATGCTGAGAGTGATACTCATCGGCTTCAATGAGCTTCGTAAACATCCCGCTTAAAATGGCATGATGTCGATTAACGCTGGATGGCTTTAAACCTTCATTCAACCTGCTTACGCGGTAATCCAGAATCGCTTTTTTCGTGAGTTGGTCTGCACGAATTACGCCCATCTCAGCCAGTTTCACAATAATAGCGTTCAACCTTCCTTTCTCAATGTCTCCCCGATTGTGGCTTTTACCGTGATAAACCCACCAAAGGGATAATAATTCTGTCAGTTTTCGGCGGTCTGCTGGTTTTTCTACCCAATCTTTATTGTGGTAGTTGACCAAAATGTGACGCTCAAAAATCTGAGCTTCGCCTTTTGTATTAAATTTACGCCGGATGCGTTTTCCTTCTGCACCCTGCGGCCTAACGTCCACTTCATAACGACCATCATCAAGTTTCTTAATCGACATAAGATAACTCTCCGATGAAATCATCATCTTGAAAATCAATATCAAAAAGGTAATGAAAGTAAATAGTTAGCCAATCTTTTGATCGGATTGGTGAGATTTTGTTTCGTCTTGCCCAATGTGTGCGAGGGCCGGTGCAATCTGCCCAGCTTCTGGGTTGGTTTCATCGAACATGAACCAGTCCCGGTATTTTCTAAATCTGGGGTGCTTGAATAATTTAGCTCCCGCTTCAAATGACATCTTCATTCTCCCTGCTTCGTAGTTGGCAAGACTACTGTAAGGAATATCAATAAGTTGACTCATTTCTTTTTTGTTGAGTCTTTCAGACTCACGTATAAGAGATAGTTTCTCGCATTGCTCGTATGTTGACATTGGTGTTTGTATCCGATAATTTAATCCCAATACGAAACCCGCAATCACATCTAGATAGACTTAAATAGTGTCAGATAGTGATACGGAACCAAGTCGGAGGATAGCAAATGCAAGACGAGGCTAAAACCATTGTTGACGGGGAAGGGGACGAATCGGCACTCACTGCGCCACGTCGCCAGGTTCGATTGTCAGAGAAGCCAGCAGATCTCTTGTCAAAAGAAGGGTTTGCTCTGTATGTAGGTAAAACGCCATCGGCTATTGTTGCAATGGCTAAAGCAGGGAAATTACCTGCTTTTTATATGGCAGATCCGCAAAAGCCGGGTGGTAATGCTGAATTGTGGATTCACCGCAGGGAGTGGGACAAATACGCGGAGCAGTTGGTTGAAACAGCGCCACCAGAATGGCATAGCTGGAAAGATCGAATTAGTGCCAGTAAACCAACCAGCCGCCGTCATCGTGGGATGTCAGCATGAGCGGTGAATTAATTAAAATCAGTGAACATACCAGCGTTTATCGCGGCTTCTCTATTACTCGCTGCCCCAGAACAGCAACTAATCCAATAACTCGTTATCGCATAAGTCAAGGCGATCAGTCATTCGGGCTATTTGATGCATTAGGGCAAGCGACTTCTTATATCAACGAACTGCACAGCATGAGGAATTCAGCATGATTAGCACAGCGCGTTTATTAAAAGAAAAATCACCATCACCGCAGCAGGAAAATAAAGGCTGGCTGGAATTACCAAACGGCCAGCGTTTCCAGCCAACCCCCGCGCAGGCTTATTTTGCACCGTGGAGCAGAAGGCCATATATGCCAGCGCCTAAAAAGCGTCGCTGGTTCGCCCGTTTAATGGGTATTGCGGCGTAACCGTCATGGCTAATACCGAAGCCGCCCGCGCCGTTCCGCTGAGTATCGCGGCCAGAACTGACGGGCTTAATCACATAGCAATGCTGAGAGGGAAACACTTCCACACAAACAGTGAAAAAGAAATGTGCCGGTTTATTGACGATCTGCGCGATGAAAGATTTTATGACGGAAACCGTAAGGATAGGAAATCAACGCATTCAGATAATATGCGCGTGCTTTCAGCGATATTTGAATTAGCGGATATTAATAAGGAACGGCATAACCTGAAATTTAATGAACTGACAACTGAAGAAAAAGCAAAGCTGATTAAAGCGATGAATAAACTTAAAGCAGTTGTGAGTTTATTCCCCAAACATTTAATTCTTTAACCGTTAAATCCCGTTTTTAAAGGCGTAAACCCGCCGGGCTTTCTATTACCTGAAAAAAGGAAATCACGATGAGAAATGCAGAAGTTAAAACGATGCAAGTAGCTGGTAGTGATGCGCTTGTCGCTCTGCTGGGTAAAGCACGTCTGGAGGAAAAAAAAGACCAGCATTGGTCGTTTTCTCAACGTCTTGCAGCGCTGGCACTCCATGCGCAGCAAAAAGAGTTTTCAGCCGCAGAGGTTATCGAGTTGATGCGCAAAGAGGCTGAGCGGTTTGAGCACTCGTCACAGGAGATCATCGTATGAACAACGTCATGATTGATATTGAAGCGCTGGGGAAAAAAGCCAACGCGCCGGTGGGTTCAATCGGCGCGGTGTTCTTTCATCCTGTAACAGGTGAATTGGGTGAGCGTTTTTATTGCCGCGTCGATTTTGAAAACGACATGCTCAATGGTGCTGTGCCAGATGGCAACACCATTAAATGGTGGTTGCGCCAGTCATCAGACGCCCGTGCCGAATTAATTAGCGATGATGCTACCCCGATTTGGGGCGCACTCAGCGAATTTAGCGACTGGCTGACAGATAACGCTGAAAGCCTAGAAACATTGCAAGTGTGGGCGAATGCTCCGTCGTTTGATTGCACCATCCTGAAAACAGCATTTGAGCGAACGGATATTGATGTTCCGTGGAATTACTGGAATGAGCGTGACGTCAGAACGATGAAAGAAGTCGGGTTCGCCATCATGGATATGGGGCGCTTTCTCAGCACAGCAGAAACCATCGGAGTTAAGCATAACGCGCTGGATGATGCGATCAGCCAGGTCGCGTTGGTTTCTGCGGTTATGTCTCGTTTAGTTCAGAATAATGGCGGTGAATTATGATCCGCCCGTTCATCAAATGGGCGGGGGGTAAAACCCGCGTCCTGCCCGATTTACTGCCGATCATGCCAAAGGGCGATTGTCTTATCGAACCATTTGTCGGTGGCGCGTCGGTATTCCTGAATACGGACTATCGCCGTTATGTTTTGGCCGATATTAATGCGGATCTGATTAATCTGTACACTCAAGCAGCCAGCTACCCTGAAAAACTCATAGAGGATGCGCGCTGGCTATTCAAAATGTTCAATACAGCGCATGGATATGAAGACACCCGGCGCGACTTTAATTCTCGCTCGATGGATTACACGATCCCGCATGCTGGCCCAAATGCTGTAAAGATAAATCGCGCAGCACAATTCCTTTTCTTAAACCGACATGGTTATAACGGCATGTGCAGATATAACCGATCTGGCGGCTTTAATGTTCCGTTTGGTAGGTATACCGCACCATATTTTCCAGAAGACGAAATTAGGCAGTTTGCGGAAAAAGCCAAAGATACCGGCGCTATTTTTATTTGCGCAGATTTCAAAGAAACACTTCGTGTTTATGCTGAATCAGGCGTCGTAATTTATTGCGACCCTCCGTACTTGCCTGCCTCCGACACAGCTAATTTCACGCAGTATTACACATCAGCATTTACGCCAGACAGTCACAAGGAATTAGCTGATGTGCTGTCACGTATCAATCGGGAAACGGGTGCGTCAGTTGTTATCTCAAACAGCGATACGACAGCCACACGTGAGATTTATCAACATTATAAATTTCATGAAATCGCAGTTCGGCGCTCAGTTAGTGCGAGCGCAATCACGCGCGGTGCCGCAAAAGAAGTGATCGGCGTGCTGAAAACCTGTGACGGCTGTGGGCGTGCGGGCGGCGGTTGCTGCCCTGATTGTGGCCCATGCATGGGCGATGCGACGTATCAGGAAATGGTTGCTTCCGGTGCGTTCGATGGGGAGGCGTTCTGATGTTATTCACCCTAAATTGGCGCTGCCGTGAACCAAACACAATCAATTGTATATCTGTTTCTGGAGGGAAGGACTCACTAGCTCAATGGCTGCTGGCTATAGAGTCTGGAGTTGATCACATCCCAGCCTTTGCTGATACCAGAATAAGGCGCGTCCATGCTGACTTTTCTCGGCAAATAGAAGGCAAAAGGAAATTCATTGCTGAAAAGTGGCCTACGACACTAGTTTCAGACTGTGGTTTTACTGATAAGCAGGCCGCAAAAATTATCGCTACTGCGTTAGATACCCTGCATCCCACTGGTATCCCGTTTCTCGATCTGTGTATGTGGAAAGGCCGCTTCCCATCCACTAAGCGCCGATTTTGCACAACTGAGTTAAAGCACGAACCTATCCGGTTACAGGTTGTTGAACCGATCACTGATGCGGGGTTTGAGGTCGTCTCTTGGCAAGGTGTTCGCGCCGAAGAATCCGCGCCGCGTGCGCTTCTTTCAGAATGGGAATCCGGTTTTGATTTGGGGCCGCGCCTAAGCATCTATCGCCCCATTCTTCACTGGAAACATGCTGATGTCTTTGCATTGGCAAAGCGGCACGCTATCAAGCCAAACCCCCTTTATGAGCAGGGGTGTAGCCGCGTTGGATGTATGCCGTGCATACACGCCAGAAAATCCGAGCTTGCGGAAATCTTCCGTCGCTGGCCGGAAGAAGTAGAGCGAGTGGCGCGCCGGGAGAACCTCGTTGCTGCATGTTCTCGTCGTCAGAATTCCACTTTCTTCCCATCAACAAACGATCCCAAAAAAGCGGAACGGCGCATTGAGTGTATTAGTGTCGAGTCGCACGGTATCCATACGTACAGAGATTGGGCGTTAACAACTAGAGGGGGGCAACAGTTCGATTTATTGGGCGAAGCCGTCGATCCGATGGTTTGCAACAGCGTCTATGCCGGGGTTTGTGAGTAATGTCCGAACAGTGGGCTTATCCGTGGAATGCGCCACGCCCAGCGATCTCCGCGTATCAGGGGATCGCTGACTCTTTTCCCTCTTCTACCGCAAATGCCACCACGCCGCATCCAGCCGTAGACAAGCATCTTAAACGGCTGGTATCGCGTGCCGCTTTCTCCGATCTGGATTTCGATCAGGCCGTCGCGCGGTTGGACTACTTCGAGCTTAATTCAACACTGCTGACGATGCGCCGCCAGTTCGCTGAAGTTGAGCGAAATGAGCATCATGCGGCGTTGCAATACTGGATGGAAACGCCGGAAGGTGTTGAGGGGCGCTTGCTGGAACAGCCGTTTTTTATCCGTGATACATACAGGAAAAAAATAGAATGGCTGCGCGCGAACCGCGAAGTGAGACACGTCAGCGCCTTTTTCATGGGAACCGTGAAAAAAGCCCTGCTGCGTCTTGATGCTGTGCGTGCCAAGCAAGGTGTGCGCGATGGTTTTACTTCAGAGCTTGTCAGCTACTGGCGTGCACGCTGGCAGCATCTGGCAGAATTTACGAAACATGAAGCGATTAACGCTGGTCACGCTATCGCAGCCAGCATCGCGGAAATGTTTGAAACCGAATGCGGCAGCACATTGCCCGCTGATATGACCAATGACGAGATTCAGGCGCTTTTCTGGCATTTAGGCCGTGAAATGCTGGCGCTACGCATAACGCCGCCGTGCTGGGGCGTGATCATTGGCGATGACGAATCAAAAAAACGTATTTGCTCCGCCATTCTGCGCATCATCAGCCCCGAATGGTGGGGGCGTAAGTTATGGCGTTTGCGCTGCGAATGGCGAGAAAACCAGTTCCGCGCCATCGGCGTGATCCACAAGAAACGCATGCCGTATGTCAGTATCGATGCACTGAACCAGTGGCAAGAGCAACGCCGTAAAAACCGCGAATTCTTTAAGGCCCATGAACTGGTTGATGAAGATGGCAACGTCGCATCGCTGGAAAACATGGTATACGCAAGCATCAGCAATCCTGTTATTCGCCGTCACGAACTCATGACGAGAATGGCAGGCGTTGAAATGGTTGCCATATCGCGCAGTGACGCGGGGGTTTTTCTTACTATTACTTGCCCGTCGCGCTATCACGCCACCATTCAGAGCGGTCATCAAAATCCCAAGTGGGATACCTCATCACCTCGGCAGGGGCAGCGTTATTTATGTAAGACGTGGGCTAAGGCTATGTCGAAACTGAACCGACGCGGCCTGCGTCCGTATGGCTTTCGCGTTGCAGAACCGCATCACGACGCCACGCCGCACTGGCACGTATTGCTATTCATGCCGCCCGAAGACCGGAAAGAAATCACTGAAATTCTGCGTGAATACTTCATCGCTGTAGACCGCGCTGAGCTGGGACGCAATACCGGCGCGCGCTTTAAAGCGAAGCGTCTTGATCCTAGGAAGGGTAGCGCCACCGCCTACGTTGCGAAATATATCAGTAAAAACATCGACGGCTACGCACTTGACGGTGAGCGTGATAACGAAACCGGAAAGCCTCTGCGCGAAACCGCAAAGTTTGCGATGGCCTGGGCATCTCAACATAACATCCGGCAGTTTCAGCCGTTCGGCTTGCCGCCTGTAACTGTTTGGCGTGAGCTTCGCAAGTTGGCAAACCAACTTACCGCAGTGCAGAAAGAAGCCGGAACATTCAAGCGTGGCGCTTCTCAGTTAGCCGATCCGGCAATGGATGCCGTGCTAGCCTCTGCCGATGCTGGCTGCTTCGCGACTTACATCGAAAAGCAAGGCGGTGTGCTGATCCCGCGCGAGCTATACACCGTGCGCATCGCGTATGAGGAAGCCGACGAGCAAAACGACTACGGCGAGACACCAGAAAAAATCTTTGGTGTTTTCTCCCCGCGTTTGGGTGAGTTGTCGCGCATCTGTACCCGTCTCGTTAAGTGGAAAATCCGCAAGAAACAGGCAGCAGACGCAGGCGCTAATGATAGCGCTGGGCGTGGTTTGGCCGTTACGTCGCCAACCGGCGGCGCTTGGAGTTCTGTCAATAACTCTACGGGCGACGAAAAAGTAAGCATTTCCGAACCCGCCGATAGAGAGATTGGCAGTACGTCAGAACCAGAAAATATCGACTTTGAACACATGACCGATATGGAACGGCGTGGATTGCTTAATCGACTTCGATCTCAGCCGCCGGATCGGCGACATAAAGAACACTCGTCCACAACTCAGCCGCACAAAGAGAGTGAAAAACAGACTGTTAGTAAACGGTCGGACGACTGGCGTGCCAGCGTTGCCGATTTCGCCCGCTCATTGGGTTGGGATATCAGCGACGGTGAGTTGCGGCGGCTGGAAACAGGCAATGCAATCGCGCTCGCTGGCTATGCATACATTGCTAGCGCTGACGGCTGTCTGTATCGAGCCCAGACGAAAAAGCAAAAAGACGCGGAATATCAGGATAGAGCGGCGTCGCTGTTACATCGGATCGCGACGCTGCGTGATGTTTCATAGTCATAACCGGCTGTGCTGGCCAGAACATAGATCACAGTCAGAAATGATGCGGCTGCAGCACAGATGAAAATAGCTATGTGGTACCACAAGGGGGAATCATGGCAATACCTAAAGGTAAAGAAATACCGAAATACACCATTAAGGAACTGAAGCTAATGGGTGTTTCATCACGATTGCAAACTATCATGGTCAATGAAAATTTAACGCCAGGTGAGCTTGTAGGTTGTGCTGAGTCAGTTAGGAATGGCTATCAGGCCTTGAAGCGTGAAGGGATGACCGCTGTTAACGGTGAATTACAGTGCTCATTCTGCAATATACCAAGGGCTGAAGCCAAAAAAATCATTGTTGGGACGAGGAGTGTGTGTATCTGCGATCAGTGCGTTGAGATTTGCGTTGGAATATTAAAGCCAGGTGCGGAGGCAAAATAATGAGCTATCTGGGAAGCAAGGCCGCGTCAGGAGCGTATCAGAAAATTATCGCCAACATGCCACCGCATGATACGTACATAGAAACGCACCTGGGCGGCGGCGCAATCATGCTAAGAAAGCCTGTTGCTATGAAAAATATCGGGATAGATATTGATGAGAATGCGCTCAATAAATTTGTTTATGCGCATGCATTAAGCCAGAGAAACAGTAATGTGAGCCTGGTTTGTGGCGATGCGTTGGAATACCTGCGTACGTTCGACTTTACCCGCGCGGGTCGGGTACTGATTTACGTCGATCCGCCCTATCTGCCCGAAACGCGCACCAGTCGGAATCGTTACCGTTACGAATACACCGCCGATGACCACCAGGAACTGATCGCTACACTGCGACGTGTCCCAGCCAGCGTGATGATTTCCGGCTATCCGTCATCGCTTTACGACGAGCTATTGCATGGCTGGCGCGCTATCGAATTTCAGGTCATGACACGCGGTGGAGTCAGAACGGAAAAGCTATGGATGAATTTCCCGGAGGGCATGGCATATAGTGCGAAGTTTGCTGGTAAAGACTATATCGATCGGCAGCGCATCAAGCGTAAGGCGGAAAGGTGGGCGGCTAAGTATCGAGCGATGACGCCAGCGGAACGGCTGGCGGTGATGGTAGAGCTTAATAGAGTTGACGGTGATTGATTGTGTTTCTTGCCATCAAGAGTGCTGGCTATTCCAAAAGAAGTAGCCAGCACTCTTATTTATTAGACAGTTGAATTTTTTGATAGCCAATTTTTGAATGTTTGTAATTCCCATTTTGGACTTTGGCCGATTTTTATATCAGGAGCCGGGAAGACTATGGAATTATCGCTACTTGACTCGTTTATATCGAGCATGCGGTTCGGAAGCCCTATCCCTCCTGTTACTGCCGAGGGCGTTAGGCCTGCACTATTTTGCATAATGCCTTCGGCAAGTTCTTTTAAGCGGCGGCTTTTATTGCTTTGCTTGCTGCCATTGCGTATCCAACGCTCTAGTGTTGAGCGAGAAATCCCTAATCGTTTACAAATTTCGTCTATACCAAGCAGTGTCGCCTCACCATCGGCTATTCGGTCAACTAAGTTTTTCATGAAGGTCATACCTCTCAAAAGAATCAGGTTATAACGCTGCAAGTTGAAGCAACTTGCTAGAGGTATAATAGCGCAACTTGAAGCAAGATAAAGCATTTAATTTATTTTTAATCTTCCATTGTAAGATCCTGCACAAATTTGCACAATTATTTCACACCATTGAACCCTATCCCGCGCCAGAACTGGCGCGCTTTTCCCTACCCTGAGATATTGCACAAAAAGAGGCGTGTTTAGTGCGCGGGCGAGGCGGGGGAGCAAGCGCGCGCTTTGGGGTATGGGTAGGGGGTCTAATGCTTCCTGAATCGGCCTGTGATTGGTGCGAACTGAATGGGTGCATTGTGCGTTCTGATATGTATGAACACGTTAGAATGCCGCTGGCGGCGTCTGGTTGGGGGTGTTTGGTATGCGCGGGTGATGATGTGTGTCACACCGCCGCATGACGGTGTGATGTCGTGGGTTACTTCACTGGTTCAAGCAGGGCGTACGGATTGAAGCGGATCACTTCTTCACCGAGCCAGTCATTGATGTGCTTCATTGATTCCATGACGGGAGTTAGTTCGTTGATAGCGAATACGCGGGCTGCTTTCTCAACGTCTCCAAACGAGCCATTGCCTTCCGGCATTGCGCCCATTAATTGCGGCGGAACGCGGTGAGCGGCGAGAATATCATCACGCGTTGATGACTTGACGCCAATGAATTCATCTTTTGCTGATATCTGGCTAAACGGCAGTATCTGCACTGAGTCCTTACCACCTTGTGGTGCATGCAGCAGGATGTTTTTAAATGCCCCTCCCCGCCGCGTATCCGTCAATGTTTTCTTCAGTTTGTCTAAGCTTTCCTGATCAGCAATCGCGCTGTTCACGTAAACGATGCAGCCTGCATGAGAGCCGTTGTCGTAATACAGTTTGCGGAACTTGTCAGCAGAGTGTGACAGGTTGGCAGACAGTAGCCCGGCAAAGTATTCAGGCATACCGTAGATTTCTTGATGAATATCAGGGTTGATGACGTGGCAGACAGAGCCGGTTTCAAACTGGTGATCATCCGGTCCAGACTGAATAAACCAGTATGTATCGAGGTCGGAACCGCGCCGGGTGTATTTAGCCAGTGAGTTACGAAACCCCAGCGGCCCGTTAATCCAGTTTTTGCGCATCTCAAGGTATGCATTGCCAAACACAAACCAGTCAAGCGCGAACGCAGAGAATGCCTGACGTGATAGTAATTTGTGCGGAATGAAGCAGCCAGCCAACACGTTACGCTTGAAGAACAATGCAGACTGGTGCCAGCTTGCGTAGCCGAACTGGCGAGCCAGGCCGTACCAACTGATTGGCGTATCGTAATACCGGCCATTGTTAGCACAGTACATGTTATCTAACAGATCATGCGCGCCACTCACAGGCCAGGGGCCGTCGAATGTAAACGTACTCAGGCCAGGGAGTTTTTGTAATTCTGCGGCCAGATCTGTTCCACCTTGCCGTTGTGTGCGATATGGCTTGCGTTTGCTCAATTTAATACTCCGTAACCGTCATTTTGCCACCGACTTCTTGCCCCAGCGGCTCGTTAATAATTGAGAGCATTGTTGCCCAGGCTAGATCGCCGTGACTTACGCCGCGTGAACGATCGGTGTCATAGGTGATAACGCCGCCCGGTGTAACAACTTTGCGTACGGCATTAAACGCGGTGATCAGGTCGCGTTCCCCTCTGTCGTATTCCCAGCGTCCACTGCGGATAATCTGTAGCATCTTCAGTACCAGCATGCGCTTACTTGATGCAGAGAATTGGTAACATACCGCTGCCGGAAAGGCTTTCTTCACTAACTGCCAGACGGCTTCGCCGATGCCTTGCCCATCAATGCCGATATGCTGGACGTTATAGCGTGACAGCATGCTGATAATCAGCGCGGCCTGGGCTTCAAACTCCATGCCGCGCACGCGTTGCGTTTCGATAGTGCGAAACTTTCCGCCGGGAATGAGCGGAGCTGCGTTAACTGAAATGGCGCCGCTGTCTCCCTTGCCGCTGGCGCCGTTAGGGTCGTAGCCAATCCATACCGGGCGATCAGCCATTGGGCGCATGGCGTAGGGTTTCCAGTCGGGCCAGTCGTCGTAACCATCCGCGCCGCACGTCAGCAGTGCGTTGTAGTCGAATGCCGCTTCACCATTACGGATAAACTGGCAGTTATAGAGCTGTTCATATTCTTCCGGGCTGTTTTCCAGTTGAACTTCGTCAATGTCGGTGAGATCCCAGCCGTGATCGATGGCGTCTTTCAGGGTGACGATCTGGCGCCAGATATTGTCTGGACACATCACGCCGCTATTCAATGTCTTCCACGATGTGTCAAACTCAATGCGGGCGCCATTCTTGCGGCCTTTGTTGAATGCTTCCCCTGTCCAGAACGGGTAAGCCTCATGGCTTTCTGCTGACGGCGTGGAAAAATAGGTACGCGTAAGCCCTTTGAGGGTCGCCATTGCTCCCGCAACTTTCTTCAAGTTTGCGAACTGGCCGACCCAGAAAAATTCATCAAAATAAAGATTTCCGGTGTACGACTGGGCTGTCGCCGCTGACGTTCCCAGAAAATGCAGTTCAGCGCCGTTGAACAGTTGGATCATGTCGCCGCCCTTCAGTTCAACATCAACCTCTGCGGCTGCGGAGCGAATGAAGCTGCGGAACTGATAAGCCTGGCGGCGACTGGCTGATAAAAATATCTGGTTCAGTTGATGCTTGTACTTCACATCGTCACTCAGCGCACGTAACAGCGCTTCACGCGCAAAATACCACGTCGCACCAACCTGACGAGATTTCAGCAGCATCCTGTTGCGGTGATGATGATTGTCATACCAGCCGAGTTGATGCCAGTGCAGTGAGTCGAGAATGTTCGTACGCAATGCTGCAATCTGTGATTCTGAAAAATAGTTCTGTTTCTTGCGGATCTTTTTCTTGGGCTGCGTCGCGGGCGTTCCGTTATCAAGCTTCTTTAACTGGCGTGTCAGCAGGTCAATTTCTTTAAAGTCGCCGCCTGTCTTTTTGTCTTTTGCAGTCAGTTGAACCAGTCGTGCATCGATCGACGTTGTGACGCGCTGTATTGTGGGTGTTTCGTCCCATTCGTCGCGTTTTTTCCATGCGTAAACCGTATTTTGATTGATGCCCATCAGGCGAGAGATTTCAGCTGGCGGGTATCCCTGCCAGTAAAGCTGTCGCGCGCGCTGCCTGATGAATGCTTCCTGAACTGTCATTGCCATCCCCTTGTTTCATGTCGGGGAGATTAACCCGCGCGCGCGGGTAGTTTCTTGTGCCTGTGGTTGTCAGCTTTCTCCTACAACAACAACGCGTTGAGGGTGTGGCCTCGCGCCTGTCATCATCGTTTGGAACTCAACAAAACGAGCAAACGAATATGGCAGCTAAAGCTACTACACGTAAGAAATTCCGTGTTGCCGTCTCCGGTGCCACCGTTGACGGGCGAGAAATCAAGCCTGAACACCTGCGCGATGCAGCGGCAAATTACAGCCCGGAAGTCTATGGCGCACGTGTCAACGTCGAGCACTACCTTTCCCCTTACCCTGATAGCGATTTCGGCGCTATGGGGGATGTTACTGCGCTGAGCGCAGAAGATATTACTGACGGCCCGCTGTCTGGGCGCACCGCGCTATATGCAGAGATCGAACCGTCTGCCCGGATGAAACAGTTGACCGATGCCGGGAAGAAGGTTTTTTCCAGCATTGAGTTGCACCCGCAATTTGCCCTAAACGGAAAAGCCTACGTGATGGGGCTGGCAATGACTGATACGCCCGCCAGTCTGGGTACTGAACGTCTGAAATTTACAGCGCAGCAGCGCGCGCAGGTTATGGCGTTCAATAACCAGCAGGCTGAAGCCCCGATGTTCTCTGATGCGATTGAAGCTGACGTTATCGAACTCACGGCGCAGCGTGGTGAAGAAGGAAAGCAGTGGTTTAACCGCGTCATGGGAATTCTGGGCAAAGGTAAGAAATCCGATGATGAGCGATTCAGCCAGGTTCATCAGGCCGTGGAAGTCGTGGCGCAGTCTCAGGCCGATCTGAGCGATCAGTTCAGTGCTATAGAGCAGGCGCGGGCAAGTGATAAACAGGCTATTGAAAAGCTGACCAGCGATCTTGAGGCGCTACGCCAGAAATTGTCCGTGACTGATAGCAGTTTCAGTCATCGCCCACCGGCCGGCGGGGGCAGTAACTCGCAGTTGGCTGACTACTGATATTCATAACGAGAGCAAAAGAATATGGAAAACATTACCCGCCAACTGTTTGATCAGTATATTGCCCGGCAGGCCCAATTAAACGGTGTTTCGTCAGCCGCTATCGCGGCAAAATTTGCCGTTGATCCAACGGTACAGCAGCGACTTGAAGCCGCTGCGCAGCAAAGCGATACATTCCTGAGCAAAATTAACGTATTCGGTGTTACCCAGCAGATCGGGCAAAAAGTCCTGATTGGCAGTAAGGGGCCGATGGCCGGGGTGAACAACGGCACTACTGTGCGCCGTAATCCGGGCATGAATCACACGATGGAGCCATTCAATTATACGTGTCGCAAGGTTAACTATGACTACGGTATCAGCTACGAACAGTTAGATGCCTGGGCACATCAGCCAAACTTTCAGCCGTTAATCAGTTCCGCAATGGCGCGCCAAATGTCGCTGGATCGCATCATGATCGGCTTTAACGGCACAAGCTACGCTGACCCGTCTGACCGTGCCGCTAATCCGCTATTGCAGGATTGCGGTATTGGTTGGCTGCAAAAAATCCGCACAGAAGCGGCTCATCGCCGTATTTCTGATGTCACGATCACTGCGCGTGATGAAGACAATAAAGTCATTGCAAAGGGCACCTACGGCAACCTGTCGGTTGCGGTTTATGACGCGAAAAACAGTCTGATGGACGAGTGGCATAAACGTAATCCTGACAACGTCGTGATACTGGCTGGCGATCTGCTGACAACCAGTAACTTCCCCGCAATTAACGCGATGAGTCAGACCAATCCAAATACTGAAGCGCTGGCCGGTCAGCTTATTGTTGCTCAGGAACGTGTAGGCAACATGCCGACCTTTATCGCGCCGTACTTCCCTGTAAATGGTGTGCTGATTACGCCGTTTAAAAACCTGTCGGTGTATTACCAGCGCGGCGGCTTGCGCAGGACGATTAAAGAAGAGTCGGAATATAACCGCGTTGCTACCTATCAATCGTCTAACGATGATTTCGTTATCGAAGATTACGGCAACGTGGCGTTTATTGACGGCATTACTTTTGCGCAGGCAGAGAACGGCGGCGAGTAATACCGCACGCACTAGGCGGGCTTAAGCCCGCCGTTACTCGGGGACGGGATAATGCTGACACCGGCACAAAAACATTTCCAAAGAGTCATGGCGGAGCGCCACGGTAAAACAGACGAACACTCTGATACCGCGCGCACGGCTCATGAACAAATTCTTCACCGGCTGCGCATGGATCAGAGTGCATTACGCAAAGTGCAATCTGACCAGGGGAAAGCCGTGATGAAAAAACGGCTGCTTCCTCAGTATGAGGGCTGGATTGATGGGACGCTTGAGGGGGATAGCGGCAGGCAAGATGAAGTGATTGTAACGCTGATGGTATGGGCGATTGATGCTGCTGAATACCCGTTAGCGGTACGCATTGGCCGCTATGTCGTCGCTCACGGCCTCTCGATGCCTGACCGATTTAACCGCACCTCTGCCACAGTTCTTGTTGAAGAGATTTGTGATCCGATTCTGGTACAGATAAAGGCGGATAACACCGCGGATGTCTCCGCATTCCAGCCGCTACTGGCAGAGTTGGCGCAGATTGTCGATAGCTCGGATATGCCAGATCAGGTTACTGCGAAGCTACGCAAGGCCCGCGCGTTTGCACTGCGAAACGGTACTGAAACTGACCAGGTAGCGGCACTGGAATTGTTGCGGCAGGCGTTGAAGCTGGATGCGGGTGCGGGAGTGAAGAAAGAGATCGAACGTCTGGCGAGACTGGTTAAAAAGGCCAACCTCGCCGCCGATGCAGGCAGCGGTAACGATGCTGGTAATGCTGCGGAGGATGGCACCGGGGGTGGGGCTGAAAATGCGGCGACTACCGAAAGTGATGAAGCATCGTCAAATTCGGCTGTGGCGGCCACGGCAGCAAATAAGACCGCAGTCCGTAAAACAACGCGCAGAACGGCGGCGACAACAAAGAAAACAACGGCCCGAAAAACAGTAGCAAAAAAGACTGCGAGCGAAAAAACCGAATAACCGACTTGCGCCCCGAGCGCTGGCGGCGCGAGTGGAGATCTGCAACGTATAGCGTGTGTTTTTCTCCACTCGCTCACCGCCAACCTTTTAGGAGCTTTGATCATGAGCTTTGTTGCTGGGCGATCTGTCACCGCCGCCACTGACGATGTGCCAGATATCGATGATAACGGAGAAAAAGTTAGCGCCGCCGCGTTCTGGCCGGAGATCTCGTTAAGCGATGTTCGCATGGAAATGCGCATTAACGGCGCGGTGACGACAACCAGGCTAAAGCACGTTGTGATCGAAGCGGTAGCGCACATCACCGATCAGTTATCGGAATGGCAAGCCAGCAGGGTTAGCGATGGTTATACATCGTTAGATCTCGTCCCTGCTTCATTGATAAACGGCAGCAGCGTGAAGGTGTATCGATATCGCCGCGCGGTATTCAGTATCGCCCGTGCGCTGCTGATTGAGAACTACCGCGACGTTGATACAACTGGCGACGCGGGCGAGAAACACGCCAGCGCATTGACATTGCAGGCAGCGGATCTGTGGCGTGATGCGCGCTGGGCTATGTCGGACATTCGCGGTGCTGAGCGCAACTTTGCGGAGGCGTTTTAGTGAAAGTGAAAGCGCTACAGGGAGATACCGTCGATCAACTGTGTTACCGGCATTACGGGCGTACAGACGGTGTAACTGAGGCTGTCATTGCCGCTAATCCAGGTCTGAGCAATACATTATTTTTGGCTGCTGGGCAGTCAGTAGAAATGCCGGATGCAGTGGAGGCCAACGAGCCGCAAACGATCCAGCTTTGGAGCTAATTGTGAATGAAGCGGAGAAGAGCGTTGTCACGCTGTTTGTTATCGGTGTGCTGATCGCAGTGGGAAAAGTGTTGGCAGGTAGTGAGCCGATCACGCTGCGGTTGTTTATCGGACGTATGTTGTTGGGTGGTTTTGTGTCAATGGTCGCAGGTGTCGTGTTGGTTCAATTTCCGAACCTGCCTCTCACCGCTATATGTGGCATTGGTTCGATGCTGGGGATCGCAGGTTATCAGACTATTGAATTACTGATTCAGCGGCGCTCGCGGCGCTGGAGTGATGGTAGTAGTTCTGGTGATAGCCGAGCGGAATAAATGAGGCGTTAAGTCATGAGAAAAGATGAAATTTTTAACGCAATCCTTGATCGAGAGGGAGGGTATGTAAACCACCCATCAGACAAAGGCGGTGCGACAAATTTCGGTATTACTGAAAAGGTAGCGCGCGCGCATGGCTACAGCGGTGATATACGCAATTTATCGCGTGCGGAGGCGTTGGCAATTTATGAGGCTGACTACTGGTATGCACCGCGTTATGACCAAGTAGCGACACTATCAGCAGCCATCGCAGCGGAGTTATGTGATACAGGGATCAACATGGGGCCGTCTGTTCCGTCGCGTTGGTTCCAGCGCTGGTTGACTGCGTTAAATGATGGTGGGCGGCTTTATCCTGATTTATTACCTGATGGGAATATCGGCCCGCGAACTATTACCGCGCTTCGCCAATACCTAGTCGCCCGAGGTGCTGATGGAGAACAAGTAATGCTTAAGGCTATGAATTGCAGTCAAGGCGCTCGTTATCTTGAGTTAGCAGAGCAGCGGGCGGCGAATGAAGCCTTTCTTTATGGCTGGGTACGCGAGCGGGTAGCGCTTTGATCGGGCTAATTAAGGATTGGCGGATTGTCGTATTTTTCCTGCTGGTTGCGGGAGCTGGTTTGCAGTCTTGGCGATTAGAGAATTCACAAAAGCTGAATAGCCAGCAGGAAAAAACGCTGAAACAGCAGCGTGACGCACTGGATGAAAAAAGCGACCAGCTTAACGCGCTTACTGAACAGATAAAACGTAGTGACGAAGATCAGGCCAGGCTGCGTGATTTAGCAGTGCAGAACCGGGCAGCATTGTCAGATAGGCAGAAACTGATTGAGAGGTTAAAACGTGAAAACCAAGAGCTTAAGCATTGGGCTGGCACTCTTCTGCCTGCTGATATTGCCAGGCTGCGGCAACGACCAGCCATCATCGGCGGTAGCGCTTATCGTAAATGGCTGTCTGAAGTTGACGCCGTGCCGGTTCCCGGCATCCAGTCCGCAGACTAACGGCGATCTGAATAATCAGCTTGATGAGACAGAAGCGGCGCTGGCTGATTGCGCCGCTCAGGTTGATATCACAATCGAATGCCAGGAGCGCGGTAGCGCACCGGCGGGCGAATTCAAGAAACGCGATGAGGGTTGATAAATGTTAAAAGCGGAATCACTGCGCGCGGCGCTGACAGAGAAAAATCGTTGGTGCAAAGCTAATCCGGAGGGTATCACCGTCTGGGTAGAAAAAGGCTCTATTGAAATAGCGGGTGATGATAGTTCGTTCATGTACCGCTATCCGATCAGTGTCTTGGCCATGGATTACCCCGGAAACATTGACGATCTCATGTTGCCGATCCTTGACTGGCTCCGCATTAATCAGCCTGACCTGCTGTTGAACCCTGATAAAAATAAACTGATTGAATTTGATGCAGATATTGCCAGCGATGACACCGCCGATGTGCTGTTCAAAATACCGGTATGGGAGCGCGTGATCGTCACGCGTGATGAAAGCGGCGCAGTGACGGCTGAACATTTGGCCGAGCCGCGTCCGCGCCTGGGTGGTGGGGAATGGGAAGTGGTTTTTGAAGGTGGTATTGCTCATGGCTGATACCGATACCCTGTTTCATCAGCTCGATGAGGTATTCAACGGCATCATGACGGGAATGTCAGCGCAAGGGCGACGTACATCAGCCAGGGCAATAGCGATCGCCCTACGCCGTAGTCAGTCGCAGCGTATTGCGCGGCAGCAAAATCCAGACGGATCACAGTATGAAGGGCGACGTCACCCAATAAAAAAAACACATCGCCGCCTGCGCGTAGTGTATCGCGGGGGTTTGCGTGAGTTGGTTGATTGGCGTCATACCACGGGACGGAATAACGCAAAAATGGTAACCGGCCGTGACTTGGCAAAAGGTGCTGAGCGATCATTCCGGAGATCTGATATTTCAGCGTGGTTAGATATTGATTTAACTGAGACAAAAAAAAGCGCGACTAAAAAACAGGACATGTTTAGGCGTCTTAGAACGTCGCGATGGTTGCGCGCAAGATCAGATACCTCTGGCGCAACCGTAGGTTTTTTCGGCATAGCTGCATATATAGCAAGAGTTCATCAATTCGGTTTGCGGGACAGGGTTGGTGGTACGGCATCAGTTAATTACCCGCGTCGTGTGCTGCTTGGTTTGAGTGAAAGTGATCGCCGGATTATTGCCGAAAAAATGATTGAGTCGATGAGGTTGCAATGACTGCCGAATTATTGCGATTGCTTGAAAACGTGCTGCGCGTCGGCGTTGTGACCGAGATCGACGTTGATGAATGGCGTGTGCGTGTTAGTTCTGGGAGGCTGGATACGGACTGGCTGCGCTGGAATGCGTTACGCGCGGGGGCGTTCAGTGTGTGGATCCCGCCATCAGTCGGTGAGCAAGTATTACTTGGCTGCATTGGTGGCAATCCCGAAACCGCCGTCATTCTCGGCAGTATCTATAGCAATGAAAATCCGGCACCGGGTAGCAGCATCAACGAGTTGGTGATCAAGGCCCCGGACGGCGCAACGGTGCGCTATGACGCCGCCGCTGGCGCGCTGGAAGCCAGGGGAATGAAAACGGCGCGTATTGTCGCGTCGGTGGGCGTCACGATGGAAACACCAGTCGTTGAGTGTACTGAGCATCTTGTTGCAAAAACATTCTCATTCACTGAGGGCGGGAAAATGGAGGGTGATGTCGTTCATCAAGGCGGCGCGTTTAAATCAAACGGGGTTCAGATTGACGATCACTCGCACGGGGCTGTAGAGAGCGGCGGCAGTTGGACGGATGGCACGAAATGAGCGCGCGCTATATCGGCATGAACCCGGACGGCCTGGGAACACTGGCAGACAGAGATCATTTGTGGCACTCCGCGCGTGACATTTTGACGACACCAGTAGGATCAAGAGTAATGCGCCGTGATTATGGCTCTATCGTGCCGGATTTGATTGATGCACCACAAAACGAGGTTACTCGCATGCAGTTAATGAGCGCGGCTGTCATTGCATTAACGCGCTGGGAGCCTCGTTTAGCGCTGAACACGGTAGATATTATTTATTCAAAGTCGGGGAAGGTTGAAGCCAGCTTAAGTGGTTTGATCACTGAAACGATGGAGCCCAGCAGCGGAACAATAACGATTAAAGGGGGGAACGGTGGCGACAGTTGATTTATCACAATTGCCCCAGCCGCAGATCATTGAAGTGCTGGACTTTGAAGTCATCTTGAGAGACGTGAAAGCGGTCATGATCGCCGTGTTCCCTGTTAACCAGCAGGCATCTGTTGCCGCCGCTCTTGAATTAGAGTCAGAGCCGCTTAACCAGATAGCGCAGGTTATTGCGTATCGCGAGTTGATGTTACGCCAACGGATTAACGAGGGCGCGGCATCTTGCATGTTGAGTCATGCTGTATCAAACGATCTGGATAACCTCGCAGCAAACCTGAATACAGAACGGCTGGTGATAACAGAAGAAACGGAAAGCGAAGATGCGGTAATGGAAAGTGACGCCGCATTTCGCTTGCGTGCTCAATCAGCATTTGAAGGGCTTAGCGTCGCAGGGCCAACTGCGGCCTATGAATATTTTGCTAAGAGCGCGAGCGGGAAAGTTAAGGATGCAAAAGCGATTAGCCCATCACCTGCGGTTGTCGTCGTTTCTGTGATTTCGTCTGAAGGTAACGGAGCTGCATCATCTGAGTTGCTTTTGACCGTTGAAACGGCGTTGTCAGCCGAGGATAAGAGGCCGGTTGCGGATAGGCTGACGGTTCAGAGTGCTGAGATCGTTGATTTTTCGATTAATGCCGTGCTTTACCTTTATCCGGGACCTGAATCTGAACCCATTCATACCGCTGCGCAAAAGGCGTTGCAATCATGGATCGGTGAGCAAGGGATGATTGGGCGGGATGTTGCTCTATCGTCAATCATGGCGGCGCTGCATGTTCAAGGAGTGCAGCGAGTGAGGGTCGTAGAGCCGCCACACGACATAGTGATTAGTGACACGCAGGCAGCGTATTGCACGGGTTTTATTGTTACAACCGGGGGCATTGATGAGTGATCTGCTTCCTCCTTCTGCCAGTGGATTTATGCGCAGCGTTGCCGTATCCACGCAGAAGCTGAGTAATATCCCCATTGATTTAAATTTGTTATGGAACGCTGAACGGTGTCCTACTGAACTGTTACCGTACCTTGCGTGGGCACTCTCTGTTGATAGGTGGGATAAAAACTGGTCGGAAAAAACAAAGCGGCAGGTAATTAGATCCGCGTGGCTGATACATAGGCAAAAAGGAACGATTGCGGCATTGCGTCGTGTGGTCGAACCGTTCGGATACCTGATTCGCATCATCGAATGGTGGCAGAGCGGCGAATCACCCGGCACGTTTCGGTTAGACATTGGCGTACAGGATAGCGGCATCACAGAAGAAACGTTTTACGAGTTGGAGCGGCTGATTGCCGACGCTAAACCCGCGTCGCGTCACCTGCTGGGGCTGAATATCAACCTCGACACACAGGGCGCTGCCTATGTTGCCGCCACGATTTACGACGGTGATGACCTGACCGTTTACCCCTATTTCCCTGAAGCTATCACTGTGTCCGGTCTAGATGTGACCGGGGCAGCGCTTCATTTAATTGACAACGTGAGCGTAACCGCATGAGCGCAACCTATTTTGCCCTGTTAACCAACATCGGCGCCGCCAAACTGGCTAACGCGACCGCACTGGGTAGCCGCCTGAACATTACTCGGATGGCCGTCGGTGACGGCGGCGGCGTATTGCCAACCCCAAACCCGGCACAAACCAAACTGATTAACGAGAAACGTCGGGCCGCGCTCAATACCCTGAGTGTTGACCCGAAAAACCCCAGCCAGATTATTGCTGAGCAGGTCATTCCAGAAAATGAAGGCGGTTGGTGGATTCGTGAGATCGGCCTGTTTGACGATGACGAGAATCTGATCGCTATCGCAAACTGCCCAGAAACGTACAAACCCCAATTGCAGGAAGGCAGCGGCCGCATTCAAACCGTGCGTATGATTTTGATTGTCAGTAGCACCGAGGCAGTCACACTGAAAATCGATCCGGCGGTGGTGCTGGCAACGCGAGCTTACGTGGATGATGCACTGGCGGAGCATGAAAAGAGTCGCAAACATCCTGACGGGACACTGACTGTAAAGGGACTTGTGCAACTGAGCAACGCGACGAACAGCGATAGCGAAACACTCGCAGCAACCCCAAAAGCCGTGAAAGCCGCGAATGATAACGCCAATGACCGTGTGCCATCGGCGCGTAAAGTCAACGGCAAGGCGCTGTCTGCCGATATTACGCTGAACGCCGGGGATGTGGGCGCATTGACTGACGCGCAAGCAGCGCAAAAATATGCGCTACGTTCAATTAAGATTAACGGAAAACCGCTATCTGCTGATGTGAATCTGTTAGCCAGCGATATTAACGCATGGAATAAAACGGAAGCCGATGGGCGATATTTGGGGAAAGCCGCAACTGCCGCCGCTGCAACTAAATTGGCTACACCTCGGAAAATTAGCGGTGTGCTGTTTGATGGTTCCGCTGATATTACGCTGAAAGCTGGGGATGTTGACGCTTACACCAAAATAGAGACAGATAATAAAGTGTCTGTGGCTACTGAATCAGCGGCAGCGGCTAATACCAACGCCAACAGCCGTGTGCCGTCGGCACGTAAAGTCAACGGCAAGGCGCTGTCTGCCGATATTACGCTGAACGCTGGGGATGTGGGCGCATTGACTGACGCGCAAGCGGCGCAAAAATATGCGCTACGTTCAATTAAGATTAACGGAAAACCGTTATCTGCTGATGTCAACTTGTTGGCTGGTGACATTAACGCATGGAATAAAACGGAGGCCGATGGGCGATATTTGGGGAAAGCCGCAACTGCCGCCGCTGCAACTAAACTCGCCACACCACGCAAAATTAATGGTGTGCTATTTGATGGTTCCGCTGATATCAATCTTACTCCGCAAAACCTCGGTTTTGGAGAAG